>JAJZXC010000040.1 GCA_021846365.1 Bacillota bacterium | reverse complement strand
AAAGTCTCCCGCGCAGCGGTCGGCGAACCAGAAAGCGAAGGGGCCCACCCCGGTGACCCTCGGAAACACCCGAAGGGGTGAAACCCCCGCCTCGGCGTAGCCAGACGGCGGGAGAGTTCATGGTCGAGGTCTCACGCGATGAACTTCTTGCCACGGGGCTAGGCCGACGTATTCGGGGTGTGCCCCAATAGGGTTAAGAATATTTGCGTATCTAAGTATCTAATAAATAATAATTGCTACCGCTTAGATGCGTTACCAATACCTGACCGCCCGAGTGTGTCTGCTCAATGCGCTGCCCTCACCCCTCAGTATCGGTCGCCGCTGGCACGGCAGGGGGTGATGGGCAAAAGTGGCAAATTTCCGTTGAACGCGACGTCCCTCCGAGATAGAACAGGGCTGCGGTCGGTGTTGACAGACCCTGCCGACCGTCCGTGGACACGCGCCCAGGGTAGCTCAGTCGGCGAGAAACCTTCCCCAAATGCCGCCGACCATACCCACCAACCCGGCAAAGGCGAGATCGAGCCAGAGATGGTGGTCGGATCGTCCCAAACTTTCAGCCACCGCGCTGCCCACTAAATTGAGCGTAAAGGCGGCCAGGATTCCGTGCAACCAATATCCGGCGCTGGCCGACCGGCCGGCCAGGAGTCCGGCGAAAAGAAAGACTAGTCCGGCTCCGAGCCAAAACAACACCGTGAGCAAGATGCCGCTCACCGCTCCGTGATAGTCGGCCCAAGCCAGTGCCGCGGCAATGACCATGGCTAGGATTAATCCCCCCAACGCTCCTCGCACTATGGCTGTAAGCTCCATCTTCTGCCCGCCTTTCACGGACAATATATTCGAGCCCCAACGCAATATGCCCCATCCCAACCAGCTTGGATGGAGCATACCGCTATTCCCAGGAGGCTATGAGGTTCCCTTGCGGGACACGCGCTTGCCCCGGGCTATCAGCCGTTTCACCATGTGACCACCGAGCTTGCCCACCTCGCGCGTAGTCATCCGGGCAAAACCACGACGCTGGATGTCGTCCGACAAGCCGAGGTCCTCCGCCACCTCATATTTCAGCTCTTGCAGCCCGCGGTCCGCGGTCCGCGATTGCCGCTGTTGCTTGCGGTGCATTGCCCTCACCCCCCCTCCCTAGCGTGCGCGCTGGCGGGGGTGGCTTATGCTCAACCGGGTGACGTCTACCGCCTCCAATTGCGCAATACGCTGACGCGCGGTGACATCGAGATCGATGGGCGTGGCGGCGATGAGCCCTTGGTGCACGGCATTGACATCACTTGGGCTATCATCCAAGGGATCGCGCGGTTCACCGGCTAGCCAATAGTATCGCTGGCCCCGGGGATTTTCGTGTTGCCAAAATGTCTCCTGATACTCGCGACGGCCCAAGGGCACCCAGACCAGGCGAGCGGGCAGGCCTTGATCCAAGTTGGGGAAATTAACATTAAAAAACTCGCCAGCCGCTGGCCGTTGCCACCACGATGAACTGATCCACTGACCAACAAAGGCGGATATCCATTCCAGAGTCGCACGATCAAATGTTTTCGCGGACAAGGCGAGGGCCGGCACACCGGTAAACATGGCTTCGATAGCCGCCGACACCGTGCCTGAGTAGAAAATATCGCGTCCCAAATTGGAACCGTGGTTAATGCCCGCCAGTACTAGATCCGGCGAGTCTGGCAGGAGGGCGCGGACGGCCAATTTAACACAATCGGCCGGCGTTCCGTTTACCTTCCAGGCGGTGATACCGCTCGCGCCCCAATCGATCGTGCGTGGATAGATTGGCTTGTGCACGGTGATTGCATGCCCAATGGCACTGCGTTCGCGATCCGGTGCCACGACAAACACCTGGTGGGTCTCGGCCAAGATTGCGGCCAGGGTCTTCAGTCCGGCGGCCTCAATCCCGTCGTCGTTGGTCAGCAGTATGCGCATGATCAAATCCTTTCCTCACTCGGCGGCAATCGGAGCATGCGGTCGATTTCCGCCAGCACTCTAGGCCTGTCGGCCACAACCAGCGGAACCGGGTGAACCGCCCGAATAAACTGATGGCCGTAGCGACTGCCTTGGGGCAAAATGCGCGGATCCAGCACCACCACCACTCCATGATCACGGTGGCTGCGAATGAGGCGACCGAATCCCTGTTGGAATTTCAAAATGGCTTGCGGCAAGGTCCGTTGATAAAACGGTATGCCGCCTTGGCTTCGAATGCGTTCCAGACGCGCGTCCTCCATGGGGTCGCCAGGGGTTGCAAACGGTAGCCGACCAATGACCACGAGCGACAGGGCGTCCCCCGGCACGTCGACCCCCTCCCACAAGCTGGCCACCCCGATTAAGACGGATCCCCCGCCCTGCCGAAATCGTTCAACCAGATGCGGACCGCTGCCATCAATGCCCTGGGCGAGGGTAAGGATTCCAGTTTCCGCCAAACGTTCGCGGACGGCGTTCGCCAGGTTGCGCAAGGCACGGTAAGAATTCAGCAGAACTAGGGTGCGGCCTCCCAGTCGAACCGCCGCCTCGGCCACGAAGTTGGCAGTCTCAACCAAGTGCTCGGCGCTGTCCACCGGCGACAGGTGCTTAGGCACCACCAACCGGGCCTGTTGGGTCAAATCAAAGGGAGAAGCGAGCTGTAGAGGCTGCAAACGCCCCCGAGGAATGCCGAGAGTGCTGACCAAAAAGTCGAACCGCCCCCCCACACTTAAGGTGGCAGACGTCAGTACGCCGCCCTTTATAGTGTCCCAGAGTCGCTGGCGGAGAATGTCCGCAATGACCACCGGCCCCCGCCGAAGCCGGATGGTAACCTCCACGTTCCGTAACGTGCCCTCAAACCAGGAAACCCAATCGGGATCAGGTTGGCCAAAGCGAGACAGGCCAGCGGCAATATTTTCTACGTCGTCCAACCATTTGCGGTAACGCAGCCAAATGATCTCCTCGTTGGAAACGTCGCCGAAAACTGCTTCGACCTGGGCCAAAATTTGGCCGCCATCGGTCACCAGCCGGTGAAAGTGTTGCGACAGGCTGGCTAATTCATCGCCAATCGGCTGACCGGCCAATTGTTGCCAGCGGCTCTCGGTGATTCTTTGCGACTGCACGGAGTACGCCTCGAAATTTAGCTCCTGGGCCAGCAGATGACTGAGGCGGGTGGCCGCGGCGGCGGCGTCCTTCAACTCGGAACGCAATTGATCGAGTCCCGCGCCCAGGTCGGGATGGGTGGAGCGCATCGAACCCACCAAGACCCCAAATAAGGTGTGCTCCAAATCCCCCACCGTCCGCACGAATTCCTCGAGCGCCAAGTCAAAGCCCAGAGCCCGCTCGACGACCTCGGCAAAATGATGGGCCTCGTCGATGATCACATGCTGAAACTCCGGCAATACGTTGCCTTGCGCCAAATGGGCGGCAAGCAGGGCGTGATTCACGATTAGAACGTGGACCCCGTCGGCCGTTCGGCGGGCTTGACGCATAAAGCACGGCCCGGCGAAGTCGCAGCGAGCGCCGCGACATGCGTTGCGGTCGGCCACAACAGACTCCCACAGCTTGGCCGCCGCATCCCCCCGGGGATTCCATTCTTCGGCGTCACCGCGGGTACCGAGGCAACTGAAGACGATGAGCGAGGCGACTGCGTGGCGCCAGGCCCGGTCATCAGCCAGTATGGTGGTGGTAGCCACCACTTCGTCCAATTTCAACAAACACAGGTAGCGGCCGCGGCCTTTCAACACGGTGGCGGAAGCGGGCACACTGGCGGCCACGGTAGGCCAGTCCTTGTTCCACAGTTGTTCCTGCAACGCCAAAGTATGGGTGGCCACCACCGCCCGTTCGCCAGCGCGGACGCTGTTGACCGCAGCGGGGACGAGATAGGCGAGGCTTTTGCCGGTTCCCGTGCCCGCTTCAACCATCACGATGCGCCCCTCCGGCCAAGCCTGCACAATGGCCTGCGCCATCTGCTGTTGCTGGGGTCGCGGCTCAAAGCCGGGCACCGCCCGTGCGATCGGCCCATCGGGAGCCAAATACGCCATCGCTTGGCCGATCTCGGCCATTGGCTCCAGCGGCGGGCCCTCGGGGCTATAGCTTTCTCGGCCGGGGTTATAAAGCGGAGCCTGAGAAATGGTCGATGATGCCGACTCGATTCCCCACCAGGTCCATTCCGATCCTAAGATTCGCTCAAGGTCGCGCTGCGCCTGCTTGGGCAGTTGGCCCAACTGAATGTATATTTGCTCTACCAGCTCCAACGTGGCCCGGCAGTCCTCACGGGCATCATGAAAGCGGTAGTCCGTGCCCGCAAAGAGGTCGGAGAGACGATAGCTCGGCCGCCCCGGAAGCGCGATCCGCGCCCATTGCAGGGTATCCACCCGCTCTTGGGGGTGGATACCGAATCGGGTCAGAAATTGGTAATCAAAGTCAACATTGTGACCCACTAGGGGCGCACCGTCGACGAAGTTCGCAATTTCGCCAGCAACCGCCGTAATCGGCGGACACTGCGTAAAATCTATCCCGTCGAGGCCGGTTAATCGCAAAATATCAGGGGGAATCGTACGTTCCGGATTGATTAACCAGTGGCCCTCCCGCACCTCGCCGTCGGGCTCGCGACGGGCCAGGGCAACTTGTATGACGGCGTCGCGCCGCGCGTCTAATCCCGTCGTTTCCGTATCGACCACAACCAGCCGCGGCAACACGCCCATCCCCTCCGTCCGCCTTTCATGGCTTTCATCTTAGCATGTCATTTTTACCGCGTGCATGGAATTTCCATCTTGGGTGCATCCTGCTCCCAGGGGGGGACTGCCGATGGCAAACGAAATCAACATATTGGCGCGCTTTACGTTTGTGGAACGGGCCGAGGCTTGTCAACAGGCTCTACGTGCCAACGGGTTCGAAGTTGTACAGCTCGATCCCATCACTCTCGACGCCGAAGAACCCTACCCGGTGGCGGAATGGGGGCGCTTTGGCTATCAAGTCGACGCGATTGACGACAAATGGACGCTAGCTTCGGCTTGGGCCAACGCGACCGGCCTGATTTTCGGAGAGGACTGGCTGCTAACCGCGGTGGTTGAGGCGTCCGACGCCGAGCGCGCCCGCAAACTCATTCGGGACTATGGCGGAATCCTATAAATCCCCCGGGGGCGGCAAGAAACCGACCGTGAGCTTCAGCCAATATGCTTTCGCCCCCGTCCTTGCTCTGCAATATTGTCGCCACGGCGTGGACCAGGCGCCCATCTAGCCGTTCGATGACCGCTCTCACCCGAACCGCTTGGCCAATCACCACCGGCCGCTTGTAGCGGACGCGGATTTCGGCCGTTACCATCCACCGTTCGGTGCGGCGGTAGATGGCGTGCCACATGGCGTCATCCATGAGACCGGCGACGATACCCCCGTGGGCCAATTGCGCATACCCCTGCCAGTTCTCGTCCAAGGTCAGTTCGGCCTCGACGCCGCCGTCAGGGGCGGGCAAAAAACGAAGATGAAGGCCGATCGGATTGTTGCCGCCGCAGATGATGCAGCCGCTGGTTTCCGGGTTAAAGGGTTCCATAAGGGTTCTCGCCTCCTCCGCGCGTATTATGACGTCAGCATTTTGGCCCGGCTTTCGGCCTCTAAAATCACGGCTTGTTCGTCGAAGGCGGTGATGATGCCCTCGGCCATGAGGATGTGTCCGTCTACCACTGTATAGCGTACGTCCTTGCCTTGGGCGGCATAGACCAAATTGGCCACCGCGTCGTGCTCGGGGGTGAGGTGGGCGCTGCGTCGGCCGACCACGATGAAGTCGGCCGGCCTGCCGACAGCGAGTTGACCGCCAGCATGCCCCAGCACGGAGGCGGTAGCCGTGGTGGCGGCGATAAGGGCTTCCTCGGCCCGAAACGTCTCTGGATGCCGCCCGGCCAATTTTTGTAACCACGCCATGGCTTTCATTTCCAAAAACATGTCGAGCGAGTTGGTCGAGGCGGGACCGTCGGTACCCAGGCCCACGGTAATGCCCGCCTCTCTGAGCATCGAATAGGGCAGGATGCCGTTGCCCAATTTGGCGTTGGATACCGGGCAGGTGATAATGCCGCCCCGCATGCCGACCAAATAGTCCACATCGCTGGCTGAGACGTGCGTGCCGTGAGCAATCAGAATCCGACTCGAAAACAGCCCGGCGCGGTGGGCCAAGGCAAACGGCGTTGTCTGGCGTTGGGCCAGTTCCGCCATTTCCTGGGGGCTTTCGGCCAGATGGATGTGGATGCCCAGGTCGCATTCTTGGGCTGCCGCCGCCACCCGTTGCAGCAGGTCAAAACTGACCGTGTAGGGAGCGTGAGGGCCCAGCATGGGCGTGATCCGGGGATGGCCGCGCCACTCGGTTGCGAATTCCAAGGACTCGTCTAACCGGGGTTGCCCGCTCTGCGCGTCGCCGGTAATGCCCCGTGCTATCCACGCCCGCAGTCCCGCCTGCTCCACCGCCCGCGCCACTTGCTCGGCGTGGAAATACATATCGGCAAACCCTACCGTGCCGGTGTGGATCATCTCCGCGCAGGCCAAGAGAGTGCCGGTGTAGACGTCTTCCGCGGTCAACTTGGCTTCCAAGGGAAAAATATGATCATGCAGCCACTCGAACAACGGACTATCGTCCGCCACTCCCCGCAAAAGGGTCATCGCGGCGTGGTTGTGACCGTTAAGCAACCCTGGCAGCAAGTAGGCGTCACCGACCCGAATCAATTGGTCGACCGGGGCCGGGTCGGAGTTCTCCGGTCCGAGCGATACAATCTCTCCATCCTGCCAGGTTAGCTGTCCAGGGCCGTAGACGGTGCGCTTATCATCCAGGGTGATCACGGTCGGCCCTTCCATGCGAAAACGCACGCGTGCGCCTCCTTTATTTTCCGGGGGAGCGAAACCGCCCGGCCCCGTCGGCGGGCTGTCTACCAGCTGGTCAGATAGCGTTGTTGTTGGTCGGACAGCGTGTCGATCCGCAATCCCAGCGCCTCCAGTCGGATGGCGGCGACCCAGCGATCCACGCTCGCGGGCACTTTATGCACCCCCGGGCTCATCCGGTTGCGGCTGAGATGCTCCAAAGAAAGGGCCTGCAGGGCAAATGTCAGGTCCATGATTTCCGCCGGATGGCCATCCCCGGCGGCCAAATTCACCAGCCGCCCTTCGGCCAGCAGCCACAGCACCTTGTCCTTGGTCCACCGGTAGCCGATGGCCGCCGGCGTTCGGCCGACCAGGACGCCTAAGCCGCGCTCCTTCAGCGCGCGGACATTGATTTCCACGTCAAAATGGCCGGCATTGGCCAAGATGGCGCCGTCACCCATGCGTTCGAAATGCGCCGGGCCAATTACGTCCCGGTTTCCGGTCACGGTGATGAAAAAGTCCCCATACTGGGCCGCCTCGTCCATGGTCATGACGCGATGGCCGTCCATCCAAGCTTCGTTGGCGCGGATGGGATCAACCTCGGTCACCAGCACCCGGGCCCCGAGTCCTCGCGCCCGTTCTGCCACCCCTTTCCCGCACCAGCCGTATCCGGCCACCACGACCGTCTTGCCGGCCACGACCAGATTGGTGGCCCGCATGATTGCGTCCCAGGTCGACTGGCCGGTGCCGTAGCGGTTGTCAAACAAATGCTTCATCTCGGCGTCATTTACCGCCACCATCGGATAGCGCAGGCGCCCGGCGCGCTCCAGGGCATGCAGGCGGGTCACCCCAGTCGTGGTTTCTTCTGCTCCCCCCAGCACCTTGGCCGCCAGAGCCTGGCGGGTCCCGTGCAGGCGGTCGGTCAATTCGCCGCCGTCGTCAATGATGAGCGTGGGCTCGATATCCAGGACCAGTTGATGCAAGCGATCGTATTCGTCCTCGTCAGCAGCGTGGAGCGCGTGGACGTCGACCCCGCCTTCGGCCAGGGCGGCGGCCACATCATCTTGAGTGCTGAGCGGATTGGAACTGGTGATGCTGACCTCAGCCCCACCCTGATGCAGCAGTTCGGCCAACACGGCCGTCTTGGCTTCCAGGTGCAAAGAGATGGCGATGCGTTGACCGGCCAGTGGTCGGTCGGTTTGATAACGATGGCGCAGCGCAGTCAAGACAGGCATACGCGGTCGCACCCAATCCAGCTTGCTGTGGCCGGAAGGTGCCAAACCGGGATCGCGTAACGTCGGCATCGGTGTCGCTTCCCTTCTTGCTTGAATTTTGGATCTTGGGTTCGGTCTTTTCTGGCGGGAAAGTTCCGGGCCAGCAAGCCTGCTAGATGGCCGCCGGCGGCGGCCCACATTCACACTGTTTCCTCTCCAGGTCGGGATGGGTCAGAGCCAGGCCGAGAATCTCGGTTAAGACTCCGCGCTTGGCCTTGACCAACCCCAGCACCTCAGCCTGGGTCATCGGCTCCGCAGTCAGTCCCGCCGCCCAATTGGTTACCAGCGCCAAGGTTTGGTAGCAAAGGCCCAACTCTCGGGCCAGCACGACTTCGGGTACCACCGTCATCCCCACTACGTCGCCCCCCAGCAGCCGATAGGCTCGAATCTCGGCCGGGGTTTCAAACCGCGGTCCCTCCGTACACACGTAGGTGCCTCCCGTGGAGACCGGCTCCAAGCCAGCCTCGCTGGCCGCGGCGGCCAATCTCGCCGCCAGTTGCCGGCAAAACGGATGGGTCATGTCCGTGTGTACCACGGTTTGACTGTCGGCATCGAAAAACGTTCCCGGCCGGCTTTTGGTAAAGTCGAGGAACTGGTCGGGAAGCACGATGCTCCCCGGGGCCAGCGACGGGTTCAACGACCCGACGGCCGCGGTGGCGATGATGCGTTCGGCACCGATTTCCCGCAATGCCCAGATATTGGCTCGATAGTTTACCTGATGGGGAGGAATGCGATGGCCCGGCCCATGGCGGTTGAGAAACCACGTCCGTGATTTGGCTGGACCGAGGCTCCCGGCCATGCATTCCACCATGCCATAGGGGGTCTTCACTGTCTGTACGGCGGCATCCCTGAGCCAGGGAGCCTCGTAGACCCCGGTCCCCGCAACCACTGCTAGCGTCACCCAACGCCCCTCCTTGCCATTTCCCGACTGTTCCATCCATTTTATCAGGATGTGCCGTAAAACTCCGCCGTTCAGGGCGGAGATATCCCCGGCTTTGGGGTAGGTTTGGGGATTTCCTACGGTCATCAGGCGTTGCCGCACGGTGGTTTCCCCCAGAATCTCCGCCCTCTACGGCGGGGAGGTTCAAATTATGCCAGTCGAAACCTTGCCTGGGGTTGTTGTCTGCCCATCGGCAACCGGCGCCCGCAGCACCACCCGCACCAGTTCCGGCCGACAGAGCAGCCGAACCGGCAGCTCGGATGTGCCCAGCCCGCGCGATGTAATCACCACCGGCCCGTCGGGAATATCGCGCCGCCCCGCCACGTAGCCCCCTCCCACCTTGGTATGCTTCACCAAGGCGCCGACCAGGGGGAATACGACCTGGCCGCCATGGGTGTGCCCGGATAAGACCAGTTGGAACCTCCGCGCGTGGGGGTTCACCGCCGCATCCGGGCGATGGGAGAGCAGGACGGCGGCGCCGGAGCCGATTTGGCTCAAGAGTGAATCCCACTTAGGGTGCCCGGTGACCAAGTCGGGCAATCCTGCCAGCCACCATACGCGGTCGCCGCGGCGAATGGGCACCGCCATGTTATCGAGCAGTCCGTCTGGCGAGAGCGGTCTTAGGTCAAGCTGTCCGCGGTGGTAGTCATGGTTGCCGCTAACCAAAAACATCGGCCGACGTCGGCGCACGTCATCTAGAGCGCTTGCCAGACGGCGTCGGGAAAGCGCCGGGTGATATAGGTCGCCGGTCACCACCACGAGATCGGCGCTGTTAAGCCAGCGGCGAAAAATCGACCGCGAAAAAATCTCCACTCGTCCGTGCAGGTCGGACAAGTGGAGGAGGGTGAATCCATCAAATGACGGGTCGAGCCCGGCCAGCACCACCTCATAGGTGACTGGCCGTATCCAACGAGACTCGACAAGGCCGTAGGTTAATCCCGCCAGTGCGAGACCGGCGACCAAGGCGCGCATTATGCGTCGATGTTGAAATAGAGCGCGATTTCCCGTTCCGCCGACTCTGGACTGTCCGAGCCGTGGACAAGGTTTTGGGTAAGATCGAGCGCCAAGTCCCCCCGGATGGTGCCTGGGGCCGCCTTGGCCGGGTCGGTCGCCCCCATTAAGGTACGCACTACCGTCTGGGCGTCGCGTCCCTCCACCATCATGACCACGACCGGCCCCGACGTGATAAAGTCGACCAACTCCGGGTAAAACGCCTTTTCGCGATGCTCCTGGTAGTGTTGCGCCGCCAATTCGGGTGTGATCTGCATCAGCTTCATCGCCCGAAGCATTAATCCCTTGCGCTCAATGCGCCCGAGTATCTCTCCCACCAACCCGCGGCGTACGCCGTCGGGTTTGACCATAAAAAAAGTTGCTGCCACCTCGCAGATCCCCTTCCTCTCGTCTAAACCGCAGCCTTTTGGTTGGCACTTTCCACCAAAACGCCACGGAGCGTCTCCGAGGCGGTAAAAGTTTGGGCGCGGAACTGTTCGACGATATAGTTACAGGCATCCCAGGGGTTGACAGAATCACCGCAGGTAAACACGTCCACCGCGGCGTACCCGTGTTCGGGCCAGGTATGCACTGCTAGATGCGACTCCGAAATGACCACCACACCGCTTACGCCCTGCGGACTAAATTTATGAAAAGCCACCTCGCGCACTTCTGCGCCAGCCTTTAATGCGGCCTCCACCATGATTTCCTCAACGCGGGTGCTGTCATTCAACACGTTGGCATCGCATCCGTGAATCTCTGCCAAGATGTGTCGACCTAATGCATTCATTGCATACCAACCCCCTTTTTCCCCGAATACGGCCCCAGCGGGAAACTCCCCTGGGCCAGGACTAATTGTATCAAATAAGCCCCGTCTGTCAACAAAATATTCGGTTTATCCACGAAAAGCTCCGAGATCCAGCCGACTTTACGCAAAAAGCTCACCGCCCCTCTAAATAGGACCGATTTGCTATTCATTTCAAGGCTGGTTGCGGTTATTTGGCTGGACCGACGGCGATCGCCTGCTGCACGCCAGCCAGCATGCCGAGTGCATTTTGGCGGAGCGCATAGCGCGCGACGGGATTGAGCAGCGTTGCCAACATGGGAATGCCGAATTCAAACTCGGTGACCAGGGTTACCCGGCTTTCGGCCGCGGTCACCGGATCTACTTGCCAGCGACCAGCAAACACCTTAAGATCACCTTGCACCTGGCGGAAAACAATCTGGCGGCGCTGGGGAAAGAACTCGTCACGTTCTACCCAGTGAAATTTCTTCCCCTGTAGCCGAGCGGTCCACTCGGAAACGGCGTACCCTTCCCCGGTTTCGCGAATTTCGACCGATTCCACGTTACTCATGAAGGTCGGAAAGTCGTCCATTTTACTCAGCACGTTATAGACGGCATCCGCGCCGCCCTGAATGGTCTCCTTCACCTCAACCGTAGGCATGGCTACTCCTCCAATTCATTTGCGTAGACCGCGACCGACGCCACCGCCGATGAAATTTCGGCCAAGGCCCGGCCCAGTTCAGCATCGCCAATCACTAGCGGCGGAATCAAACGAATTACCCGTTCATTATTGAGCGTGTATACCGCCAAAACGTGGCGTTGAAACAATTCGGCCATCAGCGCTCCGGCCAATCCGGCACTAGGGAACTCCAAACCGATCATCAAGCCCTGGCCGCGGACATCTGTCAAGACCTCGGGATAGGCGTCTTTCAGAGCTCGAAGCTCTGCCATCGCCAGCCTTCCCAATCGCTCAGCGCGTTCGGGGAGCTTGTCCTCAAGTGTCACTTTGAGCGCTGCCAAGCCGACTGCGGTCGCCAGCGGGGCACCGCCAAAGGTCGAGGTGTGGATTAACGGCTGCTCGTCAAACACCTTCCACACCGCCGGTCGGCCGATAACGGCACCGATCGGCATAATTCCGCCGCCAAGCGCCTTGGCCAGGCAGAGCAGGTCGGGCACCACCCCGCTGTGCTCCACCGCAAATAACTTCCCCGTTCGCCCCATCCCCGTTTGCACCTCGTCGACAATCATCAGAGCGCCCGCCTCGTCGCACAGGGCCCGCACCCGACCGAGATAGTCAGGGGGAGGAACGATGATCCCCCCCTCCCCTTGGATCGGTTCTACAATGACGGCGGCAACATCTTCATTCATCACCTCGGCCAAGCGGTCGGCGTCCCCGAACGGAACCTGGGTGACTCCGGGCACCAAGGGCTCAAATGGATCTTGATATGTGCGCCGTCCCGACACCGAAAGCGCTCCCATCGTCTTTCCATGGAAGGCGCCATTAGTGCTTACCCACTGCACTCGGCCGGTGGCCGCGCGTGAGAGCTTGAGTGCAGCCTCGACCGCCTCGGCACCGCTGTTGCAAAAAAAGGTGTAGGTCAGGTCTCCCGGACTTACCCGGGCCAACGCTTCCGCCAACTCCACCATGGGTCGGTTTAGCAGCACCCGCGACGACTGTCCTAGTCTGTCGAGTTGGTGGTGGGCAGCGGCCACAATTCGGGGATGGCGATAGCCGTGGACCATGACACCGTAGCCACCCGCCAGGTCCAGGTATTCTTCGCCATCCTCGTCGACCAAAATCGCCCCGTACCCGGTAGCTTCTACTGATTCCAGGCCCATAAACCGGAAAACGCGTGCCAAGCCCGGATTTACCGCCTGTTCGTAGCGGAACAGCAAATCATCGGAGTGTGTTTGCATGGCGATTGGAGCACCCAAAGGGTGACACCTCTCCCTCCCCTTTATGGCAGTCATGGCACGATTGATTAGACACCAATGGAATGGGCCGGGGTGCAGGGCAAAACCCGGCCCCAATCCCGCCGGGAGTCTGCGTGGAGGGCTGCCAATCACACCTGGCTCCAAAGCCCTGCATTCCAACCTCAAGCCATTATGAACGATTTTTTGCCGGGGATCCAGTTACCAAAGAGGCTAGATCCACGACCTTCGCTTGAACCAGATCAAGAGCCCAATCGACACCAAGGCAACGAATCCCAATACCATGTAAAATCCGTAAGTCCAGTGGATGCCGGGGACATGATCGAAATTCATGCCGTAAAAGGCCGCGACCAATGAGGCTGGCAACATCATCGTGGTCACCAGGGTCAGCGTCTTGACCACCTCGTTCAAGCGGTTGGAAACGGTCGACAAATGCAGATCGAGCACCGTGTCTAACATGGTCCCCAACCCTTCTACGGTTTCGTTGAGACGTGAGACCTGGTCATAAAGTTCGAAGTAATAGGTGACGTCTTCATCTGGAAAACGGTGCGACAAATTGCGGGCCATGTCCCGAGAGGAGATCAAAATCCGGTGCAAATGGGCAACCTGGTGTTTACACTCGGTGACCCGGGTTTGTAGTGGAGCGCCTCCCCGGGAGGAAGACAACGCCTGCTGTTCGAGCTTCACCACGGCTTCGTCTAAACGGTCAATAACGGGCAGCCAACTGGCGAACAGACCGTCCAGGATCCCGAAGAGCAACGCGGAGCGTGAAGTAATCCAGCGCGGATAGCGCTGGATTTTGCTATGCAGGGTGGCCAGGGGACCATCGGCGTCATCGCCCCAGGTCAAGATCCCCCATTCATGGACAAGAAGATGAATGGCACGCGTTGAGGTCTCTGGTCGCGGGATGGCGATGTCGCCAGCGAGCCTATATACAACCAGGTGGAAAAAGTTCCCGCCGTCCTCGATGAAGACATGGTCCCTAAGAATTGCCTCCTGGTTCCACGTTAACGGCAGTGGCACCCCGATGCCTTTCAACTGGTGTTCCACCCGATTCTTAGTATCCGCCAGGTCGGCGCTGTTGACGTGGGTCCAGCGAAAGGAATCGGTCGTGAAAGCTGCCGGCAGCATGTCCACTAGACCGTTAGCGTCAAACAGCATATCGAAGGTGGCGCGCAACGGCTCCCCCTTCAGGGTGCCCCTCGGCTGGTGGCTGCCGTGATTGCCCTCTTCGGGATCTTCAAACCTGGCCAAATGGCACCGCCTCCCTGGGGGTCAGGCCACGGTTCACCGACTTTGCTGCCCGCTGCTGGCGCGAGCGGCTCAGCCAAACCAGAGCCCGGGCTTGATGACCAAGTCTAGCGTGCCCAAAAAAAGTCCGACCCACACCGAGGGCCGGATCAAACTGGTCGGACTGGCGGGATTCGAACCCACGACCTCTACCACCCCAAGGTAGCGCGCTACCAAACTGCGCCACAGCCCGTTCGTTTGTAGCATAGCAAATTCGGCGCCACTTTTCAACCACCAATTCTAGTCCGTTCGCCGCCGCGACTACCGAGGCGTGATGGACGGAAGCCAGCGACTGCCGACGGCAAATCGTTCGCGGCACTCAGATAATGATGCAGATGAGCCCTCCCGAGCCTTCGTTGATGATGCGTTGCAGCGTCTCTTGCAATTTCTCCTGGGCGTTCTCGGGCATCTTGAACAACTTGGATTGAATGCCTTCGCGCACCAGGTCGTGGAGCGACTTGCCAAACAGGTTTGTCTCCCATAGCCGTTTGGGATCGTCTTCGAACTGTTCCAGCAGATATTGGACGAGTTCTTCGGCTTGCCGCTCGGTACCAATTATGGGGGTGATTTCGGTGTCGATGTCGGCCCGAATCATGTGAATCGAGGGAGCCGATGCCCTGAGTCGTACGCCGAACTGATTGCCGCGCCGAATAGGTTCCGGTTCCTCCAACTGCAGGTCGAGAAGTTGGGGGGCCACCATCCCGTAGCCGCTGCTCCGCACGTCCCGCACTGCCTCCTCCACTTTGTCCCATTCCGCCTTGGCGTCGACGTATTCGGTCCACAGGCGCATGACGTCTCCCCGTCCGCCGACATGGCGGTCGGCCAGTTCGGCCAGGGTTCGATAGAACAAATCGTCGGGCACGTCAAGCCAAAGGTCGGCCGTCCCCGTTCCCAGTTCCATCTGGGCTAAGTGTACATTGCTGATGAGTTCGTTGGAGGACAGGGTGCGCACGGCAGGGTCGATATCGCGCACACGGTGAATTTGGCTTTCCACTTCGTTGGTAGCTTCCTGGAGCCGCAGCCTCAACCAGTGCTGGTTAGGTAGCGCATCGACCCAATCCGCCAGATGGAAGGCAACCGAGGTAACCGGGAACTCATACAGCACCTGTTCGAGGATGTTAACCAGGTCCTCCTGGTCGAGTTCCAGGCAGTTCACCGGGATGACTGGCACGTCATAGCGGTCGGTCAGTTCCTCCACCAGCACGGTTGTGCCTTCGTCGTAGGGACTTACCGCATTAAGCACCACCACGAAGGGCTTGCCCAATTCCTTAAGCTCGGCGATCACCCGTTCTTCGGCGTCAACGTAGGCGTCGCGCGAGATGTCTCCGATACTGCCATCGGTGGTCACCACCAAGCCAATCGTGGAATGGTCGGCGATCACCTTGCGGGTGCCGATCTCAGCGGCCTCTTCGAAGGTCATTTCTTCATCGGACCACGGGGTGCGCACCATCCGCTGACCCTCGTCCTCCGTGTAACCGAGTGCACCGGGTACCGTGTAGCCCACGCAATCGACTAGACGCGCGCGGAACCCGATCGCGTCCGTCAACTGGATCTGAACCCCGTCGTCGGGAATGAATTTCGGTTCGGTGGTAGTGATGGTGCGTCCGGTGCCGCTTTGCGGTAAAGCGTCGACGGTGCGTTCGTGTTCGTTAGGATCTTCGATGACGGGCAGAACCATTTGTTCCATGAAGCGCTTGATCAACGTGGATTTGCCGGTGCGGACCGGGCCTACAACACCAATGTAAATATCGCCTCCGGTGCGCTCGGCTAGATCCTTAAACAGGTCAAATTTCTCCATTCGCAGGTTCCCTCCTTACTATCTGATGGGTTGGCGCCGGTCCTCACCTGTTCTGGGATCCCCCATGAACGACACTACCACGATATGCAAGGACAACGAAAAAATGTCAGGGGATGGTAATTTGGACGCACTTTGGAGGGATCCTGGGACTGGGACAGGGCTTGGTGACCTCCATCGCGAGTCCTGCCGGGGCTTGCCAATATTTGTGCGGTTCCCCGAGGCTATAGTGGACGCGGAAGTAACCGAGGCTAGCATCCGAAGCCGATCTTACCGAAGGCGCAATGGCGCGAGAACGGGAATGTTGCGGCACTACGTGGGTCCGCTTGCCCGCCGGGCCATTCAGTCATGGTCGAGGACAAGATGGCTAAAGAGACTAGGGAGGTCGTGGCAGATGGTCGAACGGCGCCTCCAGTCGATCGGCCTGCTACTGGTTGCCTCGGCAGATCAGGTGGCCGTTTCAATTTCGCAGCAAGGTCTGTCCGTGCTCAGTGTCGCCTTCAAAGCCTATGCCCATCTTGGAATCGGGCAAATGGGCCTGCTGTTTGCGACTGTGGCCTTGGGGGCGGTCATTGGCACGCTGCCGGCCGGAGCTGCCCTCGACGCCTTGGGAACGAAGCTGGTGGCGTATATCGCAGGCGCGTCCAGTCTCCTTTGGTTAGGCATCCTGGCCTTGGTGCTGCCGAGGAGTTTTTGGGTTCTGGAAGTCTTGTTGGCGCTAATCGGCTGCGGTTTGCCGGCCCTTTCGCTGACCGGAACCATGGCCGTAAGCCATAGTTATCAGGATTCTGGACATCAAAGTCTCGCCCTCGGTGTCCGTCAAGCCGCCACTCCGCTGGGAGGCATTTTGGCTGCCGCCGTTTTTCCCTGGCTGGTGCAGCGTTGGTCTTTAAGTGCCCTGTTGCTGCTGCTTGCGATCAATGTGGGGGGATGCACCCTCGGATTGGGGTGGATGCTACCCTCGCGTCCCCGCCGGCCCTGGCACGGCCGATCCCGGGGAGCTTTGCGCGGGTTTTCGCGTCTCAAAGGCCTCATGGTGGCGAGTCTATTGCTGTCGCCGGGACAATACGCGCTCTTAACCTATGCCCTGCTCGATCTGGGCGACCGGTGGCACCTGGCCATGACCACGGCTGGCCCGCTCCTGGCGGTCGCGCTGGCTGGGGGACTTACCACCCGGATCGTCATGGGACGGGTCGCCGACCTGAGGCGACCGATACGCAAACTAATGTCGTGGGTAGTCATGGAGGCGGTGGCGGCATTAGCGGTGTGGACTTTGCTTCCCGTGTCCACTTCAGTTGCCACCCTGACCATCGTGTTTTTTGCCTTGGGATGTGGTCTAGACGGGTGGAACGCGCTGCTGACTGCCTGGGTGGCCCAAACCACCGTTCGCTCAGAGCAAGGTACGGCGCTCGCCCTGATCGGCGTCAGCGCCTTCGTGGGAATAATGGTCTTCTTACCTGTTTTCGGATTCTTGGTTCGTCAGTTTGGTTCCTATCGCCCCGCCTGGATGCTCTTGGCAGTCATGTATGCCGCTGGTCTGGTAATCATCCGCAGAACATCGGTCGGTCGCCAATCAACCGCCGTCAGACCGATGTTCTCCCGGCCAGAGGATGGCCGGTGATCACCACTGGCGGGCTAGCCTCAGCGGTTTTTGGCAACAAGGCCCACCACGTCACCCCATAAATCGAGGGCTGAGGCGCCCGTGCGATAGGAAAAAAGTCTGCCAGAGATGTCGTCTCTCGGACAGCCGGGATGGCCGCCGCGCCAAGGCGACCATCCCCGTTTCACAGACGTGGGCGGTCAGTTGCGCGTCAATCGGATGGCGAAGCGCGAAGGACCAGATTCTTCGTATTCGACCGAAAAAGCCCCCGGTTGCTCGGCGTCCAATTGATAGAGCAGCGGTTTGGGATCGTGGTCATTGATCAGCAGCGCAGAATATCCTTGAGGCAGTGCGGCAAACGTAGCCAAAATGGTCTGATGCTTGAGGGGCGGAGGCAACAACGGTGCGTTGATGATAATGACGGGTTCAGCCATTATAATACCTCCTGAAGCATTGTGGTAGACGTGTCGACTTTCATCCGTCATACTGGTCCGTTCGCAGGCTTGTCGCC
>JAJZXC010000263.1 GCA_021846365.1 Bacillota bacterium | reverse complement strand
CGCAAGCAATCGTCCATCTATGCCCGATTTGGGTTGTCCTTCGATCACTTTGGGCGCACATCCTCCGCCCAAAATCGAGAACTGACCCAGCACTTTTATGAACAAATCACCGCTCATGGTTACTTGGTGGAGCATCCGATTCGACAGATCTACTCTGCGGCCGATGGCCGTTTTCTGCCCGATCGCTATGTGGTGGGCACGTGTCCTCAATGCGGTTACCAAGCGGCACGTGGTGACCAATGCGAGAGCTGCACGGCGGTGTTGGAACCTACCGAGCTGCTGCAACCGCAGTCGGCGATTTCGGGCAGTACGGATTTGGAAGTCCGCGACACCGACCACCTGTTCTTACGCTTGGATGCGCTGAGCGGATCCATCCGGGCATGGGTCGAGAACCACCCCTGCTGGTCGCGGCTTACACGCTCGATCGCGCTGAAGTGGCTGGATGAAGGCTTAAGTGAGCGGTGCGTGACACGGGATCTCACCTGGGGCGTTCCGATTCCTCGTGAAGGGTTCGCGCACAAAGTGTTCTACGTGTGGTTTGATGCGCCGATTGGCTATATTGGAGCCACCAAAGAGTGGAGCGATCAAGCCCCCAACCAGCGTGACTGGAGAGCATGGTGGTTTGATGCTAAGGACGTGAACTATACCCAGTTCATGGCGAAAGACAACGTTCCGTTTCATACCGTGTTCTTTCCGGGCATGATTTTGGGTACGGGAGAACCATGGACCCTGGCCACGCAAATTAAGAGCTTCAATTGGTTGACGTATTACGGCGCGAAATTCTCCACGAGCCAAAAACGGGGTATTTTCCTCGACGATGCGTTGGAGCTATTCCCCGCCGACTGTTGGCGTTATTATCTACTGGCCAACGCTCCGGAATCAGGCGATGCCAGTTTCACCTGGGAATTGTTTGCCCATGCTGTGAACAAGGATCTGGTTGGTACCTTCGGCAACTTCGTGAATCGCACGCTCAAACTGATCGAGGCCAACTTTGGCCGCCGCGTGCCCGAGGGTGGGGAACCCGGGGATACGGAGCGTCGGCTGCAAGAAGATTGCCAGCGGCTGGCGGACGAATATCGCGGACATCTGCGTCACCTAGAGTTTCGCAAGGCGGTGCAGGTGCTGCGCGAGTTGTGGTCGATCGGCAACGTGTACCTGGATCAGCAATCGCCCTGGAATCTCCTCAAAACTCGCCGCGATGGGGCCGCGGTCGTGTTGCGCACGGCCATCAATCTCATGAAATATTTCACCCTGGCGGCCGAGCCGGTTATCCCCTTTACCGCCACCGTTCTATTCGAGGCGCTGCAAATGACCGCTGATGAAGGTCTGGAATGGATTGACAGGATTGATCTCGCCAGCTATGGTCCCGGCCGGGAGTTCTTTGTACCTGACCTGCTATTTCACCGCATCGGCGGCACGGAGATTAACGCGCTACAGCAACGGTTTGCTGGTCTGTAGGCTTCAACCTCGGATGCGGCAGGATTGCCCGTCGCCGCGAACTCTTGTCATTAGCCGCAGCGATTAATCATGCAGCGGGTTGCTCGCTGGCAAAGTGGCAGCTATGGTGCGGTTGCCAACCGTACAGGATTTTCGGGATGTGGTGGGGAATTAGGTATTGTATCCAAGAAGGCGAGTACGCTTGGCTCGGATTGTGAAACGGCTTTTTCCTGGCCGCCGCACCCCGGTCTACTACTATCAATATTCCTACCGCGTCAAAGAACAGCCGGAAGGCAGGGGGCCGGATGCGGTCGCAGCCGGGTCAAAACGGAACCGAATATCTGGGCCCGGCTGAGCAAATTCGGGATCGGGGCCGACTGGGTATGGAACCGACGGCGGTATCCACTCTCGGCTTCCGATGGCCGACGGCCATCTTGTCGATCAGCGAGCGGCTGAATCTGGTTGCCGCCGTAGACCGCATCGTGCCCAAAGATCGTCTCCAGTATGGTTTGAGGAGGATCGGCCATGTCCATGCGGGAAGTGGTAAGCCGATGTGAGGAGCGCTTTGGAATCAACGTGATCGAGCCATTGGCCCACCAGAGCGGCGCCCATGTCTTTCTAGCAACCCGGGCCAACGAGGACCTGGTGCTCAAGATCGGCGTGAATGAAACTGAAGTGACCCGCGAGGTTCACGCCCTGGATGAATTCTCCGACCACGGAGCGATCGGAGTCAGGGATTTTGAAGGGGCACTCTCGGCGTTACTCCTGCAAAGAGCCATGCCGGGCCATCCCTTATCGAGCATTACCGATGATGAGCGTGCCACAGAGATTTTCTGTTCGGTCTTTCGCCGCCTTCAGTCGAGACCTGTCAGGGGTGCCCACGAGTTTATCCAGGACCATTTTTCGGCGATCGGTAGATATCAGCGGACGTCGGTGGGGCCGTTGCCCGCTCCGTGGGTCGACCGCGCTATCGAGTATCTGAACGGTCTTGTCGCCTCCACCGACCGTCCGTCCTTGTTGCACGGGGATCTGCATCACGCCAACATTTTGCGCCATCAAGACCAATGGGTCATCATAGACCCCAAGGGCATCGTTGGTGACCCGCACTTTGACGTGATTCAGTATCTCCTCAACTACCCTGCTCGCGGTGGCAAGGCCGAGACAGTCTTGAGGCGTCGAATAGCCATCTTGACGGAGCGGTTAGGATTGGAGGCCCAACGCGTCGCCAGGTGGGGGCTGGCCAAGGGAATCTTGGATGCCTGTTGGGCACTTGAGGATGGGAGCGACTGGCGCCAGGGACTCGACACCGCCGAGAGATTCGAGCGCTGGCTAGCCCGACGCGGTCATTCGAACCAGTCATCCCGGCCGTAAGGCCGGAGCGGTGACGGCGAGGCACTTTTCTTGCCCTAACCCTTGGCTGTCCCATACCGTGTCGGCAGGGCCATGCACGCTGAACGCCGTCCAATTGTCTTCACTTGTGGTGCCTCGCCAGGGCTCTTCAGCACCAACCACGAACCGGAGAAGACCCTATTGCCGACATCGTCATCCGCCGCCTGGAATTGGGCTCAACCCAGTAGTGATTGTCGGCTATCGGGGGCGCGAGGTACCAGTTCCACTTGCCTGGCCCCGAGCATTCTGCGATCACGCAGCATTATCAGGATGCGTCGTAAAACTCCGCCGTTCAGGGCGGAGATATCCCCGGCTTTGGGGTAGGTTTGGGGATTTCCTACGGTCATAAGGCGTTGCCGCCACCAAATCTTTGGCTAAAATATGTATGCTCT
>JAJZXC010000262.1 GCA_021846365.1 Bacillota bacterium | reverse complement strand
AGGTGGAGGCTGAAACCAGTTCTCGGGACGGTCCGGTCGCCAGCATACTCGCTCCTGGCGACCGCATAGTGGCCCTGAACTGCTTCTTGGTAGAAAAGCCGGAAGATGTAACGTCGTACGGAGGACCATGCTCCCGGCGAGGTCGTGACCATCCACCAGTTTCGCCCTGGCCGTGGCCATCTCCCTGGGTCAAGCTCCGGTCAAGGTTACCGTTCACCCCAACCTGTCTGACCATCAGGCGCTCTGCCCAAGGTCAGTGGCTGGCCCCCCGCGCTCGGACTTGCTAACTCAGCGCAGCGATTAAGGCGCCGACGTCAACCGAGCCCAAGCCGGTGACGGCGTCCCAACCAGGCGTGCAGTGGTAGCCGACAACGCCGTGGTAGTTGTTGTTGCCCACCGTAATGTCGTGATAGGCGGGCGCCTCTCCCAGTTGGTACAGGTGCTGGTGAAGATTTACCAACTGCCCTTTGCCCGCCCGGCGGCGACTTTCCTCCAACAACGCGCAAAATGCCGCCCAGATCGGTGAGGCAACCGAGGTCCCGCCGACCACAGTCATCACGCCTTGGAAGACCACCGCGTAGCCGGTGTCGGGATCGGCGTTCAGCGCCACGTCAGGCACTCCCCGACCCTTGGCGGTCTCTCCCGATAGCGGCAGGGCAATCGCGGCCTGATAGGACGGCACGCCGAAGACTTGGCTCAAGCCCCCACCCGAAGCGCCATTGTTGTTGGTGTCGGTCCACCCGATTTCTTCCTTGATGGACCCTGCGGCGTTGAGCACTAAATGCGTTCCGCCCACCGCCAGCGCGTGCGGGCAGTTGGCGGGGGCGTCGACGTGCCGGATGGGCTGGCCAATCCCGTGCAACCCGTAAGCTCCCTCGTCCCCCGAAGCGACAAAGACGGTGACGCCACGCGCGACTAGTTCCAGCATGGTGTTGTTCCAGGCTTGCATGGTCACCGGCGCAAACCGGCTCTCGCCGTCCCCGTAGCTAATAGTCAGGACCGACGGTCGATGCTGTTGGTCTTGCAGCACGTATCGCAAGCTGTGTAACACGGACAGGCCAAACGAGCGGTCGGAACTACCGGCGGCCGCCTCGTAGACGACCAGGGCGGCACCCGGCGCCGTCGCGCCGGCCCACTCAAGATCCAGCGTGCATTCCAGGTCGACGGCGGATACCCCGCCGTCATTGGGCGTGCCGTCCACCGAAACGAAGGTCACCGAGGGCGCCGCAATACCAAAGTTGGACCAAAACGCGTTCAGGTCGGACGCGTTGTATCCGTTGGAAAATTCCAGTACTCCTATCGTAACGCCGTTCCCATCAACCCCCGCGGGCACGTTGTAGGCGCTCACCAGGTCGGCCGGAAAAAATCCTTGGCCGCCGTTGGCCAACTGGTCCAGCCGCGTGCTCGGCCGGTATTTCGGGTGCAATTCCCCCACGTTGTCCAAGCCCACCACGCCCACCACCCAGGGAGTCAGCCAATCAGGCAGGGTGGGCTCGGCGGTTGGTCGAAATTTGCGCTCTTGGTAGCGATAGGTTTCTTCAAAGTCAATGTTAAGGGCCTTGGCCGCGCTCCCAAAGCTCCCGCGCGCCCACACCGTGAGGTAATCACGCTCTGTCACCGTGAATCCCGTTTGGATAAGCCAGTCTTCGGTCCGTTGAATGAGGTCCCCAGGAACGCCGTGCGCACGTTGAAACTCCTCCGCCGACATCGGCGCTTCGAGTGCGGACGGCAAATCGTGTGCGTTTTGAATCTTAAACACTACCGCCATCTCGAGCCAGGATGTCTGCGAGATCATTGGGCTCCAGCGGTTGAGGTGGGCAGATTCGCCCGGATTGTAACGATTGCT
This sequence comes from Bacillota bacterium, assembly GCA_021846365.1. Lineage (GTDB taxonomy): Bacteria > Bacillota > Sulfobacillia > Sulfobacillales > Sulfobacillaceae > JAJZXC01. The sequence goes on along the minus strand of JAJZXC010000262.1, from coordinate 1,375 downwards.
TGCTTGCACTCCTGTTCACCTCCGGTTCCATCCTACGGATCCCTGTCTAAAATGTGTCTAGCCTTACGGAATTCCATAGGGGGTCAGGCGATGAGGAGTTTGCAGCTGGCAGCGGGGACAAAACACGAGAATTTCCACCTCGCCCCGGCTATCGGGGGGCAGGGCATTAGAAATGCCCTCCAAGACCTCTCCAGGCGGCACCGGCTGCCCGCACGTGCCGCAACGACTCAGCACGGAAAACCATTTCGGCTCTACGGGCAGGGGAAGGTCGATGTCTTCGGCGGTAACCATCACCGGTCGGGTGAGCCGGTCCTGGGCGATACGCCGGTGCAAGGCCTGCCCGCCCACCTGTTCCATCAAACCCAGGTCCGAAACGAAGGGATGCTGGCGGCTAACTAATGCCCACAATGTGTGCGGAATCACCACCGAGACCATCTCGCTGCCGTCGTCGTGGGGCAGCGAAAAAAGCGCCCATCGGCCCTCCGGCACCTCACCCAAAATATGCAGCAAGTCGATGCGGGTGCTCATGGTGCATCCTCCAGCATGACTCTCGTCGGTGCACCGTCACTGCCGGCGATGCGGATGGGCAGACACAGCAAGCGATACCGACCCGGCAATATGTCCGCCAAATTCACGCCTTCGATGACCAATACGTCGTGCGACAACAGGGCCATGTGCGCGGGGTGACCCGGCGTGCGAAACGGCTCAATCGAGTAGTAGTCGATCCCAACCGTGATCACACCGTGATCTACCAGCCATCTTGCCGCGTCTCCCGATAACGCCTGGAAGTCGCGGTGAAACATCCCGTCTTCCAATAGCCGTCGCCGGCTGTTCAGCGTCTTTAGCAAGACCCGCGATGGCCCCGAATAATCGCCGGGCCATGCGGATTGCAAATCCCGGGGGCTAATGGCAGCCTCCTCGCTACGTACTTCAACCACCTGACACTCGCCCACCATCCGCTCAAGTTGAATCTGGTCGACGGTGCGTCCTCCCGTCACAAAATGCTCGGGTGCGTCCACATGCGTCCCGGCGTGGGTAGACAGTGAAATCTGCCGCACCGTGGCGGCTGCATTCTGACCGCGGGAGCTTAGCAAGCGTACAACGGGTTCAGGATCTCCCGGCCAGACAACCATTTGCGGATGAATCGGCACCGATACGTCATGGATGGCCATCGCCGTCCCCCTTTCCCCTGCGTAGGGATTGCACAGGTACATGATACCAAAAGCTTCTCCGCCTGACGGTCTTCGAAAGGGTTTTAACAGTTTGCCTTGACATTATCTATAGTTACTCGTAATATATTAATATGAGCAAGATGGCAACTGTAGCTGAAACGGCAAAATTCCTGGGTGTATCGAAGTCCACCCTCCGCCGGTGG
>JAJZXC010000039.1 GCA_021846365.1 Bacillota bacterium | reverse complement strand
ACAATATCTGGTACCGGGGCGATTATAAGCCGCCCTATATATCGATTGCTGGTCTATACCTATGCCGACCGCGACCTCCATTTTTCATTCTGGGGGTGCCCCGAACTCGGGGCATGGGCGTCTCTTATCGGCGTGTGGTTGATCCCCTCACGCCTGACCACGCTGCAGCCGGTTAACTGGCAGACGGTACCCTCGTCATCACCCTCAGAAACATTCCCCACCCCCGGCGCTGGCCTTTCGTCACTGGAAACAAGAAAGGTCTGCGCAAAAGCCGTAGTTTTGGCCTCCGTGGCCGTCTCCGACCATATATCGCTCCGCAGGGTTGGAACCGCAGCTTCGAAATTCCTGCCGATAGCCGTGGCCGTTCTTGTTATCAGCAGGTCCTGGCTCGGTCTGCTTCGAATACTTGGCTTCCTTCCGGCGACAAGGGGGGATCCGGCCCCCAACCGCTACCTTTTTCCCCTTGCCATCCGGTTGCGGGTGACCTATTCGGTACTCCTCCGGGATGGAGGCGGATTTTGGTCAGGCTAGAAATCCGGCAGCTGCCTTGCTCCGGCGCGAACACCTCACCAACCGGGTCAACCCAATGCTGAATTTAAGATCAGAGGCTTGCGTTTGAAGATAGGTTGGAGGACATTCAGCACCATCTGCTTTGGCATCGAGACATGGATTTGCTCCCGCGGTTCCGCACCGGTATACCGGTGCTCCACATTCACCGCAGCCACCGTATCGGCACCGCCGGTGACTACGCAATGACGACTACGGAATCGATCACCCCGGCGATTGTATTTTTTTGGATATGGCCGCACTGCGAACACCGCTACGAAGTGTGGGCCGCTTTCACCGTCTCCAAACGGGAACCTCCGGCTAGGGCCAGGAACTCCGACCATTCCTTCAGGTGAGAACGCATCCAGCGCGAGACTTTGCGGGAGAAGTTCCGATTCATGGTTCGACCTCGCATTTTGCTGAGATCTTCGTCGCCCATCCCGTCGGGTTGAGACTGCAACACCTGTTGCGCCGCCTCAGAGAGTCAGCACTTTACCTTTGGCCGTGCGGGCATCCAATTTCAAATCGCTTAGATTGAGGCGCGCTTTCTGCCCATCCCTAGCATCCGAGGATCCGCCGCTGCCCGCCGGCGGTTTCGCTCTGCTCCCCGGGCAGTGGTCTCGGCGCTCTGCTAAATCCCTCATCGTGCAAGCGTCCCCGGCTGTCGGCAAAGACCTCGGTCACCCGGTCCAGCCCTATGAACAAGGGCTTGGCGCGTTCGGGAAGAACCTGGGATCGCACCGGAATGGATTTGTCAATGCGCGGCCGGGCCCAAAACGGGAACCAAGGGAACCGGCGCATGTCCGCGGGGCTGGCGCCGAAAGCGACAGACTTCCCCCGGCTCTGGGCCGACCCGTTCTAGTCCTGGCTTGGCGTCAGGGTCCTGACCCGTTCCGCCCGGTCGATGATCTCTATCGCCTTGGGCACATCGGCGACGTCGGCCACGCCCATGATCCAAGGGGGCACCCGAACCGCAATTTTACCATCGATGCGGGTGCAAACGCGTGGATTTTGCAGCCAGAGAGCGTGCATACCAACCCGGTGGGCGCCGACGATATCGTGGTCCCAACTGTTGCCAACCATTACCGCCTCTTCGGGCCGGATGCCGAAGTCGGCCAGCACCCAGCGGAACACGACCGATTCAGGCTTGCCCGGGCGATCTGGTGAAGCTTCGGACTGCGTGGCCCAAATTCCGTCAAACCACCGCTGAATCCCGAATCGCGCCAACACTCTGCTCACCGCAGCGCTGTCGCTGACCCGGGTGTTGGAAAGCACCGCCTGGCGGTATCCGTAGCCAGCCACCCCCGCCACCGCCGCCTCGGCTCCGGGCCGCAATTTCAAATCGGGATACTCGTCGACCGGCTTGAGGTCCTGTCCGTCCGCAGGGTGGTCGCTCAGCGTGCCTCCCAAGTCCCAAACCACCGCCCTAATCATCAATTTGCGCGGGAAACCGCGGCTTTGAGGCCGGGTAGGGATAGCGCGGCAGGCTTGACCTGCCCCATTCCCCGCTTCTCCTTTCTCGAAGGCTATCTCTCGAAAGCTATCAAGGCAAACCCAAATCTGTTACCATCCGCCGAAGGTTGGTGCACAAGCCACCGGACGTCCACAGTTAAGCTTCCCGGTGCCTGAACCAGATGCCCAGCCGCAGGCGCCGGTTGGCCCGGCCCATAAAGGGCGGCGTCCGACCAGCCCTCCGTGCTGCGAGCGTCATCTCCGAGGCAGGCACGCCCGATCTATGGCCTGCGGGACAATGAATTACCCAATCTTCTTCGCCTTTTCCTCTTTGAGAGCCTATGACGTTGACTGAAGACTGCTCGCGCAGCCAGTGTTTGCCAAGTTCTGCTGGCTTGAGCGCGCCGGCTGCTTTCGGCATCAAGTCTTTCGTCAACTGGAGATCAGCCCGGCTGAGTTCTGGAGTCAACGAAGCCCAGCTGGTGGGCGTCTTGACCGCCCGCCTGGGTCAAAACCAGACTCGGCTGGCGCATGCTCCCCCTTGCTACCAGGCCGTGGCATCCCGTCTGGTTTCGGGGATTTCCACCGATGATCACCAGGCCTTTTGCTCTTCATCCAGTTTCCGGTATAATGGCCCTACCAGTCAACTGCAATACAATTTTCGCCTTTTTGTCCTTGCTATCCGTATGTGTTGGTCGCTCGCCTGATCGGGAAGGAGAATCAAATGCCTGAAGAGAATCGGTTCCCGGATCTTCCCAAGGATGCCTTGGCGCGCCTGGATGTAGGCTCAGAGTCATTTGTGTTTACCAGCGACCTGTCCGTCAACGAGTTCGTCCTGGTCGACCAGGCCGGATTTGAACCGTTGGGTTTGGTCATGGGGTCGTCAATTTACCATATTGGTTATCAGGCCTCCAATTGGCGTCAGAATCAAGAAATGACCGTACTATCGCAGGCCATGTATAACGCTCGCGAACTCGCTATGACTCGCATGGAAGAAGAAGCGGACGCGTTGAAGGCCGACGGTATTGTGGGAGTGCGCCTCGAAGTCAAGCATGCGGAGTGGGGCGAGCATTTAGCCGAATTTATCGCGGTGGGCACCGCCGTCCGCGCCAAAGACAAAACCAGCCATCGAACGGCCAAGGGGAAACCGTTCACCTCCGACTTGTCGGGGCAGGACTTCTGGATGCTTATTCAGACCGGATACCGTCCGGTGAGCCTGGTTATGGGATCGTGCGTGTACCACGTTGCCCATCAGGGGGTCATGCAAACCCTTCGCCAAGTAGGTCAAAACACGGAACTTACCGTGTATACCCAGGCACTCTACGACGCCCGCGAGCTGGCCATGGAACGCATGCAGAACGAGGCCGCCGAGAGCGCCGCCAAGGGGGTGGTCGGCGTCCATCTGGAAGAAAACAGTCATCGTTGGGGAAGCCACGTCATTGAATTCTTTGCCGTCGGCACGGCGGTGGTGCCCTACCGGGAGAGCGTCCTGGCCCCTCCTCAGCTGACCTTGCCGCTAAACGACATTTCCTGACCACACCGTGATATGCCCACAAGGTAGCTTTACGCTTAAAGGAGGGCAGCTTGATGAATTGGTTTCGCCGCTCCCCGCCACCCACCAGCCCCGCCCAGGGTTTGTTTCAACAATACCGCCCCCTATCGGCCGAGGACATGCAAGCCGATCAAGACGCCTTGGAGCGGGGCGATCTGCCGTCTCGGGTCCGTTCTCGGCTTGAGGACACCCGCCGCGGAGACCGTCCTTGGTTGAGCACGCTCGACATCAGCGACTGGTACTTTGCCCGCGGTCTGCATATGGTTCCGGTGGGTCATGTAACCGGAAGTGCTTATTACCATGTGGCGACCGACGGAAGAGGGCGCGAGTTGCTAGACGGCAACAGCGACGCGGTCAATTTGATTCGCGGCTATTACGCGGCCCGCGATTTGGCCGTCGACCGCCTGACCCAAGAGGCACGGATGGCCGCTGCCCATGCCGTGGTCGATGCTAAGATCAAGGTTTCCCGTCGTGAACGTGTCATCGAGGCCAGCCTGGTGGGCACGGCGATCCGCTGGTCCGAAACAAGCACGCCCAACCAGGCCATACCGGTAAGCCCTTTATCTGGAGAAGAATTCTTCAAGTTGGCTGGCATCGGCTGGCTGCCAGTGGGCCTCGCCTTCGGTTATCACTGGCACGTCATGCCCGTGGGCTACCGCACCCAACAAATCTCCTCGGCGTGGTGGGGAGGCAATCAGGAGTTGACCAGTGTCACCGAACGCTTCAGCCAAACCCGCGAGATCGCATCCCACATGCTTCGGCGCGACGCACAACGGATGGGAGCAACCGGCGTGGCCGGCATGCACATTGACGCTCACATTGAAGAGACGGAAATCTTGTACACCGGAGGGTTCCCCGGGCAATACCTCATCATTGACAACACCCAATATCGTTACGAGGATAACGGCACCGCCGAAGTGCCTGCCTTCAACCTGGAGTTCTTCGCCACCGGCGCCGCCATCCGCCGCCTAGGGCGAGGTCACCTGACGCCGGAGGCCATCGCCCACTATCTCGACACCGTCTAAGCCGACATATCTAACTCCGGCCGGAGCCCCCTCGGGCTCCGGCCGGAGGCCTTATAGGCGAGTCAGCCGCCATAGCGGCGAGGGCGGCGACACCCGAGCGCTGGTTGTCACCGTAACGCTGCGGGTTTGCGAACCCGCCGACACCACCACGGTGCCGACGCGGGTCCCCGCCGGCACGCCGTTGCTGAGGTGAGCGGGCGGCGTCAAGTGGAGATAACGTTGCGCCGTCATTCCCGGCCATCCCAAGAGGCGCACATTCTTGGTCACCGTGAGGCTAACCCGGCTCCCCCACGGCATCGTCCAATAACCCACGGTTTGACCGGCGCGCAGCACGCGCCGCGCAACAATCGCGTGCGCCGTGGCTTTGATCAAGGCGAGTCCGTCATCCAGCGCCTGGCGCAGTTGATGATGAACGGTGGGGGGCTGGCCGACCACCCCGCCGTAGACGATTCGAGATTTGCCGGCAATGGGTTGCCGGGCCGCCCAAATAAAGGATGCGCCCCCGCTCACGGTCGACCCGGTTTTTACACCGATCACCCCGCCTCGACCCAGAACTCGATTGAAATTATAGACAATTCCTCCATGAGGCACCGTCATCTGGGGCGTGGCCACCATTTGGGCCAACACCGGAGAGCGCATGAGCGCTTCAGCCACTCGGACCTGATCCCACGCCGTGCTGACGGTAGCGCTGCTCAGTCCGCTCGGTCCGTGGTAATGGGTAGAATGCAGTCCCATGGCTCGTGCCCGCCGATTCATTTCGGCGGCAAATGCGCTAGTGCTGCCCACCGCCCACTTGGCCAATAACGTGGCCACGTTGTTACCCGAGGCCACCAAAATGCCTTTCAACAAGGTGCGTTCCGACAGGCGCTCGCCCGCTTGTACCGGCATCACCGACTGAAATGCCGCCGCGTCCCGGTGGTACGCGGCGACGTCAGCCGGCGTGATGGTCACCTTCGGTCCCGCGCTGCCCGGAGCTAATGGGTGGTGAGCAATGACAATCAGCGCCGTCATCATTTTGGCCACGCTGCCAATGGGCTCGGCGCTGGTCGGCCCATGCCGGCCTAGCAATCCGACGCCGGGAACATCAGCTACCGCCTGTACCCCCGCGGGCCAGGGCATTGAAAGTGTCCCCGGCCACGTGCTCCGGGGGGAAATCAGCGCCTGGGAAACGGGACGGCCGACCGCGCGTGTCCACTGCACCACGGCCAAGCCAACGATGACGACGACAATTATCGCCAAAATCAGTTGAACACGCATCGCACGCATTACCTGCATCTCCTCCGCCTAACCTCCCCAGCGGGTCCTATCTGTCCCGGAAGCGGGGTGACCCCTTCGCGCCCAGCACGATCTGTAAACTTACTCCCGCCGCCCGATCCTGACCGGTTCAGGCCGAGGTTTCTTCCTGCTTCCTCGGGACGAGGGCTTCTAGCCACCGCCTATGCCGGCCATCGCGGACCGATGGTGGTAACTAGTCGGCCAAGTCCTTCAATCGCCACCACGATCTCTTCTCCTTGCGACAGCCACCTGCGTTTATCCTCCGGGTATCCTAAGATTACCCCTTCCGGCGTGCCGGTAAAAATCAGATCTCCGGGCTGTAAGGTGATGTAGCGCGAGATGTAGTCAATCAAAAAGGGGATCGGAAAAATCATCTCCCGGGTGTTAGCATGCTGCACTTCGACGCCGTTGCGCAGACAGCGAATGTCCAACTGGCCAGGATCGGCAATCTCATCGCGGGTGGTGATAAACGGGCCAATTGGGCCAAACCCATCGCCGGCTTTGCCCAACAGCCACTGACCGGTGCGAAACTGCAGGGCGCGATCAGATAAGTCGTTGCCGTTACAATAGCCGAACACATAATCCAGGGCTCGGGACTGCTCAACCCGCGACGCCGATCGCCCCATGACGACGACCAGCTCGGCCTCGTAATCCAGTTGCGAGCTGTCTTGGGGAGGACGGACGACCGCCCCATCCCCGACCACCGCGAATGAATATTTGTTGAAGAGAACGGGCGAGCGGGGAATCTCCATGCTCGATTCAGCGACATGCGGGCGATAGTTCAAACCTACGCAGATGATGTTGCGAGGTCGCGGCAAAGGCGCCAGGAAGGTCGGCCGGACGGGGTCCTGTAACCCTTCCTGGTGAGCGCGGTGAGCCCAACCGGCAATCGTCTCCCAGCGTCCCGGCCCGCCCGCCAGGACCCACTCCATCGGTTGGGGCCCGGTCTGGACCCCAGCCGCGGCGGCCAGGCGACTCCCTCGGATGGAGCCCTCCGCCGTCATCAATACCCATTCTTCATGCCCATCAACTATGGCACTTGCCAAGCGCATGCTGCTTTAGCCTCCCTACACCAGAACGGAATACGTGCTTGCCCGTGCGCTCAGTGACGCGGGCAGCGTTCGCCTCATTGCCATTATGGCAGATCTTGGCGCACGATGGGAGCGAACTCTCTCCCGCAGGCTAACGGTGTTTGGGCGGCCACCCCTTCGACTGGGTGCTTGCACCGGGTCCCGGCATGTGATGGCGATACCGGCAACGCCGCCTCCATCGCCGCCTTCGGCGGGGAAACGCGATGATTCTGGGCGGATTTGCCAAACGCCGGTCATGGCTGACCAGAGCCCGCACGATGAGCGCCGATGACCCGATGACCACCACCGCCACCATCAGATTGCCAAGCAGCACCAAGGCGGCCTTGCTCATTTACGACGGCTCATGCCCAGGCCGCGTTCCGACCGCGGCCGGCCGCCTATTTGGTTGAAGGGCCGCCAATGGTGAAAAACCGGAGGCTTCTGTTTTCAATTGGGCCAACGAATTCGCCCCCGCCAACCGTATATTGAGGGCGCCTTCCCGGAAATTTAGCCGGTAGTAGCCCCCCGCCTCACCGGGCACCCACCACCAACGCGCTGGCTGACCGTTGGCTAGCGTCAGCGACCCCGCCGCCGATGGCCCAATGCGGGCGGGAATGGCCGCCCGCGACTCCTCAGCCAGGTAGCGCCCCACGATGAGACACAACACTCGACCGGTGACATAGGCCTCACTGAAGGTTTGGGAGCCGCCCTCGCGGCGGGGTATCCACGGCTGCCAATGGAGGCGCCCGGCCAAAACGTCGAGGCGGGCGAGCGCGTTAGCACTGTACCGCACTCCGCCTAAACTCGCGGACAGTTCCGGTGCCGGGGGAGGCGTGGCCGGCTTTGAGCCCTCAGGCCGCCGGGTGGGCGACGGAGTCTTGGCCTCAACCGTGGGCCGCGGCACGACCGGCGGCAACCAGCCCAGGCAAGTAGATCCCGCCGCCATCAACAGGCCCAGAAACATTCCGATCCCCATCACGCGGCTAAGTCGCCACCCCACGTGCCGCCCCTCCTCCGACCTCGGTATCTTGTCCGCCCCCATCGCCAACCGGCCGCCAACACCGGTTCGCTGCACCCGTCGGTGTAGCCAGGGTAAATGCCCGCAGCCGGTCGGTCTATAAGCTGTAGTTGGGCGATTCTTTGGTTATCTGCACGTCGTGGGGATGACTTTCGGCCAATCCTGCGTTGGAAATTCGCACAAATCGTCCCTCGCGCCGCAGATCGGCCAGGGTCGCCGAGCCCGTATAGCCCATCCCGGAACGCAGGCCACCCACGAGTTGATATACTGTGTCCGCCACCGTCCCCCGGTACGGAACCCGCCCTTCGATGCCCTCCGGAACCAGCTTTTCCACTTCAAGGTCCTCTTGAAAGTAGCGGTCGCCCGACCCTTCACGCATGGCCCCGATTGATCCCATGCCTCGATACACCTTAAAGGAGCGCCCCTTGTAGATCTCCATTTCCCCGGGGCTTTCTTCCGTGCCCGCGAACAACGATCCCAGCATGACCGAAGACGCCCCCGCCGCCAGTGCCTTGACCACATCACCAGACCAGCGTACGCCACCGTCGGCGATGATCGGGACCCCTTGGTCACCAACGCTTTGATAGGCGTCGAAGACGGCCGTGATCTGAGGCACACCGACCCCCGCCACCACCCTAGTGGTGCAAATCGATCCCGGGCCCACCCCGACCTTGACCGCGTCCACGCCTGCCTCCACCAAGGCCCGGGCACCTTCGCCGGTAGCCACATTGCCGCCCACAATATCGACCTCGGAAAAGGCCTCCTTCAGTCGCGCCACCAACCGTAGAACGCCTTGTGAATGCCCATGCGCGGTGTCTACCACCAACACGTCGACGCGCGCGCCGACCAGTGCCTCTGCCCGCTCCATCACATCCTCACCGACGCCCACCGCCGCCGCCGCCAACAGGCGGCCATTGACATCCTTGGCTGCGTTGGGAAATTTCCTCGCCTTTTCAATGTCTTTGATGGTGATTAATCCCCGCAAACGGCCCTGCGCGTCGACCAGGGGGAGTTTTTCTATCCGGTGTTCGGCGAGCAGGGACTTGGCTTCCTCAAGCGTTGTACCCTCAGGCGCAGTTACCAAATGATCCTTGGTCATGACTTCGTGGATGGGGCGGTCGAGATGCTCTTCGAAGCGTAGGTCACGGTTGGTCAAAATCCCTATCAAATACCCGCCGTCACGGACAATAGGCACCCCGGATATTCGGTAATGGCTCATCATCTGCAAGGCTTCGCGGATGACTTGGTTCGGTCCCAAATAAAATGGGTCGATAATCACACCGTGCTCGGAGCGCTTCACCTTATCCACTTCTTGGGCCTGCTGGCCAATTGTCATATTCTTGTGGATGACGCCGATCCCGCCTTCCCTGGCCATTGCGATGGCCATGCGCGCTCGGGTCACGGTGTCCATCCCGGCCGACACCAAGGGAATGTTGAGGGCAATCCGGCGTGACAGTTGGGTTTGGACATTTACCTCGCGAGGCAAAACAGTGGATCGGCCCGGCAACAATAGCACATCATCAAACGTTAAGGCCTCACGGCCGAATTTTTGATTCCAGTCCACAAAGACCTCCCCCTTGATTTTTTCCAAGTCTATCATACATACCGACCGGACGGGGGAATTTAGCCGGACTGCTCGGTGGCCAAGAGGTCTCTCAGCGCGTAGGCGGCCCGGTAGATGTTACCGGCCCCCATCGTGATCACACAATCCCCGGGCTTGATCCTGGCGGCCAGCATGGGTGCCAGCCGCCTGAAGTCGGACACGAAATGAACCGGACCTGGATGCACGCGGCGAATCGCTCGCGCCAATCCTTCGCCGCTCACTCCGGCCAACGGCGTGTCTCCTGGGGGGGCGTAAATCTCGGTCAAAAACACTTCGTCGCTGGCTTGGAAAGCATGGATGAATCCCTCCCACAAGTTTTGCGTACGAACGTAGCGCTGAGGCTGGAATACGGCAAGCACTCGACGCTTGGTGACCTGGCGGGCAGCTTGCAAAGTGGCCATGATCTCGCTCGGGTGATGCGCGTAGTCGTCCACCACCAGGATTCGACGGTCATCGAAAATGCGTTGGAACCGACGAGCGGCGTTTTCAAATCCCCCTAGGATGGAGGCACTGAGCTCCCAGGACACGCCGGCGTGATGGCACGCCACCATCGCCGCCAATGCATTGTGAAGATTATGCAGACCAGGGATGGGCAAGTTAACCTCGGCGACTATTTCCCCCCCTGTCTCGACCTGAAACCGCGTGCCTTGTTCCCAGGACACGATGTGGTCCGCCCGCACGTCGGCGGATTCGTCGGTGCCATAGGTTTTCAAAGGAATTCCCGCGGCGGCTAATTTCTCCCCTATAGCCCCGAGTTCACGGGACTCGGCCGACACCACCGCCAGGCCGTCCGTCGGCACCCGACGCAGGAACTGGTAAAAAGTTTCCGTGAGTTGTTCAAAACTGCCGTCATAGTGCTCCAGGTGCTCAGGCTCTACGTTGGTGACGACAGCCACCCAGACCGGATAGCGAAGAAACGTGCCGTCACTCTCGTCGGCCTCCGCCACCGCTATCCCCCCTTCACCCCGGCGCACGTTGCCGCCAAAGAACTCGACTTCACCTCCGACCAAGACGGTGGGGTCAAGACCCGCTTCCACCAAGATGCGCCCCATCATGGTAGATGTCGTCGTCTTGCCATGGGTACCTGCCACCAAGAGTGCCCGGTATCCAGAGAGCACATGGGCCAACAGGTCAGATCGATGCCACAGTTGACGACCGTGAGTCTCCGCCCATCGACGCTCGGCATTGTCGGCTGGCACGTCCGTGTTGTAAACCACCACGTCGGCGTCCCCCACGTTGGCCTCCCGATGTCCTTGGTAGACGACCACCCCGGCCCTTTCCAGCCGTTCCGTGCGACTTGAACGGTTCATGTCGCTGCCCGTCACTCTAATCCCTTGTTGATGCAGCAACAGCCCCAGCCCGCTCATGCTATAGCCGCCAATTCCGATAAAGTGCACGTGCCGCACCGGCAACACCTCGCCCGCAAGTTGGTAAAAGTTAGAATGTACGCTTTCGACCGGATTCATCCCCGTTCATTGAAAATGCCATCCCTCGCGAACCCAACGGTCCACGTAGGTAGCTGCCATCTGTTGAATGGCGGTAATCTCCTCGGCCGTCACCGCCCGCACCACGCGGGCGGGACGCCCCAGCACCAGCGTTCCGGCGGGAACGACCATCCCTTCGGGAACCAGGGCTCCGGCCCCCACCATGGCGTGCGTTTCCACTATTGCTTTATTCATTACGATGGCTCCCATGCCGATCAACACCTCCGACTTGATCGTCGCCCCATGCACCATCGCCCCGTGTCCGACCGTCACCCGGTCACCAACCGTCACCGGCGCTCTCAGGTCGGCGTGGATCACGACCTGATCCTGGATGTTGGTCGCTTGCCCGATGCAGACGCGTTCGCCGTCCGCTCGGATCACCGCGTTGAACCAGACCGACGACTCGCTTCCGATCTCCACCTGCCCGATCACAAACGATCCCGGAGCCAAAAACACGGGTGAATGCACAATCGGCCAGTGCTCTCCATACTGCAAAATCATCTTCCCGCATCCGGCTGCCCCGCCCGCCAAGCGGCGGTCGGCCGGCTTTCCCTCCTTCTCCGTCGTCTCCTGCCCGGCAAGCTTACTCACCAAGGGGATAGGGGGTCTTGGGCCCTTCGTGCATCCCCATTTGGTGCCCGAGCCGCCAATGATAATATCCCGCCGCTGCCACCATGGCTCCATTGTCCGTGGCCATGGCGGGCTCGGGGGCATAGACTTGCCCTCCGAACTCGCTCGCCCGTTCCGCCAATCGTGTGCGCAGGCGCTGATTGGCGCTGACGCCTCCAGCCAAGTATATGCGATGCAGGCGTTCGGCGACGAGTGCTTGCACGGCCTTTTCGGTCAGCGACGCCACCACCGCTTCTTGCAGGGCATGAGCCAGGGCGGCGCTCTGGTCCGGGTATTGGCGGTAAAGACCCGCCAAGGCCGTCTTCAATCCGCTGAAGCTCAGGTCATAGGGGTGTTGGGGACGGCGCAGTCGCGCCACCGGAAGCCGGAATGGCGTCTCGCCGGCACTCAACGCCAAGCGCTCGATGGCTGGCCCCCCGGGATACCCCAGCCCCAAAATCCGGGCGCCCTTATCCAAGGCCTCCCCGGCGGCGTCATCCTGCGTGTCGCCCAACAAAACCAGCCGCCCGTCGCCCTCCCACCGGTAAATGGCGGTGTGACCTCCGGAGACCACTAGCGCCAGCGCGGGGTATTCGATAGAGGCCACCAGGGCATTAGCATACAAATGCGCCTCCAGATGGTGAACTCCGATCAGCGGACGGCTAAGCGCCAACGCCAGCGCCTTGGCCGCGGTAACCCCGACCAAGAGCGCGCCTAGCAGCCCTGGACCTTGGGTCACGGCAAACGCGTCGCAGTCGGTTAAAGACACTCCGGCTTGGTCCAGCGCAGCCTCCATCGCCGGTATGATCGCCATCACATGTTCGCGGCTGGCCAACTCCGGGACCACACCGCCGAACCGGGCATGCATTGCGGCCGACGACAGCCGGCTGTTACCGCGCAGCCACCGACCATCTTCTACCACTCCCACCCCGGTATCGTCACATGATGACTCGATTCCCAATATCAGCATGTTGCTTCCTGCGCCAGCAAAGTTTCCTGCTCCGCGGGTGCGGATTCTGGCCAGAATTTCTCCTTTCAGGCGGATGTCATTCGGTAAAGCCCATGCCACGACTTAATCGAAAGGAGCGGGCGTCCCGGCACCGGTTCCGCGGGGGCCCCTCCGGCACCCGCGTCGGATAGGGTATATCCCTGTCTGCCAAGGGCCATCCTGTATCCTACCAGCAACACGTCGGAGGCGAGGTATGCGTCTCATGTTCATAGTTTATACTTTCCTGTTGTCTTGTGTATTTTGCGCACCCGGGTTGGTCGCACTCGCCGCCGCCACCTACCCCCTTTTGGGCATCGCACGATTTTTGGCCTATTGCTTCAGCCTAATGTTGTATATCTCGTATGGACGCCGCCTGGCCCTGGCTGGGGAGCAATCGGCCGGGTGGCGAGGGCTGGGGGCAGGGTTCATTGCCGCCTTGGTGGGCACGCTCGGGTTGCAATGGATTATCCATCTCCCGCCCGCGGAGGCGAACCTAGTGCACACCTTACCGGAGATTCCTCCGCTGGCCGCGGCGCGCATGTTGCACCTGCATGCTGCAACCAGCGCCGCGCTGTCAGCCCTCGTAGCCGGCACCGCCAACGGACTTCTGGGGGCGCTAACCACCCGCTGGGCCCATTTACGGCGGCAGCGGTCCACCTCCTCGCCTCGCACCAATTAAAAAAACATGCGTGTGAGGTGAGGGACTTACAGGGGATCCTTCCACATAATCAGGGCGTCCTCACGGGTGTCGGTATAATATCCCCGGCGCACTCCCAATTGAACGAAACCCAGTTTTTGATATAGATTAATCGCCACCGCGTTGCCTCGCCGCACTTCCAGCGTTATTCGACAAGCGCCCAGTTGCTTACCGCGGCCCATCAGCCCGATCATCATCGCCTCACCCAAGTGGTGGCCCCGGAAGTCGGGATGGACGGCGACGTTGGTGACGTGGGCCTCGTCTAGTATAATCCACATTCCCCCGTAGGCCACGACCGTACCGTGAAAATCCAGCACCAAATAGGTGGCAAAGGTATTTTCGATCAACTCACTTTGAAATGCATTGCGCGACCAAGCGGTAGGAAATGATCGCGCCTCAATTTCGACAATTCGATCCAAATCGGTGAGATACATATCGCGAATCCTAACTTCGCTCGCATCTTCCGGGACTCCCGACAGTGCCATCCGGTCTCTGCGGCGCGCCTGCGACGAAAAAAGACGCCGCTCCCTCCTTCCTTCCTTCCTTCCTTCCTTCCTTCCTTCCTTCCTTCCGTCCGTCCGTCCGTCCGTCCGTCCTCCATCAATTCTAAGGCGCGCGGCAACACCTGCCAAGGTCAACCACTTGGCTGTGCATGGCGCCGGCGGCCCGGCCTCGCCCCGCAACGAGCCCATCCCCGGGGCCGTAGGGCTAGACCAAGCCAGTTTTTGATCTCCCCGCTCATCCTCCCTGGCAGCACGCGTCAACTAGCTGGCAAGCCTCACGCTTCAGCCGAGAGTGGTTGCCTTTATGTACCTGAGTATACTCGATTCCCACACGTGCGGCGCCCGTTCGTCCACCGAGCACGCGACCTCATTGCCCGTTGCTTTCGTCGCGGCTACCGGATCCACGCGTTCCCGGGGCTTTTAAGTAGGCCGGAGTCAGCCGCACGGCGTCGATGGGCGCCGCAAAATCTGCAATACGAGCCACTGCCGACCCCAAAAGGGGCACCTCGGTGAGTCCGTAGGCATGCGCCCCTACCCGCTCCAACCAAGCCGGGTCATCGGCCAGAGCTCCGATCACGGCCACGGAACCGGTGACCGGGAACGGGGCTGGCAGAGCTCCATCGACCGGGAAATCGGGCATCAACGGCTTGGGCCCGTCTGTCTCTCGGAGATAATATCCGCCATAGAAGGCTGCACCGCGGCGCTCACTGGTTACCAAAACCTTCTCTCCGACCGGAGCGCCGTATGCCCAAGCCGATAGCGAAGACACCCCTTGCACAGGGATGCCCCAAGCCCAAGCCAGCACCTTAGCCGCGGTCACCGCGATTCTGACGCCCGTAAAGGATCCCGGCCCGATGCCCACCGCCAGCGCCTCAGGCCGTCCAAACTGTTGGCTGAGGGTTTCCAGCCACACCGTCAAATGAGTGCCCGCGGTCCGCGGTCGCAGCCAATACCAGTCCGCCAGCACTCGTCGGCAAGGAGCGTCATCCACCACCCCTACCGCCAGCCCCGGCCCCGAGGCGTCGATACCAAAAATCACTGCCCACCGCCTTGGTGCGCCAGATTGCCCAGGCCGCGAGCCACCCCCGCGCGAAATTGCAGCTCGGCGCGGGGGCCGTGTGCCGAAAACCTAATTCTTCGCGTTTCCGAGGCGGGGTCAGGATCCAGCCTAAGCTTCCAATGATCGGGATAGATGGCCGCCAAGGGCTCCCCCCATTCCGCCACCACTACCGTGCCCTCCTCATCCGGCGCGGGCAAATCAAGACTCTCCAACCCTTCAAGCTCTGAAAGCCGATAGAGGTCGACGTGATACAGGCGGAGACCGTTGAGCAGATAGGGATGCACCAAATCGAAAGTCGGCGACTTGACTGGCTGGCCGACACCCCACGCCGAGAACACCTTACGGACCAGCGTCGTCTTGCCGCTACCTAACGGTCCGGTCAACAGCACCACCGCTGGGGGCCGTAACATATCCGTGAGGACATCTGCCAAGACATCCAGGTCGTCTTCGCTTAACCCCTCCCAGGTCACTTCAGCGGCCCGGAGGTCCACCGCTGGTTCACGCAAAGTGGTTGAATCCCCGCGTTTGATCTAAAGTCCGTCCCTCACAGTCACGCAAAATGCCCCGGATTCCCGGCGTATCGGTGATGGTTCCGATTTCCGCATAGCTCACCCCGGCTTGATCCAGTCTCCCTCGTGCCTCCGCTAATCGCGACGGGGGGATGGCGGCCAGCAGTTCGTAGTCCTCCCCCCCATAATACGCCCACTCGGCCGCCGAATTCTTCTCCGCTGCGGCGAGTTGCCGGGTGGCATCGTCGATGGGTAAACGCTCGTCCAATATTTCGGCGCCAATCTCCCCAAAACCGACGAATTCGAAGAGTTCGGTCACCAGTCCGTCGCTAATGTCGGTCATTGCATGTGCTAGAGGGGCGAGTGCCAGGCCCGCCTCAACTCGCACCTGGGGAGCGATTTGTGCCGTCAGCAGCGAGCGCTCGGCGGCATTTCGACCCGGCCAGCGCACTCCATGTTGCAATAGCAACAGCCCGGCATAGGCTGCCCCCAGGCGGCCGGTAACGATGAGGCGATCGCCCGCCATTGCTCCTCGGCGCAAAACGGGCTTTTCCGCCCCGGGCTCGCCTAAAATGGTAACATCGAGCACGATGCCTTCTGCGGTCCCAACCGTGTCCCCGCCCAACAAGGTGGCCCCGTAACGGTCGAGCGCCCGCGCCAGACCGCGATAGATACCCTCCACTACGTCTACATCCACGTCGCCGCCCACGCCCAGACTGGTCAGGCATCCGCGGGGAATCCCTCCCATGGCAGCCATGTCGCTGACGTTGACCGCGACGGCCTTCTCACCCAGTTGCTCCGGCTCGATCCAGTCCCAACGAAAATGTCGGCCTTCGACCAACATATCGGAACTGGCCAGCCAGCCATGTTCAGTTGGCGGCAGATAGGCGGCATCATCACCGATTCCGACAAACCCCATCGGGGGTGGCGACTGCAGGCGATGAATCCTCGATATCAGGCCGCGTTCACCAAGTTCACGAATTTTCACCCGGAACCTCCTAGCACCTGCTTCCCATATTTTCCCGCCATCGCGCAGAGGTCCGACTCCGTCTTGCTGGTTGCCTGCCTACCCGCCGCGGGCTGCCAATATCCTCTGCTTGTGCCTGTCCCGTCGCGGCCCCGGGGAACAGCATTAGCGGCATCGCATTTAGTATCCTCGATCTAGCACTGTTCTGGCAATCAAAATGACCGGGGAAACCCCGGCCACGCTTTCGGCCCTAAACAGTTTAACGTAGCGCTCCCTCGAAGCGATCGGCGTGGTCCGTCACCCCACGTGGGGGAATGATGAAGTCTACGGTGGTACCGTGCCCAATGGTACTGGATATGTTGAGTCGGCCTCCCCAGCGCACCACACGTCGATGCATATTCTTTAATCCGAATTTTTGCGTCTCTTGATTGCTCCGGGGATCAAACCCTTGCCCGTTGTCGGCAACCCAGAAGCGGTAGACGTCGGTTGACGCCTCCCAGCCCACCACAATTCGTTCGGCTTGGCCGTGCCGACGCGCATTGGACACGGCTTCTTGAACCGACATTACCAAGTCGTGCACCACTTCCGGCCGCAAAGTGCGATATCTAGTGTCTCGGAAGTCGAATTGAACGTCATCCATGCCTCCCGTACGCTGCAACATGTCCCGCACCGTGACCAGCAGATCTACGGGCACGTTGGTAATGCTTTGAATGTACATCCGAATGTCGGTCATGATCAGGCCCAGGG
This sequence comes from Bacillota bacterium, assembly GCA_021846365.1. Classification (GTDB taxonomy): domain Bacteria; phylum Bacillota; class Sulfobacillia; order Sulfobacillales; family Sulfobacillaceae; genus JAJZXC01. The sequence continues at coordinate 1,332 of JAJZXC010000039.1, read as the reverse complement.
TTTCCGCCATGCGTTCGAGTTCGCGACCAGCCTCCTGGTCCAACGATCGATTATCCTCCAGCAGCAACTCCAGCGACAGTGACAATCCATAGAGCGTTTGCAACACTCCGTCGTGCAATTCCCGACCAATCCGCTCCCGCTCTTGCACGGTAGCCCATTGTTCCCGGTCTTGATAGAGCTGGGTATTAGCGATGACCACCGCTGCCTGATTGGCAAACAATTGGGCCAGCATCTCGTCTTGGGTCGAAAATCCGTCGGGCCGGTTGGTCAGATAGAGTTGCCCTAGGACGGTGCCTTGATAAGTCATCGGCACCCCCAGAAAACTATCCATTACCGGATGGTGCGGCGGAAAACCGGAAAATTGGCGGTGTTCAGCGATGTGACGCAGGCGCAAGGGTCTCTTGGTACGCATGACCTCCCCTAAGATACCCTGACCGGTAGGCATTTCCCCAATCTGCTCGCGCTCCCCCTCGGTGATACCCGCGGTAATAAACTGGGCCACCCTCGACGGGTTGGAGCGAGAGAGTACCGACATGGCGGCATAGCCGGCGCCAAACAAGGATCGGGCCACATCGACCATGCGCTGCAACACCTGATCGCCGTCAAGCACGGTCGACATCATGCCAGTCGCATCCCAAAGACCTTGCAACACATCACGTTGTCGTTGGTATTCGACCGTCAATTGGACCAACCTGCGTTGTTGAGCCTCAAGCAAGCCGAACACCACAAAGGAAAAAATGCCAGTAAAAATCACCAGCACCGCGGCCAGTCCCCACGGATTGCGTGCGATGTGGTGATCAAGCAGAACGTAGCGCCAGTACAGGGTGATGGTCATGGCAACGCCAATCATGGCCAGCACAGTCGCTCCCACGCGATAGCCCCATGCCGCCGCCTTGTGCGAGCTGACCTGCATCGCATTGCCCCCACTAGTGCCGTGGGTCTCTTCGGTCATCTGAGACCGTCCTGGCTCGGTATCGCTATTTACCACCTGCTCGATTCCCCCCAGGTTCTCACCTAACCATCCCGCCCCGTCCCGCCAGGCAAGTCATCCGTGCCCTACTCTTGCTTGGTCCGTTTGCCCGGCTCCGGTTTCTTGCGCTTTGCAGTCCTGGTAATAATTTTTCCAGATCAATCGATATAGGCCGAGATAGCGGGGAACCCGGTTCCAGCCCGGAATCCAGGGCGTCAAAGCCAACAGCAGCCAGACCCCAAAGCCGAGGCTGAGGGCCATCGCGTCGGCCGCCGGCGAACTGGCCACGAACGGCCACTGGTAAATCCAGGTGGGAATCGTCATCCACCAGGCTGCGGGATAGCCGGGCACCGCCGGGTGAA
>JAJZXC010000261.1 GCA_021846365.1 Bacillota bacterium | reverse complement strand
CCATTTGCATGCGAAGTCTTGGCCTTCTCTGGCAACGCTTTATAGTTTGAGAGAACGCTCCTCGCGCGTCGAACCTTACGGCCGTGGGCCTACAGATCCTCTGCCCACACCCAGGCCTACCCAAAATGGTAAGCTCACCAAGCGCCACCAATTCTTTACTTCACCCCGGCCGCGCCATCACGGTTTCAGCCCGATTCAGTTTGGCGTCAATCCGCCGGGCCACGGTTATATAACCAGGAGTTTGGTTATAAATAGAAAAGTTTCATTCGCGGTTGGCTTTGTAATTCGGTATGCTGAGAATCAGAGACGCCGTTCGACACCGTCATAGAGCATCGGGCGAACGGGAAGCGTCTAAGCATTCGACACCGGCACTTGCCGATGCGTGACAGGGAGATGAATTTACTACTATGTCAGGTAGTCAAGAAGGGTGGCACAGGTTTTATGGAGCCAACGCCGGCTACGTTGTGGAACTATATGAACAGTACCGCAACCATCCTGAACAACTTGACCTCGCCAGCCGCGAGTTTTTCGAGCAAAAGGCCCGTCAGGGTCAACTGCCACCGAGTTGGGAAGTCGGCATCGAGTCCGCAACGGCTCATGCCTCAGCCGAATTGTCTCTGCCTCAACTTCGCCAAGCGCTGGCGCTGGTCGACGACTTGCGCCGAAACGGACACCAGGCGGTCACCATTGAACCCTTTGCCTCGCCTCGGCTGCCCACCACCGCCTTTGACCTCCAGGCCCGCGGCCTAGATCCGGCCGGGTTGGCGAAATTGGAGGCTCGTCTGCTGGGTGACTGGGCACCTGGCCGGGGAGACACCGTGCTCGACGTGCTCACCCGCCTCACCGCCGTGTATACGGGGGCATTGGGCTTTGAATTCGAGCATCTAGCCGATAGCGAGGCGCGCACTTGGCTTGCGCAACGCGTCGAAGTCGGCGGACTTCCACCAGCCTTGGCCCCCGACCGCAAGCGCCGACTGCTCGACGAATTGATCGCGGCGGAAGAATTCGAGCAGTTTCTGCACACGACCTTTCCAGGCCAAAAACGGTTCTCCCTGGAAGGGTTGGATGTCCTGGTGCCCATGCTCAACCAGACCGTTGCCATCGCCGACCAAGCGGAGGCCGAGGCCGTCGTAGTCGGGATGGCCCATCGCGGACGCCTCAACGTCTTGGCCAATGTTTTTCATAAGCCAGCGGCCGCCATCATCGCGGAATTCTTTCATAACCGAGACCCTCACCCCCGGGATTCGGACGGCTGGACCGGAGACGTCAAGTATCATCTGGGATTCGCCTCCCAGCGGACCGGCGAGAGGAAAACACTCCGTTTGGTAATGGTCAACAACCCAAGCCACCTGGAGTTTGTCGACCCGGTGGCCGAGGGAGAGACGCGGGCCCTCCAAGACACCCTGAGCCAGGGCGGTGAGTCCCGACAGTCGCCGGATCGGGCAATCGCGGTCTTGATTCACGGCGATGCCGCAATGACCGGCGAGGGTGTGGTCGCCGAGACCTTGAACATGTCCCGCATCGCTGGCTACCAAACCGGAGGAACTATTCACATCATCTCCAACAATGAGATCGGCTTTACTGCCGAAAGCGGGGAAAGCCGGTCAACCCATCACGCCAGCGATATCGTCAAGGGATATGACATCCCCATCGTGCATCTCAACGCCGACCAGCCCGAGGCGGCTTTGTACGCGGTCCAGCTCGCCTTCGCCTATCGCCAGCGCTTCCATCGCGACTTTTTGATCGATGTGGTAGGGTATCGACGCTGGGGGCACAATGAAGGCGACGAACCGGCGTTTACCCAGCCTCAGCGCTACCAAGCCATCGCCCACCACCCCACTGTGGCGCAAATTTATGGCGCACATCTGGAATCCGCTGGCGTGCTCACCCCGGAGAACGTACAAGCTATGCGGGAAACCATCCGTCAGCGGCTAACCGCCGCCCACCACCAAGCGGCCGAGGGCAACATTGAGGAGACCTTTGGCGAAAGCTTGGCCTCCCCCGCCCGCCCCAGCGCACCTCCCGCCCCCAGTGCAAAGTCGCTGCTGCAGTGGAATCAGGAGTTGCTGTCAGTGCCGGAAGGCTTTCACATGCACCCCAAACTGCAACGATTAATCGGCCGCCGCCGGCAGGGATTGCACGAAGGACAACCGATCGACTGGGCTTGGGCGGAGTTCTTGGCCTTCGCCTCCATGCTGGCCGAAGGAATCCCCATCCGGATGGCCGGGCAAGATACAGAACGCGGGACCTTTAGCCAACGGCACCTGATCTGGCACGACATCCAGGGTGGGCCGGCGGTGAGCCCCTTGGCCCGATTCTCCGCCGCCAAGGCCTCTTTTGATGTCCACAACAGCCCTTTGTCGGAAACCGCCGTTTTGGGCTTTGAATACGGTTATAGTATTCAGTCTCCGCAAACCTTGGTGCTGTGGGAAGCCCAATTTGGCGATTTTGCCAACGTGGCCCAGCCCATCGTCGACCAGTTCATTGCCGCGGCGCGGGCCAAATGGCGTCAACGTTCGGGACTGGTCTTGCTGCTGCCCCACGGTTTCGAAGGTCAGGGACCGGAACACTCTAGCGCACGGCTTGAACGCTATCTGCAGTTGGCCGCCGAAGACAATCTATACGTGGCCAACTGCACCAGTGCGGCCCAATATTTTCACCTTTTGCGCCAGCACCCATATCGTACGGCCGACCGACGGCCCTTGGTGCTTATGACTCCGAAGAGCCTGTTGCGTCATCCGCTGGCCATGTCTACCCTGGATGACTTGGTGCACGGCGCCTTTCAGCCGATTCTCGAACTGCCGTTGGCCAGCGGGGACGATCAGGCCGTCCAGCGCGTCGTCCTGGCCACCGGCAAAGTGGCCATCGACCTGAAAGTCGGGGTCGACGCTGACCACACCGACCTCGAATTTCTGCGGGTGTTAAGAATTGAGCAACTCTACCCGTTCCCGGCAGCAGCAATCAGGGCATACTTACGTCGATTTCCCCACCTCGCCGAAGTCGTATGGTTGCAGGAAGAACCGCAAAATATGGGGGCTTGGTCCTTCGTGCAGGATAAGATTCGGGCGGTGCTGCCCAAGGGCCTCCCGCTCAAGTACATTGGTCGGCCGGAGCGGGCCGGGGTGGCGACCGGCTATGCCGAGGTCCACACCGCCGAACAGACGGAGATCCTTCGGCAAGCGCTGCAACCGATGCCCAGCCGTTCCAAGGTCCGGTTATAGGAGGTCAAGATGTCGATCGAAATTCGAGTGCCCCAGTTGGGCGAGTCCATCGTTGAGGCGACGGTGGGTCAATGGTTAAAGCATGAAGGCGA
>JAJZXC010000038.1 GCA_021846365.1 Bacillota bacterium | reverse complement strand
CGCGCAGACGGGCCTACGGGTCGCGTCAGCCATTCGCCTCCACCGACTGATGACTTTGAGCTCGCGAATCATTCGTCGAAAATTAGGTACTTTACCAGAGACGCTGCAGCAAAAGACTCAAGAGGGACTGCGGCAGTTGTTTGATCTATGACACTTCATGGTCCGGACGTGGCCCTCGTATCTGGGAGAGACAGAGAAGAGCCAGAGCAATACCCGTCACCATCCCGTCACCAAGAGCGGATGGAACTAGGGATTCTGCAGAGATGCGATAGACAGCGCAAATCGTCCAAACCCTCGTATTTCAAGCACTTCAGCCTATTCCATAGATGGTAATGACGGGTCCTCCTGTGTCTTCAAATCCAATGGTCGGCGTTGTTAAAGTCAAGCTCCGTAAGGCTTACGAGGCTTACGAGGATCGGAGGCCATTTTATTTTTCCTTCAAAATACCCGAAAACAGCCAGTGTTATTCCGCCCCTTACCACGAGCTGTCACCAAGAGGGTTCGGAGCCGAAAGACCGCGATAAATTCCAGCGACCGTGGAGACGATCTGAGCGATGATAATGGAACGAAATACGGGCGAAATTCTGGCTTTGCTATCGAAAATTTTGGGTCGAATCATGGCGGGCTCGTCGGGTGCAGTTCGCATCTCTGGCGTATAGCGACATACATCACGATGTATAATGAACACATAGGATGATTGAAGGACCCATAATTCTGTGGGAGTATGGCCCACGTGGCAAGGAGGGAATTGCACGCGGCGGACCAACATTTATCTTGACGAGGACCAGTTACGGCTCCTCAAACATCTGGCGGCCGAAGATAATAAGCCGATGGCCGATTTAGTCCGGCAAGTGGTGGAACAGTTCTTGCGCATCCGATTGGAAAACCGGGGGATATGGCAAAACGACATGACCGCCCTCATCGAGCGGGTGCGCAGCCGCATGTCTCCCGCTATCGACCCCGACGAAATTGAGCGCGAGATCCGCGAAGCGAGACATGAGGTGCGAGCCGCGCGACGGTGAACGTGGTCATCGATACCAATGTCTGGGTGTCAGGATTTATCAACCAACACGGAACGCTCGCGCGCGTTCTAGACGCATATCGAGATATGCGGGTTACCGTTGTCATTAGTGAGCCCATGTTGGAAGAACTCGTGGAGGTTCTGCGGCGGCCCAAGATGGTTCAGAAATATGGCGTGACGGATGAAGACGTTCGGGCCATGCACGAACTCTTGGGAAGGCACGCCGTGGTTGCCCCTGTCCGCCACACCGTCCATGTGTGCCGGGACCCGGATGACGATGTGGTGATTGAGACGGCAGTGAGGGGCACGGCCCAGTTTTTGGTGAGTGGGGATGCGGATTTGTGGAAGGCTGCGGAGGTGCAGGACTACCTCCGCGACCATCGCATTCAAGTGCTTAGTCCCAAGGGGTTTTGGGACAAGATTGGCATCGTCGGCGGATAAGACCGAGACTTCTTGGCCGGCTGGTTAATTGTTCCCCGGAGTGGGTGACCACGGCGGGCTGGTGCTATAGGGCAATGGAACGCTCCTCGATGTATTATCGCCGCCGGTTGTGCGACAGGTACCGTTTCAGAGATGAAGGCGGCGGGCGAACAAATGAGGCGGACGGGGAAAGCGCCGTGCTCGCCAAAATCGCCGAGATGTCGGAACTGGATCGCGCCATGGCTGAGCGGATCCATGCGATCATCAAAGCCTGCGCGGCAAGCCTCTCGCCGAGAACTTGGCGGGCAGCCCGCTTATGCCAAGTCTCCCCAGCGTCGGTTAGGCTGGGGTCCAGCTCGCTGTGGACGCGCGCAGAAGCGTCCGGTTCCATGCATCCAAATAGGCGTAGACGGCGGAAAGAACCACGTCGGAGTTGGTACCTCGGCCGATGAAGACTTCGTGGTCAATCTCCATCCGTACTGCTACTCGCGCCTGAGCGTCAATGCCTTCGGTGACAGATTGCAGGGAAAATTCGAGTACCCGCGCCGTGCGGCCAATCAACCGCTCCATGGCCGAATAGGCCGCGTCTACCGGTCCTGATCCGGTCGCCTCTTCGCTAGCCTCCCGTCCATCCGGCAACCGCAAGCCAACCCGAGCGCGCGGTGGCTGCCCAGTCTTAAGTGACACCTCCAGACCTGCCAGTTGGTAGCCTCCCTGCTCCGGAGTCCGCTCCTGCTGGGCGAGCAGCGCGAGCAGATCCTCATCGTAGACTTCCTTCTTGCGGTCGGCGAGGTCGAGAAAGCGGCGGTGAAATTCGTCGAGTTGCGCGTCATCCATCTCCCGTCCCAGTTCCTGTAGCCGAACTCGCAGCGCGTGACGACCACTGCGGGCGGTGAGCACGATACGCGACTGGGTGATACCTACACTGCGGGGATCGATGATTTCATAGGTTTGGCGGTCTTTCAACACACCATCTTGGTGAATGCCGGACGAATGGGCAAATGCATTGGCACCGACAATAGCCTTGTTCGGTTGTACCCAGATTCCGGTTAAACTGCTGACCAGCCGGCTGGTGCGGGCAATCTCTTCGCTACGGATAGCCGTATAGGCTTGGTAAAAGTCGGCTTTGACCTTTAGCGCCATCACTACCTCTTCCAGCGCTGTATTGCCCGCTCGCTCACCCAAACCGTTAACGGTCATCTCCACCCGGCGGGCGCCTTGTTTAATGGCGGCTAGTGTATTGGACGTCGCCATTCCCAGATCGTTGTGGCAATGTACCGACAACATGGCCCGGTCAATATTGGGCACGTCGGTCCGTAACTCGTGAATAATGCGACCGAATTCCTCGGGATCGCAAAATCCGGTCGTGTCTGGGATGTTGACCACGGTCGCGCCGGCGTCAATCACGGCCCGGACGGTTTCCTTCAGGTATTGCAGGTCGGCCCGACCCGCATCCTCGGTGGAATATTGCACGTACGGCGTAAACTGCTTGGCATAGCGTACGGCTTGCGCGCCCATGGCCAAGATCTCTTCTCGCGAGCGGCGAAACTTACCCTGCAGATGGATGTCGGAGACACCGAGCACGATGTGAATTTGAGGGTGTTCAGCCTGCCGGACGGCGGCCCAAACCGCGTCAATATCCGTTTTCACGGCTCTGGCCAAGGCGGTAATGCCGGTCGAGCGAATTTCACGGGCAATGGTTTCGACCGCCTCAAAGTCGCCGGGGGAGGACGACGGGAAGCCAGCCTCAATCACGTCCACCCCCAAAGCGGCAAGTTGGCGGGCAATCTCCAGCTTTTCAGCGGCGGTCAGTTTGGCGCCTGGCACCTGTTCGCCATCGCGCAGCGTGGTATCTAAAACATGAATGCGGTCCACCGATTCCTCTCCTTTCCCCATCATTATAGAGGTTGTAGCTTCGTTCGGTAACTCACCGTCAATCATGGTATCCCGAGGCGCTTTGTCCCCTCAGGCTCTGGGAAACCGGGTTGGGGTTCGCGCTGTGTTGACCCACTAGACAATATTTTGTTAATTGTATGGGTAATGTGTCCGCCGGGTCAAGACGGACTGACGGGCTGACTCTTTCTACAGGTACCGACGCCATAAGTCATACGGGTGCCTTTTGGGTCGGCAAGTACGCCTTGATGATGGCTTTATCCCTTTCGGGGTGCGGTCTGGCCGACGTCGTCGCGGGTTTCCCAGGCCGGCTTGCGGGTCCCTACGGCAGATTCGTCGCGGTGATATGCTCGGTATCCGTGCACCCGAATATCTAGCCCCTCTTGTTCTTCGCTCGCCGATACTCTCAGCACACCTAGCCAGCGCATCGCGGCCAGGGCAGAGCCGGTAACCAACACCCCCCACCCGGAGATGGTCAGCGTACCTAAGGTCTGCACACCAAGAAGACGTAGGCTCCCGGTATACATGAATCCACCGTGGACCGCTAAAAATCCTACCGCAATGGTGCCGAAGACACCGTTTAGAGCGTGGACCGGGGCAGCGCCGACTGGATCATCTACTCGTATCCGCTCCAACACCGCGACTCCCAATAGCACCAAGAGGCCTGCCGTGGCGCCAATGGCAACCGCTCCCCAGGCCACCACCGAGGCACAGCCGGCGGTGATCGCCACCAAGCCGGAAAGGGCTCCATTAATGGCCATGGTCGGGTCATAGCTGCCGGATGTCACCCGAGCCAGCAGCATGGCCGACAGTCCACCGGCTGCGGCGGCAGCCATAGTGTTGAGCACGATGGGGCCAATCAGTGGAGAAAATGCGCTCAGGGTAGAGCCGGCGTTGAAGCCAAACCAACCGAACCAAAGAATGAAGGTGCCCACAAAGGCTAGCGGGAGGTTTGAGGGCCGAAAGGTCACGGGTTGGGTGCCGAACCGTCCGGCTCGGGGTCCCACTAAAGCGGCGGCGGCGAGCGCGGAAAACCCTCCAAAGGCGTGCACCACCGACGAGCCGGCAAAATCGATCATGCCCAAACGGTGCAGCCAGCCGTCGGGACTCCACACCCAGTGGGCGGAAATCGAGTATGCGCTAACGCCAATGAGGACATAGACGAGATAAGCGGGAAAACGCATGCGTTCGCTGACTGCTCCGGAGACGATCGACACCGCCGCGACCGCAAACGCCATCTCGAAAAACCATACCGGCGCGGTTGGCAGGTGCGGCACGATGCCGGGGGAGAGGTGGAAGAAAAAGTCGGACAGCCCTATCCATCCGTTGGAAGACCGCCCGTACAGAAACGCAAACCCAACCACGCCAAACACCAGCGAACCCACGGTTACGTCGGCCATTACTTTCATCACAATGGACAGGGTGTTCTTGGCCTGAACCAGGCCAGCTTCCAACAATGCGAAGCCGCCTTCCATGAAAAAAACGAGGGTTCCCGCAAAGATTACCCATACAGTATTTATGGCCGCCGCCACACCGTCATCTCCCTAAACATTTATGACATAATATTACACCGACTCTGTTAATAGTGACAAGAGAACGTTTCGTTGTCTAACAAAACTTACAGGCGGGATATACCTCCCATCTCCTCGAGGAGGAATTGACCCGCGATTTCATCACCATCCTGACGGTGCTCTCCCCGGCCCTATGGTGCAAGGAGTAAGGGACTCTGCAAGAAACTCACGAAGACCATTCACGAGCCCACCGAGATGAAAGGGGTGAATCCCATGGCCGTGGTAACCAATGGTAACCAAGACGATCAAACTGGGGTGGAACTTCAGCCTACACGTCTCAAATGTGCCCACCCTGCCAACGCCAACGCCGACCAGTTGGCCTGCCACCTTCGTAGTTCCAATGACCGGTTGCTGGGGTGTGCGTGATCACACGTCGAAAACGCAGCTATGTTGCCGATGCGGGTTTGGTCACATGATGAACTTGAATCGTAAAGTAGGGCGGAATATTTTCATATCTTGCGCAGACCAAGGATGAACCGAAGCCTGCCCGCGCCACGGCCTAGTACCGCGCAGATCTATCTGCCCGCCAGTGGCGGGGGATGTTTCTGGGGTTGATCATGAGAGTACTGCCGACCAGTTGAAACACGTCGCTAAGAGGATACACCAAAAACTCCCCTCTTCTCTTCGGAGGGAGAAACAGGCCAGAGCCACAACGGTTGCCTATATTTGTCTACCGTTTCAGACAGCTGTTGACACCACCTGGCAACTCTGGCCGACTCAGATAGAGATAGGTGACCCAGGGGTTACGCGTCGTCAATGAGATTGCCCGCCCCGACGCCTCTGACCATCGAGAAAAATGGGGCGATGACATTGATTAGGGGGGGCTTTCACCGGCCTGTGCTGCCAAACCCACCCCGGCGGTCGCCCTGGGCGCGATCATCATCGATTGTCGCATACGGAACAAAAATTGCCTGGGCAACGCGTTCGCCCCGCTCGACGACGACGGGTTCGGTTCCCCGATTGAACAAAGGAACGAGAATGTGCCCCTCATTATCCCGATTATCCACGTAATCGCCGTCTATCACCCCTACCTGGTTGGCCAAGACGAGTTGGTGTTTGACCGCCAACGAACTGCGAATGAAAATTAACAGCACCTCGTCCGGTTCCATATAGACCTTGACGCCGGTGGGAATCAGCACCGTGCTGTTAGGGTCAATCCTAACCGTCTCCGCCGCCGACAGATCGTAACCCGCCGATTTTCCAGTTTTTCGCTCGGGCATCGGCAGATTGTTAGCGTGAGCATAACGCTCGATACGAACAAAGCGTCTCAGAACGATTCCTCCTAATACGAACTTCCAAACCGTCGTCTACTGACCATAACGGACGACGCAAAAATTGTCGAGAGGCCGAAATTGGATCTTTTCAACTTTGCCTGGCGGGTGTATAATCCGTAGCAAGAACCTCGGCACGCCTGAAGGTGATGTCATAAGCAGAGTGTATGAGTCAAATATTTTGTTCGGCGTATCGTGTCGGCCTGTGGATGGGCGGGCACGGATCGCGAGGAAAGGGAATGGTTGTACGGCGAGGTCATAGCGAGTCGGGGACTGGTGTGAGCCCGAACCTTAAAGTATAACTTGCTCGCCCTTGAGCGCACTTCCCGAACGGGTCTTCGGACCTTAGTAGATGGAGTCGGGTGATACCCGTTATCAGTTGACGAGATTCCGGCAACGGAAACAAGGGTGGTACCGCGCGAGAGCGCCCCTTGCTACTTTAGAGTAGTAGGGGGGCGTTATTTTTTTGCGGAGATTGAGAAAGGAGGCCGGCACATGAGTTACAGGTTAAAGGTCACCATGCAGGATCAGGAGGGGGCGATGACCCGATTGCTCGTGCTATTCACCCAACGTCACCTTGATGTGCGCGAATTCGCGGCCAGCCGTAACGATGCCGGCACGATCGCCGCGACCCTGGTCGTGGAGGGCCCGAAAGCGGCAATTTGGGCGCTTCGTCAAGTCTCGCGCCACCGTAACGTGATAACAGCAAGCATCGAAGACGCCAATACCTTGCAAGTGAGATCGTATAGTCGCCTGGCGTCCAACGTTGTAGCTCCGTACCGAGTATCGGACAAAGTTTTCGCACGTCAGCGCACAATGATCATTCGTCGTTCTTCGCGATGGGCGGCGGCCAAGTCGTGACCGGAATAGATCCCGCCAGAAAGGGGACGGCATGGAGATTCCGCAGCGGGTCTATATTTTTGATACTACTTTGCGCGACGGAGAACAGTCACCGGGAGTGGCGCTGACTGCGTCCGGCAAACTGGCCATTGCTGAGCAGTTGGCGCGGCTGGACGTGGACGCGATCAAAGAGGGGTTGCCCAAGTCTTCGGCAGGGGACTTCGCGGCCGTCAATAGCATTGCCGGTCAGATCGTGGGACCGGTGGTGGCTGTCTTGGCCCGCTGCCAACCGACCGACTTAGAAGTTGCCACCCGGGCGCTTGAGCCTGCGCTCAAGCTGCCCATTCACGTCTTTATCGCGACCTCCTCGGTCCACATGCAAATCAAGCTGAAGATGAGTCTGAGCCAAGTCCTCGACCGCATCGGAGACACGGTGACTCGGAGAGCCTACGTGGAAGACGTCGGGTTCTCGGTTGAGCATGCCACCCGCTCGCACGGCGATTTTCTCCTCCGGGCGGCACTCACGGCTGTAGAGTGCGGGGCGAGCATCATTAATCTTCCCGATGCGGCGGGCTACGCGATCTCGGGCGAATGTGGGCGGCTGCTTGAAGGTGTTCGGGCGAGTCTGCGCGATCGACCAGCGACTCGCATTTCTGTCCATTGTCACAATGATTTGGGACTGGCGGTGGCCAACACGCTGGTCGGAATTGGAGCCGGTGCGGGCCAAGTTGAAGTGGTGATCAACGGCATTGGCGAGCGAGTTGGCAACGTGGCCTGGGAGGAGGTCGTGATAGCGCTGAGCGCTCGCCATGATCAATGCGCGGTTAGCCACCGCATCCGCCCTGAAGAGATTGACCGAACAAGCCAGTTAGTCAGCCAATTCACGGGTATGCTTGGGCGACCCAATAAGGCCATTGGGGATCGAAACGCCGTTCGCCAGCAGTCCGGGATTCACCAAGACGGAGTGCTTAAAGACCGCTGCACCTATGAGATTGTTACCCCCGAAGCTATTGATGTCGGCAAGACGGCGCTGGTCCTGGGAAAACATTCCGGTCGGCATGCCTTGCGTAAACGTCTAGCCAATTTGGGGATCGTCGCGTCGACCGAAGAATTGGACCGTATTCAAACCCGAATGAAATCCCTGGCGAAAGGCAAGTTCGAGGTCAATGACGCCGGCCTGACCGCCATCTGGCAGGACCAGGTACAAGGGATCAAGGCCTTGGATGCCGAATTGACCGGTTGGGAAGTCAGTACCGATGCTCCACGGTGCCCGTCGGTTAGGGTAACCCTTGGCCACCAAGGGACCGTGCGCGATGCGGGGGGCACCGGGAATGGAGCCGTCGATACCCTGTTTGAGGCGCTGGTGCGCGCATTTGAGATGAAAGACATAGAACTGAGATACTATTGTTTGGTTCCGGAGTCGCCTGGCGAGGACGGTATGGCTGCGGTAGGTGCGCAAGTATTTGGCCAGGGCCTCAGCGCGGGCTATGCTTCCGATCCGGATGTGCTCAAGGCATCCGCACTGGCCATTAAGGAAGTGCTAGACGGGTTGGCCGGGCCAAGGCTCGCGTCCGGTGCGGCGATGTGTGGGTAACCACTGGTGCCAGCGGCCATGCAAATTCCACGGGTCCAAGTGAATCCCGCGTAGCGGACTGAACCGCCCGATTGCGGTAGCGGCCTGGGTTGCCATGTGGATGGTGAGGGAGAGGAGTGAAGACGATGAACGGGTCTCAATGGACCTGGAATGTACTGAAGTCTCTTAACGTTGACACCGTGTTTGGTATTCCAGGGGGCGCAATCTTGCCGTTGGTGGACGCAATGGCGCTTGAAGGTGATGCCCTCACTTTCATTGTGACCCGTCACGAGGCGGCCGCCGTGCACGCCGCAGATGGATATTCGCGGGCCTCAGGCCGGATCGGGGTCGTCCTGGTCACCTCGGGCCCAGGTGGCACCAATGTTTTGACCGGCTTGTCTACGGCGATGGCGGACTCGGTGCCTTTACTGGTGCTGATTGGTCAGGTGCCGACCACGCTGATCGGCACCGATGCCTTTCAAGAGGCAGACCTGTTTACCATGACCATGCCGGTAGTAAAGCACAGTTGGCGAATTGCCGACCCCAACCGGATTGGGCCAACGTTGGAAGAGGCCGTGCACATGGCCACCCATGGACGTCCCGGGCCTGTCGTGGTCGAGTTGCCTAAAGACGTGCAACTGGCCGAGGTCAGTGAAGTCTCCCATTGGGTGGCACCGGCGGCCAACCCCTGGCTGCCGTCGATTTCGTCCCTGCAATGGGCGCGTGTCCGTAGCTTAATGCGCTTTTGCCGCCGACCCCTGATCTATTTGGGCGGTGGGGTGACGGCGAGCGGCACCGCGCCAATGGCGCGGGCGTTGGCCGAACACTTCAAGGCGCCTGTGGTGTCCACCCTGATGGGACTCGGCGTCATGCCACAACAGCACCCCCTGTTCTTGGGTATGGTGGGAATGCACGGCACCTGGACGGCCAATCATGCTGTACAGGACGCTGACCTCATCCTGGCTTTGGGAGTGCGATTTGATGACCGGGTGACCGGGCGGGTGACCGAGTTTGCACCCAAAGCTAAAATTATCCATGCCGAGATCGATCCGGCGGAGATTGGGAAGATTGTGCATTGCGACATTGCGTTGAACGGTGACCTGCGCGCCATCCTGCCCAAGTTGAAGCGGATCGCGCCCAAGCGAGAACATCGGGTGTGGCAGAGACAGCTGGACGCCTGGCGTAACGAACACCCGCTCCGGTATCGTTCGAGCCTCACCGGCCTCACGGTACCCCAGGCGCTGGAGATCATCGCCAGGCACCTTGAACCCGACCATATCGTGGTCACCGAAGTTGGCCAGCACCAGATGTGGGCCGCCCTATATATTCCCCGCAGCATTCCTCGACGATTTATTTCATCCGGTGGATTGGGCACCATGGGTTACGGTTTTCCAGCCGCGATGGGGGCCCAGGTTGGTTGTCCCCGGCAGCGTGTCTGCCTGATTGCGGGTGACGGCAGCATTCAGATGAATCTTCAGGAATTTGCCACGATGACTCAATACCGCCTGCCAATTTGGACTATTATTATGAATAACGCTGGCCACGGTATGGTTCGCCAATGGCAGGACTTGTTTCACGGTCAGCGTCGGCACGGCGTGCTGCTGGAAAATCCCGATTTCGTCAAACTGGCGGCCGCGTTTCGAATTCCGGGATTCAGTGTGGGCAGCGCCGGTGCGTTAGCGGAAGCGTTGGAGACGATGCGTACGGTGGACGGCCCGGTGCTGTTAGAAGTGTTTGTGGATCAGGACGACCATGTGTACCCGATGGTCCCCTCGGGCCAACCGCTCTCGATGGTGCTCGAGGAGTAGGTAAGTCAAACCCTACTCGACGGTAGGGGGAGACGGGCGAAAATGCGTACGCAAGACGAGAGAGAGGAAGCAACATGGGGGCAGATACGCACAAAATCTATATCAACGGTCAACTCGTAGACCGGTCGGAGGCAAGGGTTTCGGTATTCGATCATGGATTTCTTTACGGGGATGGGGTCTTCGAGGGGATTCGGGTGTACAACGGAAGAGTTTTTAAGCTGGACGCCCACTTGGCCCGCTTGTTTCGTTCCGCCAAGGCCATCTTACTGACCGTGCCGTTGTCGCTGGAAGCACTGCGGGCAGCAGTGGTGGAAACAGTGAGGGCCAACGGGCTCACGGAAGCGTACATTCGTATGGTCGTGTCGCGAGGCGCCGGCGACTTGGGTCTGGATCCCCTTCGGTGTTCCCAACCGACGGTGATTATCATTGTTCAGGAGATCAGCATTTATCCCCCGGAAGTGTATGAGCGTGGACTCGACTTGGCCTCGGTGGTGGTTCGCCGCCCGGCTGCGGATGCATTGAATCCGGCCATGAAGACGCTCAACTATTTGAATAATATTTTGGCGAAAATCGACGGCAATCAGCGAGGCGTCCCTGAGGTTTTGATGCTCAATCGAGAAGGGTGGGTAACCGAAGGCACCGCAGACAATTTCTTTTTGGTCAAGGATGGCGTCCTGGTGACGCCGCCGACCTACGTGGGAATTTTAAACGGCATTACCCGCCAGGTGGTGATAGAATTAGCTCGGAACCTGGGATACGGCGTATCGGAGTCGAATGTCACGCTGTTCGACGTCTACAACGCTGACGAAGCGTTTCTCACCGGAACTGCGGCGGAAATGGTGCCTGCGATCAGTTGTGACGGACGGACGATTGGTACCGGGCGGCCAGGACCGATTACTCGCCGGCTAACCAAACGGTTTCGCACCTACGCGCGCGGCGAAGGAGTGGTTGCTTTGGACTCGATTACGGTTCGGACATGAACCTGCCCAAGATTTACTTTCAAGGTGAACCCGGGGCGTTCAGTGAAGCCGCAGTGCTGAATCATTGGCCGGCTGCCGAACCGGTTGGACTGCCCACGTTTGCGGCCGTGTTTCGACAACTGACCGAAGACATCGAGCACGTCGGGTTATTGCCGATTGAGAACGCTTATGCGGGAACCGTGGTCGATGTCCTCGACCTGTTGATCCAACATCCGGAATTGTCGATTTGGGCTGAAGTCGTGCAGCCGATTGCCTTAGCCCTGCTGGGACTGCCCGGCATGCGGTTGGAAGACGTTCACCGTGTCCGCTCGCACCCGCAGGCTCTAATGCAGAGTCGGGGATACTGGCAAGCCCGCGGATGGCAAATGGAAGTCGCCTCCGATACCGCAGGCAGTGCGCGTGAACTCGCGCAACATCGCTGGCCAGGCGTGGCGGCCATCGCCGGTCCCCACGTGGCGGCAGAATACGGCTTGGCCATCCTGGAAAACGGGATTCAGGACCACGCTGATAATCGAACTCGCTTTTGGATGATTTCTGGTCGGCGGCCAACTAGTCTGGCTATCGGGTTGACCGTCAGCCTGGCTAAGACCAGTTTGGTCTTCGACACCGCCAACACACCGGGGAGCCTGCTCCGTGCGTTGCAGCCGTTTGCCGATGCAGGCATTAACCTGACCAAAATCGAGTCACGCCCGCGCCCGCACCACCCGTTCGGCTTCCGCTTCTGGATTGACTGCGAGGGAGCGTCGGACTCCCCCGAATTGATTTCGCAGGTGATTCCGCAGTTTCGGGCCAGTACGGAATGGTATCGCATCCTGGGCCGTTATCCGTTGTTGGGACGCAGGTTATATGGAGATGGATTCTCCGTGGGCCGATAAAGGAGTTGGCAAGTGACGGAGATATTGGCGCTGGAAGAGGTTACTTTGTCGCGGGGGGCGCTTACGATATTGGATCAAATATCCTGGCACGTCGCGCACGGAGAACATTGGGTGATCATGGGGCCCAACGGTTCCGGTAAAACTACGCTGCTCAACGTGTTAACCGGGTATCTGTGGCCGAGCCGGGGTAAGGTGCGGGTGCTAGGAGCCACCTACGGGCAAACGGATGTGCGAGCGGTGCGTAGGCGCATTGGTTGGGTAGGAGCGGGCCTAGTGGAACAGATCGCCCGTTATCACGGCCAGGATAGGTCGCTGGAGGTGGTGCTGAGCGGCAGCGACGCGTCTATCGGGCTCTACCGCAGGCCCGAGCCTCGCGAGATTGAGGTTGCCGAGACTTTGTTGAGCGAGCTCGGTGCCGAAGAGGTGGCGGAGCGCCCGTTCACTGTCTTGTCTTCAGGCGAGCGGCAGAAAGTCGCGCTGGCGCGCGCCTGGCTCGCCGGTCCCGCCATTTTGGTGCTGGACGAGCCGGCCAGCGGGTTAGACCTGGTGGCGCGGGAGGGATGGCTCGGTGGACTCACGCGGCTGGCCACGAAGGCGGGCGCGCCTTCAATTATTTATGTCACCCACCAAGTGGAGGAAGTTCTGCCCTGGTTTACCCACGCCCTGGTATTGCGCGCGGGCCGGGTGGTTGCCAGTGGTCGCAAGCACGATGTGCTAACGGACGATCCGCTTAGTCGGGCGTTTGGCATCGGAGTGGAAATCGTGTGGCGCGGCGAGCGTCCTTGGCTCACAATCGCCTGACCGCTGCCTGACGACGTACGATGCACCGGAGGCTTGGATTTCCACCTGCAGCGGTCGATTGTGACGACACACCACCACCACCAAGCGGTTTCCGTCGGTGCCGACGCGCACCGGGCGCCCGCCGCCGACAGCCTGGCGGGCGATCCGGATCGCCGCAGGCAAGGTGATGCGGTGGTGCGCGTCGGCCGGGCTGGGATCGGGACGCCGGCCCAGGCTGGCAACAAGACCGAGAACCCAAATCATCATCAATGGTCACCCGCTTCAGGGATGCCCTAGTCCAGGGGAAGCTATGCATCGGGTGCGGGTGGCGGCCAAAGCATTGTCCAGCCTTGCTCGGGAGCGTGGAGCAAGGTCGCCTGAGCCCCCAAAAAGGAGGCGACTTGCGGCCAAAGACTCTGCGGACAATCCAATCCGAGCTCGACCTGGGAGCCGAACTGGGCGGTTATCGCCAGTCCAAGTGCCCGCAGGCGATGTTCCACTTCGGCATAGCGGGCGTAGTCTAGGGTGGCCCGGATGCGGTAGGCGGGGACCATCTCAGCCAGCCAACTGTTGGCCAAAGTCGCTTGGCAGACCGTCTGGTACGCGTGCGAGAGCCCGCCTCGACCCAGTTTGGTGCCGCCAAAATAACGGGTTACGATGATCAGGGTCTCGACCAGATCCTGTTTTTGTATAATGTGTAGCATAGGCAGGCCCGCTGTGGCGTGAGGTTCCCCATCATCGCTGGTACGTTCGGAACCGGGAAGGATGCGATATGCCCAGGTATAATGGGTGGCGGCGGGCCAGCGTCGGCGGGCCTCGGCGATGAGTGCGGGCAAGTCGTTTTGGTCGGAAAGCCGCGACGTCCAGCCAATAAAGCGAGAACGCTGAATAGTTGCGGAGTAGACGGAGGATTGCCAAATTGTTCGCATAAAAACACCTGCGGGAAGAATTTAGGTTACCATTATGGTAGCACGGTTGCATCCCGCTGAAAACGCCTGGGTTTTGGGAGAACCGGATGGGTTACCCGCAAACACGGGCGACAGACGGGGGGCCGGCCGGTTCCAAGAAAGACGGACGGCACATGGCTCCTTCACCAATGGGAGGGCAGGAGAGGCCGTACCGGTCTAGTCAGGAGCCTGCTGGGCATCGGTGGAGCGAGAGGGCTGGGCGATCAATCAGCGCCTGAAAAGGGGGGAAACGGCGTCCGGCCCGGTTATGGGGACGGAGTCTCGCGCCGTAGGTATATGAAGGATTATCCTCGACGGTTATCGGCGGCCGAAATAAGGGCTTTGAGCGATTCTATCAATGCGATGCCCGATGACCATCAAGGCACCTTGAAATTGCAGCCCAGAGTCCTCGTCTTGGCCGCGCGTTACGGCGACGGCCATCTGCGTGCGGCCAAGGCCATTGCCTTAGAGCTCATGCAAAGCGAGCCCAATCCGTCGGTGGGTCTGCTCGATTACTATCGGTTTGTGAATCCCCGGTTGGACAAGAGCATTCGCTGGGCATACCTGTCTAGCGTACGGTTTGCGCCGTCACTGTGGCGTTGGTTTTACACCTCGACACAAAGCATTGACCCGACTTCGACCACCCAGAAGTTTTTCAATCATATCGGCTTGCAGCGTTTTTATCACGCTATCCGCGACACTCCGCCGGAAGTCATTGTCTCCACCTATCCCACGGCCGCCGGGGTGGTCTCCACCTTGAAACGCCGAGGTAGGCTGGCGGTGGCCAACTTTGTCGTGTTGACCGATTACAGCGTGCATTCGCAATGGATTCATCCTGGCGTGGATCGGTATTTCGTAGGCAGTGAGGACATGAAAGCCTCCTTGGTAAATCGGGGACTAGATCCATCCATCGTTGTCGTCTCGGGAATTCCCGTTGACCGTCGCTTCCGCCTGCCGGTTGACGAGGCGGCCGTCCGCCAACAACTGGGCATCGATGAACTGCCGGTGGTTTTGTTTATGGGCGGCGCCTATATGCCGCAGAGCGAATTTGCGCAGGTCTTGCAGGCTATCGATGCCATCGGCCCCCCCCATGCCACGGTGGTGGTGGCCGGCAGGGCGGGACAGCGGCGTGCCATCGCCCAAGCCTATTGCAGTCGCGCCAAGAATCCGTTGGTGGTGCTCGATTATGTCGACAATGTCCACGAACTGATGGCCGTTTCGGCCATGCTGGTGTCAAAGGCGGGCGGCTTGACTACCACTGAATCCCTTTGCCGCGGCTTGCCGGTCGTCATCTATCGCCCAATCCCCGGGCAAGAGGACGCCAACGCCGATTTTTTGGTCCGCCACGGCGCGGGCGTCCGGGCTCACGATGAGGCCGAGGTAAAGGCGAAGGTCGAACGCCTGCTGGCAAATCCTTGGCAGCTGAAAGCCATGGCGCGGCAGGCTAAGCTACTGGGACATCCGGAGGCATCGGAGACGGTTGCCAAATCCATTGCGCAGGCACTCTCTGACCACCAAACCGGTGTTCAAGGTTAACGATGCAGGACTTAATTCGATCGCGGGACAAATTTCCGCAAACGGTTGCCCTGAGTAGGTGGTATGCTATTTTCATTCATTCACCCTGCGCAGACTGGGGAGTCCGGCTGAGTAACCCGAGTTCCGTTGCTTGAATCCGGTGTCCGCGGGCTTGCCGGCTTGCCTGCATTACACCAGTGGTCGGCGTGCAAACGCGGCAAACGCGGAGGGAGGTCGTCACACTGTTGGGCATTTCGCTGGAACTAATCGCGGGGATTTGGATCGCGCTGTATATGCTTCCCGATCTGCTCTTTCATCATATGCAATGCGGCGCGTGGCACGGAGCCGACACCGGTCGGCGGGTCGCCCTCACCTTCGACGACGGACCGGACTCCGCCACCAGGGACATTCTGAGCGAACTCGACCGGCTGGCGGTGAAGGCAACATTTTTCGTCGTGGTGGATCAAGCGCTTCGGCATCCCGACTGGATGCAAAGTATCGTGGCTGGCGGGCATGAGGTGGGGCTGCACGGCAACCGGCACCAGTCCTCATATCTCCAGGCTCCATGGCAGACGGCACGTCGGCTGACGGAGGCGGCCAGAACCCTAGCCGCCATCACCGGCCAGCCGGTGCGTTGGTATCGCCCGCCATGGGGGCATCACAACCTGGGCACGTGGTGGGCGTGCCGCCGCTTGGGGCTGCGGCGGGTGCTGTGGACGGTGGCACCCAACGACTGGAAGGTCGGGCACAGCCCAGCTGGGATTGCCCGCCACGTTGTGCGAGCAAGTCTGCCGGGGGGAATTGTGGTACTGCACGATGGCGGCGGGAACCGTCCGGCCACAGTGGGGGCCTTGCCGATGCTAATTGATGGGCTAAGGGCAGGCCGCCTGGAGCCGGGACGGGTAAGCGATCTGGAAGAAGAAGGCTCAAGTCTCAAGTGGCTGTGGAAGTGGTGGGAAGCCCGCTTCAGCCTTCATTGGGCGATTGACCGCATACCGTCGGGCGAGGGCAACCCACCCATTTTGCGGGTTGGCCGCATCCACTATCGCGGCCCTCGTCTGCATCTGGGGGGAGCCACCTTGGAGCCAGGCGATCCGTTTGCCGAAATCCACTTCGACAACTCGGTGCTAGCCCAGTTTAGCGGTGCCGGTGGGCAAGGTATCATTGCTTACCGGGCGGTGGGACGGGCGTTGGATGACCTTGTCGCCTTCCTCGATCGCGAACCCAAGTACCGGGGAGTGAAGGTTGCCGGCGGCATCACGATCTTGGACGCCGGCCAGGCCATCGACCGACTCGGCTTTGTCCGGGTTCCGGTCACTGGCTTCAGGCGATGGACCATGTGGGCCTATTTGGTCCTGTTGAAGGCCTTGTATCATCGGGAAGGCTGGCGAACCCTCCGGCGCATGCGCCATCTGCGGCCCGTGCTGCTGGTGGTCAGCATAGGCAGTCTGCGCCGCCGGTTTGCCTCACAGCGACGACCCCATTCTTCGGACAAGGCCAGCGGATAGAGGGCGTTTGATGACGGATGGTATAATAGAGACACGGAGAAACGGGAGAACTCTAGAAATGGGGCGGCGGACCAGCATGCAAACGGCGAGCGGGGTTATCTTTCACACCCTGGGGGATGGACCGGAAGCCATCCTATGCCACTCCAGTTTGGGGCTTGGCCGATTCTTGTTTCACCGGGTTGCTCCAGGCTGGGCGAGGCGTTATACGGTGGTGACTTGGGATCAGCGCGGCGTCGGCGATAATCGTCATTTGCCGGTTGCCATGGAGGACTGGACGGGGGATGCGGCGGAAATCATCGAGGCCGTTGGCCGCCCGTGTCATTTGCTGGGCGTGTCGTTGGGATCGTTCGTCATGGCTCGGGTGGCGGCTAAGGGTGACGACCGCATTCGAACCGTTGCCTTGGTGAGTACCAGTCTGGGATTCACCAACGGTGACCAGTTGGTGGCGGCGAGATCGGAAGCGATTCAGCGGGATGGTATGCAGGCTTACGCGCAGAAATACGCCGATATGACCTTGACTGAATATGCCGGACCTGAAGTCCATGGCAATCTGGTACAAGAGCTGGGCGAGATGGATCCCAACGTCTACCTGGAATCATTACGAATTACCTATCAGCAGGATAACGGGCCCGTCTTCGCTGCCGTGCGCCAGCCTACGCTGGTCGTGGTGGGTACGCTTGATCACACCACCCCCCCGGCGGATGCCGAGTTGGCGGCCCGGGTTCTGCCCAACAGTTGGTTGGCGGTGATCGTCCGTGCCGGCCACCTGGTGCCGCTCGACCAATCGGGCCGGCTGAATGAAGTCCTGGAGGAATTCTGGGAGGCGTAAGCCGCCGAGATGCGAGGGGGAGGAGGTATGGACGACGGCCGCGCGCGATATCACTGGTTGCGATGGCTGACCATTTGGGGACCGACGGGATTCGTCACCATTGCGGAGACCGTTCGCTTTTTGTATCTTCGCTACGTACTCTCGCCGGCCGTCCTCAGTCTGATGGCCATCGGCGTCACCTTGTTGGCTGCGGTGGCGTTTTCGGCCTACGTGTTCTCGGTGATCTCGCGCTTGGAGCAAGAACGCAATCGATATCGCGAATCGATGCTCGCGCTGCGGGAGCGCGAACGGCTGGCCCGCGAGATGCACGATGGGCTGGCGCAAGACCTGGCGGCACTCAATCTTAAGCTGCACCATTTGCGCGAGTTGGCCACCGGCTCCGGGGGGACCCTGCCGCTGGCGGAAGGTGTGGACGAGGCCCAGTCGGTGCTTGACCACTGCTATCGGGAAGTGCGCCAGACTCTATACGACTTGCGGGCGGGAAATCGCTTAAGCCGTGGGTTTTGGCCGGCGCTGGTGGCCCAGTTGGACGAGTTTTCGCGTCAGACCGGGATTGAAGTGGTATGGTCGGAGCCTCCTGGCGTCAAGGAAATCGCCGACCAGGCAGTTTCGGTGCAGTTGTTGCGGATTGTCCAAGAAGCCTTGGCCAACGTGCGCAAGCACGCGAGCG
>JAJZXC010000037.1 GCA_021846365.1 Bacillota bacterium | reverse complement strand
CCCGGACGGCCACGCGGCCTACATAGGTCCCAATCTTCTTTCCGACCGTAACGACGGCCTTCACCGTATCGCCGGTCTGGAATCCCTGCACCTGCTTTTGCCGCATAAGATATCCACGGGGAAAGCCGTATTGGTTAAGACGTGTGCGTTGGTAACTGCCACGGCCTGTGGCTTGGATGCTCAGCACGGGTTGCGATGCCGGGTCACCATTTTGGGTGGCCGTGACCAGGCTAAATCCAGCGCGCGAATTACGAATGAAAGTCGCGACATTCTCGCTGCAGAACTTTTGGAGCCAGATCGGGCTGCAGTGACACACCCGCTAAGGGTTATAATGTGGAAGATACCATCTCTTAGCCCAGCGACTTATTTCTCGCGAGGAGGAATTCGGATGGCAATACGCAATGTTATCTCGACGCTTACCAGTCAAGGCGAAGAACTCATGGGGCCGAGCATCTTGCTCTACCACTACCCAGGCAACGACATCATGAACGGCTCGCTGTTGACGGTCGAATCCAACCATTTCTGTGTCCTCAAGAGTCGGGGAGCGATTTTAAACGTCTACGAGACGGGACAGTACCCGGTGGAAACTCCGCAACGCGTACTGACCGGGGCCATCCAGCAGGCATTTTACGGTGGTCAGTCGCCATGGCAATACGAAGCCATCTACGTGAATCGGGCCAAACTGGTCATTCGCGCGGAAGGCCGTGCGCTCTCGCGGGAAATGGCCCAGTTGCAATACCAGGTCGATTATTACATTCACGTCGACAGCACCGACGACGCCCTAAAGCTGGTTCAGCACATGCCCTACCAGGGCCACTTCATCAAGACCGACGAGGTCAACACCTACGCCGCGCCGGTTTTGGAACAAGCCATCAACCAGATTTGCCAGGTCACCCCCCTCGAACAAATCAACGAAAAAATCCACGATATTACCGACTTGGTCAACGGTCATTTGCAGGATTTCTTGAACATTTATGGCATCACCCTCAACAACGTCAAGGTCCTGGTCTCCCCCGCCGACGAATTAATGAAAAAGCTGATTTCACTACGCGCCTTCGGGCTCAACGAAGAACAAGCGGTACGCTACTACGTTGCCATGATCATGGCCGAGCGGGGCCTCATCACCGCTCCCAACATGGCGGCGGGGATTGGCTTTACCGTGCAGGGGGTGGTTCCCACCCTGTCCCAAGATGGCTTGCTCACGCCTCCCCCAAAACAGGGATAGGCATGCCGTCATCCATCTAACAAACAGCCCTTCGAAGGGAGGCTGGCGGCGCGCGATGGCGCCACCGAATTGGCATGGACCGCGCATCGGATCAAATTCAACGGGTAGCCGCTTGGTTTAAAGCCGCGGACAACCCCTATGCCAGTGCCCAAACCATGCGTCAGTTGGACGGCATGATACGTAATCAATTGGCCGCTGCCCTGGCCGAGGCAGCGGCCCGCTGGCGGCTCAGCTATACCGACTACCACCGGGCCATGCCGCCATCTTCGCGCGAACACCCGTTCCCTCCTCGCGAGCAAGTGGCCCGGCTCAACGCGCTGAGACGCGTTGCCGATCAGTTGTCGAACCTGGCCAGCACCGTTCGGGCCCTGCCAGCCCCGTCAAATGACCGCGTCTGGCAGCGTATCCGCGACCAGCGCCAACTCCTGGAAATGCTGGTAGAATACGATTCCTTACTGGCCGAGTACGGCGAGGTCCTGAACCGCTGGTCACAGTCCGTTGATCCGACCACGTCCGCCGTCGGCGAGGCGGAACTCGCGGAACAACTTACTCCCATCACCAAAGTCTTGCGGGAACGCTCCGAGTGGTTGCGGTCGGTCCGCTGATCGCAACCACGGACTAGTGCTTTATTACTAGTCACTGCATGCCATTTACACATTCCTAAATTTCGTAGTGTAATGATCTACTAACCGGGAATATCCACGGGCATCCATTTGCCAAGATATCCACCGCAAAGGGGAGAGATCGCATGCAACGTGTTCGCTCATCGCGAAGGGCCCTGCGGATGTTGGCCTTGGCCGCTTTGGGAATTGGGCTGCTGGTTTCCGGATGCGGCCCGCAATATGTGCTCCTGCACCCTAAAGGACCCGTTGGGCTAAGCGAGCTGCATTTGATGGAATTTGCCGCAATCGCCATGGCGGTGATCATCCTGGTGGTGTTTGTGTTATTTGGGATAGCGGTCGTCCGTTTCCGCGACTATCCAGGCAACCCGAATCCCTATACGCCCCACTGGCATAGCCATAAATGGCTGGAAACGCTGTGGTTCATCATTCCCGCCGTCATTCTGGCGGTGATTGCGGTGCCCACGGTCAACGTTACCTATGCCCTAGCCAAACTGCCTCCGACCAAGGATCCGGTGGTCATTAACGTAACCTCTTTGAACTGGAAGTGGCTTTTCGAGTATCCCAACCAGAAGGTCGCCACCGTCAACTATCTTTACATTCCGGTTGGTAAGCCGGTACTGTTCCATCTAACCGCCGATTCGCCGATGAACACGTTTTGGGTGCCGTCGTTGGGAGGCATGGAATATACGATGCCCGGCCGCGTCCTGCCGCTCTGGTTAGAGGCAAGTAAACCCGGCGTATATTGGGGCCACAGCGGGCAGTTTTCCGGGATTGACTTCGAGAAGATGTTCTTTCACGTGCACGCGGTGACGGAGTCCAAATTCACCGCTTGGACCCACCGCCTGCGGTCAAGCGCCCCGCCGATGACCCTCGCCGCTTATCACCAGCTGTTACGTTTTAACACGGTAGGCAGCGAATCCTATTCCTCCTTCCCGGCCAGCACCTGGCCCAGCGTGAGTCACGGATTCACGTTGAGCGGCGGCATGTATCTTTTGAAGTCCAACAATCCCAATCCGACGGCCCAGCACTGACCATGGGCAGATTCCGACTCTCGCGAAAGGTGGGTTTGCATGCCAGCGTTCCTGTTATACCTTGTCCACACGCTTTTCCCGCCGGACACGCGTCAGCCGACGGAACTCGGTGCAGACTTTATGATTTTGGTCACCGGCATCGGAATTGTGTTCATTTTGACACGGTACCAGAAGTGGCGGTGGTTGTGGCGCGAATGGCTGACCACGGTGGACCATAAGCGCATCGCGATAATGTATCTGATTGCAGCCATCGCCATGTTGTTTCGCGGCGGCGTAGACGCCCTCATGCTGCGGACCAATCTGGCGCTTCCCAATGTGCGGCCGATCGGCGCGCTGGAGTATAACGAGGTGTTCACCACCCATGGCACCATCATGATCTTTTTCATGGCGATGCCGTTTATCTTTGCCTTGTTCAACGCCGTCATCCCGTTGCAAATAGGATCCCGCGACGTCGCGTTTCCCCGCCTCAATGCGATGAGCTACTGGCTGTTCGCCTTTGGCGCCATTCTGTTCAACATTTCCTTCGTAATCGGGGGGTCGCCGAACGCAGGGTGGACCGGCTATCCGCCGCTCACCGAAGTGGCCTTTAATCCCGGCCCCGGCGAGAGCTACTACTTCCTTTCCCTGCTCATTGCCGGTATCGGAACCACCATCACCGGCATCAACTTTCTGGTCACCATCATCCGCATGCGAGCGCCGGGGATGACGTTGATGCGGATGCCGATGTTCGTCTGGTCGGTGCTCACCACCTCGGCCTTGATCATCTTTGCCTTCCCGCCGCTCACCGTCGCACTCGCGCTTTCACTCCTCGACCGCACCTTCGGGTCGTCCTTCTTTACCTTGGGCCACGGCGGCATGCCCATGATGTACGTCAATCTGTTTTGGCTCTTCGGTCATCCCGAAGTCTACATCGTGATCTTGCCCGCTTTCGGGATTTTCTCCGAAGTTGTGCCCACCTTTTCCAAGAAACGCCTCTTCGGCTACACCACCATGGTGATTTCCCTGGTGTCGATTATGTTCCTGGCTTACGGCACCTGGGTGCATCACTTTTTCACCATGGGGGCAGGCCCAACCGTCAACGCCTTCTTCGGACTGTCGACCATGCTCATCGCCATCCCCACCGGGGTCAAGATCTTCAACTGGATCTTCACCATGTGGGGTGGCCGCATTCGAATCACGGTGGCCATGCTCTATCAGATGGCGTTCATTCCCACCTTCGTCGTCGGCGGCGCCACCGGCATCATGCTCTCGGTGGTGCCGGCCGACTATCAGCTGCACAACAGCTATTGGGTGGTCGCCCACTTTCACAACGTGCTGATTGGCGGCACTGTCTTCGGCCTGCTTTCGGGTCTTTATTACTGGTGGCCCAAGATGTTCGGCTTCATCCTCAACGAACGTCAGGGCAAAGTCGCCTTTTGGCTCTTCGTGATCGGATTTTGGGTTACCTTCCTGCCCCAATATCTGTTGGGCCTGGAAGGTATGACTCGGCGGATGTACACGTATCCCTTCGGATTTGGCTGGCATGAACTCAACCTGATTTCGACGCTCGGTGCCTTTATCATGGGGGCCGGCTTTCTTGCCTTGGTCTACAACATCGTGTGGAGTCTGCGCTACGGCGAACGCGATCTCACCGGCGATCCCTGGAACGGGCGTACGCTGGAATGGTCGCTGCCCTCGCCAGCACCCGAATACAACTTCGCCCGGATTCCCGTCGTGCACGGCGTGGACGAGTTCTGGGCGATGAAAGAAAGTGGGGACACCCTGGCCAACCACCTGCGGCCCCAAGACGTGAAGACGCTGGAACTGCCTAAGAACACGGGCATGCCCTTCATGCTCGGCTTGAGCTTTTTTGTGGGCGGTTTCGGCATGACCTTTCTGTGGTGGCCGATAGCCATTTTCGGCGGGCTGGGGGTGGTGGCTTGCCTCCTCTACGCCGCCTTTGACTACAACGATAAGAAGCACCTACCGGCCGACGTCATCCGTCACACCGAAAGAAGCTGGGGGAGGTTGCAAGCATGAGCACGCCCGCCGTATCCGAACCACGTCAGCCGATTCCGGTCGAGTTTGCCGACGAGGAAGAAAGCATTAAGATCACTGGATTCTGGATGTTCCTGGTCACCGACATGATTATTTTCGCCAGCCTGTTTGCGGTCTACGCCGTGTACCGCAGCCGGACGGCCTTGGGCCCCACGCCGCAGCAGCTGTTTCACCTGGGTCCCACCGTGCTGGAGACGCTCTTGTTGCTGACCAGCAGCTTTACCATCGGTATCGCGGTGTGGGCGATGCGCAGCAACCGCCCGCGCCTGGTATTGGGCTGGTTGATTGCCACCATGGCCCTGGGCGCCGGCTTTGTCATCACCGAGATCTCAGACTTCGTTGCCTACACCAGTCACGGCGCGACCTGGCACGTCAGCGGATTTTTGTCGGGCTTTTACGTGCTGGTCGGCACCCACGGCGCCCACGTCACCTTCGGCATAATGTGGGCAATTACGCTACTTCTCCAGCTCCGCCGGCGCGGTCTGACTCCGATCACCCGCCGCAAGCTATTCACCTTTTCGCTCTACTGGCATTTTCTGGACATCGTCTGGATCTTCATCTTCACCTTTGTTTACCTGAGCGGAAAAATCGCCTAGAGCGACGCAGAGAGGAGGAACCTTAGTGTCAGAAGGCATGTCCGAGCATTCGGAAATCGAGGCGGTAGAGCCCGGACTCGAGTTTCTCAGGCCAAAATTCGAGGTCGAGGGGTTTCCCTGGGCGCAGGTTATGGGCTATGTGTTTTCGCTGCTGTTGACGTTCGCCGCCCTGCTCCTGGTGGTATATCACGCGATGCCGCCGATTTTGTTGCTGGCGGTCATCTTGGCCTTAGCTCTCGGCCAAGCCGGCCTGCAACTAGGGGTGTTCATGCATCTGCGCGAGGGCCGGGGCACGGCTTGGCAGTTGCTGCCGTTGGGATTGGCATTTTTCATTGCCTTTGCCCTGATTGGCACCTCGATTTGGATCATGCTCTTCAAGACGGGCGTTTCTTGAAATCGGTTGAGAAGCCCGAGCCGGACGGGCTTCTCTTTTCGTCCGCCAAGCCATAGTGCACCCGCCACAGGTAAAACGTGGTGCGATTATCCCAATTGATGTCCCAGGGGACCCTAAATCGGTCGGAGAAATGGGCGTTGACCAGGGGATACCCGCGGCGGTCGAAGCCCACCACCATCGCGCTGTGTTGCATGCTCCCCCGGCGAAAATCCGTGATTAGGTCGCCCGGGCGCAGCAAGGCGAGAGCTCCCTGGGGATATTCAGCGGTGGCTTGAACCACCTGCTCCCAGTTGCCGCGAGCGATTAGAGAAACCCGGCCGCTATCCACCAAGAATCCGGTGAGGGCGCCCGCCGTGGTCCAGGCGGCGGTCCCGCGCCGGGTCCGGGTGTCGTAATGCCAGCGCTCGGTCTCGGCAAACCCGGCGGCACGCAAAATCTGGGAGATGAAAGCGGTGCAGTCTCCGCCGGCCTGGTTATAGCTCGGGTACAGCGGATTATAGCGGCCGTGATTGCCACAGCCAGCGGCGGCTCCGCAATAGCGGTTGGCATAGGCGAGGGCGCGGTCTTGAGCCGCCAGCAGCGGTGCCGCCGGCAGGGAGCGGGGGGAGAGTCGGCCACCGGGAATGGCTTGCCAACCGGCCGGAGGAAAGCAGTCATCGCTCTCGATTTTCCAAACCCCGGCGATCTCTCTGACCAGCAACCGGTGGTAGACACCGATGCCGAATACCGTCGGCGGCCCGCTCTGGTTCCGGTAATGATACTGAAAGCGCTCACCGACCGCAGCGTTCACGTACATTGCGTTAGTCCCCGCACGCACCACCTGGGGATAGATCGCCGTCACCGTCAAATCATCGAATTGCAGGCCGCGCTGCTTTGCCCATTGGGTGAAATACAGGCTCCGGCGCCATGCGTTTTCGGCGGCCGGGCCGGCCGGGGAAACGAACAGGGCGTCCAGGGCCGGGCGGTTGCCGGTGATGACGGCGCTATCTTCGGCCGCAAGCAACCGACGGACGATAGCTACCCCGTTCGGTGGCGAGGGAGCCGGAGACAGGGCGGAGAAGCCGGTTAATGCGATTGTCAAACCGGTAAGCCATCGGTAGTTGTCCACGCGGTTAGTATGGGCCTCTCACTGCCCGCGCTATTCGAAATTCGGGGCCAACCCGCCACCAGGCTCGGCAGGCTCCCCCGCATTCTCGAGAGCCTGCCGAGCCTTTCGTTCTGGGCGGCGTCGCGCAGGCTTAGAGCAGTGCCTCGCCCGGTTTCCAGTTGACAGGGCACAGGCCGCCCGCCTGGATGGCGTCCAACACCCGCAGCACCTCGTCAACCGAACGGCCCACGTTCAGGTTATGCACTACTTCATACTGCACGTTGCCCTGCGGATCGATGATGAAGAGTCCGCGAAAGGCCGCCCCCTCGGCGGTAAGATAGACTTGGTAAGCTTTGGACACCTCATGGTCCCCGTCAGCCGCCAGCGGGTAGCGGATGGAGCCTAGCCCTCCCTGATCGGGGTTAGCGTTCCGCCAAGCCCGATGGACATGCGTGCTATCGGTTGATACGCCCAACACCTCGGCATCGCGCCGGCGGAATTCAGCGGAGGCCTCCGACAGGGCCACGATTTCCGTAGGACAAACGAAGGTGAAGTCGTGCGGGTAAAAGAAAAGAACGAGCCACTTGCCAGCATAGTCTTGCAGGCTGACCTCACAATCCTTGCCGTTGGCGTCGACCGCCCCCATTCGAAATTGCGGTGCTGGAGATCCTACCAAAGCCATGCGTCTTCCCCTTTCCAATCACTGTCACTGGTCGGCCGATATAGCCTTACGAATCCGGGTCGACTTGTTTCAGGCGCAGGTACCACGTGCGATATTCGAGTCCCTGAGCCTTAGCCTGTTCTGGGTCCAATACGGCCTCGGCCGTGGTCGGTGCCGGCACCACGACCGGTTGGCCAGGCCGCCAATCTACGGGCGTCGACACGCCCTGCCGACTGGTTAGCTGCAATGCATCAAACACCCGCAACAACTCGTCCACGCTGCGGCCGGTACTCAGGGGGTAATAAATCAGCGCCCGCACGATGCCTTTGTCGTCAATAAAGAACACCGAGCGCACCGTTGCCGTGTTCGATTCTCCTGGATGCAACATCCCATAAAGGCGAGAGACGTGCATGTCCAAATCGGAGACGATAGGGAAGGGAACGGGCTTGCCGGTCATACCGGCAATATCCCGTGTCCAGCCGATATGCGAGGGAACGCCATCCACCGAAAGGCCGATCAACTGCACGTGGCGACGGACGAATTCCTCGTGGCGACGCGCAAATTCGCTGATTTCCGTAGTACACACGGGCGTGAAGTCCGCCGGATGGGAGAACAGCATAACCCACTTGCCGCGAAACTGGGATAGCCTAATGGGCCCCTCCGTCGAGTTGGCCTCAAACTCGGGAGCGGGTTCTCCGATTCGGGGCAAGCTTTGTGCGACGTCAGATTCCATGCGCATACCTCCTCATCGTCCCATGCCACAATTCCTAGCGCAAATCGGTGTTTCACCCACCGCAAGTCTTTCCGGGCGCCCTGGGGCGTGGCGGTCCCTCGCTCTATGCGCCGGCCGCCTACTATGTTTCCCACCCACCGAGGATAGTATAGTACACCTATTATGGGATTGCATTCCATCCCGCTTTTCGTCTTCGCCCGGGATCGATGAATTTCGGCGGACTGCTTCCTTATGGCCTTCCAGGCGGGAGAACTCAATCCACGACCCCCCCGCCCGGAAGAATTAGGCCAACCTCCTGCTTGAACCGTGGGCATCGCCGCTGGCGGGCGAGCTCATGCGGTAGCCACTTCGCTCGAAAATCCGGATACGCCCGACTGACCCGCGCCGGAACTGCGGCCAAGCCCGCACTCGGCAGACTCCGCCAGTAACCCCAAAACCTGGCTCCGGGCCAGCCATCCTGATCAGCCAAGACGACCAGTGCGCATCGGTTTGGCTCTGTATGGTTCGCGATGGGCGCCAGCCTCAGCGTCGGGGTCGTGCACGCTGGCGATTTCTTCTTTCCGCATCGTCCGTCAGCATCTGGACAAGCCCGCTGGCGGCCTCGGAGTGCGCTCCATGGCGGCGTTTCACCAATTGGATGTGTCGTTCCAGGGCAAGTCCCTCTACGCTTACGGCGTGAACCCCTTCGTGCAGCAGGCCGGATTCCACGATGGCCTTGGACACCACGCTTACCCCCACGTTGTGCGCGACCATCGACAGGATGGCCCGCAGTGAGGATAATTCCATAATGATTTTGAGACTGTCGGTGGACCACCCGGCCCGGCCCAGAGCACGTTCAAAGGTGGCCCGCGTGCCAGAGCCGGGCTCCCTTAATATCCAGTCCAGGTCCACCAAGGCATCCGCCATCACGTGATCCGCCGCGGCCAAGGGATGGCGCTGGGAAACGACCAGAACCATGTCATCGTGCCACAAGTTGACCGCCTGCAGGGAACCCTGCACCATTCCTCCCTCCACCAGCCCCATATCCACCAGCCCGGCCGCCACCTGCTGCAATACCTCGCTGGTGTTGGCCATGATCAAGTGAATCGGCACCTCGGGAAACCGTTCCCGGAACCGGCCCAACGGCGGCGGCAGAAACAGTTCAATCGCCGTTTGACTGGCCGCCAGATCGATCCGGTGGGTGCCGGCCGCGATCAGAGGCACCTCACGCAGGGCAGAATGCCATTGCCCTTCGATGATCTGCGCCGCCTGAAACAATCGCTGGCCGGCCTCGGTTAATCGCATGCCGCGGTTGGTGCGCATGAACAAGTCGGCGGCAAGTTCAGCCTCTAGGGCCGACACATGTTCGGACACGGTGGAAGCGGCCATATTGAGCTGCCGGCTGGCCTCCGTCAACTGTCGATGACGGGCCACGGCGAGAAAGATCTTTACCCGAAAGTCCATGAACCCTCTCTTCTTAGTCACCTTGAGACCGCGCGTGGTTCGCCCTCGACAAAGTTCGCGATTTACGGGATGGGATTCGGAACTGCCGAACGCCAGGGTACCGTGTTCACCGTACCATATTTGATGATAGGATTTCGAAATCTGGAGAGGAAGATCACGACATGGCTAAGGGATTTACTCCCAACTGGTTCACCGTGGGCATGGGCACCGGAATTCTGGGCCTCGACGCCTTCTTGGTGCCCCATGCCCCCGGTTGGTTGCAGCAAGTGGGCACCGGCGTGTGGATCTTCAATGTGGGGTTGGTCTCCCTCCTGCTCTTGCTGATGCTGCATCGCGCGCTGGTCGATTGGCCGGGATTTAAGGAAATTCTCCATCACCCTCAGCAGTCGATGTTCTTTGGGGCAATTCCGATGGCGCTGACCACCGTGGTCAACGGATTCTTGGACATGGGCCCGGCGGTGATGGGATCCGCCGCCTATCCCATCGCGGCTTGGCTGTGGCTAGCTAATGCGGCGATGGCCCTGGCGTCGGTCCTGGTCGTACCCTATTACATGTTTACCCACCACGACCACGCGCTAAACTCGATGACCGCGGTTTGGCTGATGCCCATCGTCCCCGCCGAAGTGGCGGCCGCCTCGGGTGCCTTGCTGTTGCCTCACGTCGCCAGTCTGGCGCTGGCCAAAGCGCTGTTCATAGGCAGTTTCAGTCTATGGGCCTTCAGCGTTCCCCTCTCCTTCCTGCTCTTGGGCGTCCTGTTCTTGCGATTGGCGGTGAACAACCTGCCCCCCGGAGACATGGCCATTTCGACCTGGATTAGCTTGGGCACGCTGGGTACCGGCATCATGGGACTCCTCCTACTGGGCAAAGACACATCCGCCGTCTTCTCGGCCTTGGGATCCGGCTTTAGCGGGGCAACCCTGGTGGCCGCGCTGGTCTTGTGGGGATTTGGACTGTGGTGGCTGATCCAGAGCATTGCCCTCACCGTCCATTACGCCGTCCGCCGCGACCTCCCGTTTAACCTGGGCTGGTGGGGTCTGACCTTCCCCCTCGGCGTCTTTACGGCCGGCACCGACCTTCTGGGCAAGGCGCTGGCGGTCAATCTCATCGATTACTCGGCTATCCTCTTGTTTGCCATGCTGACTCTGTTTTGGCTGGTGGTCGCCGTGCGCACCCTGCGTTACCTTATGGTCATTCGCCCCGGGCCGAAGGGAGACCAACTGGAAGTGCGGGCCTCGGAAGGCTAAGCAGGTGCCTCCGGTTGGGGGCAAGGCGGGCCTAAGCCCGCCTTGCCCCAGCCTGCTTGCCATCGCGTGGAGTCGGCCGAGCCCTTTGCCGCCTCATCCTCAGGGCGGACTTAGGAAATTCCCCACCCCGCGAGATGCTCGCGGCTGATTCTTAAACTCTCAAACGGGTCGCGTCGACAGACATCCTGTTCCACCATGTACCAGCGCGTGCCAGCCGCCTCCAAGGCGCCCAAGATGCGCGGCCAGTTCAGGTTGCCCTCGCCCACTTCGGCCATCACGGGCCGGCCGTCCACTACCGCCATATCCTTCAAATGCACCAGCGGCAGGCGATGGCTGAGCTTGCGGATCCATTCCGCGGGATCGGCACCTCCGTGTTGTACCCAGTAGACGTCGATCTCCGCACTCAACCCACCATCCGCATGCCGGTACAAAATATCGAGCCCAGTTTCCTGCCCAAAGCGTTCGAATTCAAAGCTGTGGTTGTGATAACTGAGGACGATGCCCGCCTTTTTTAGCTGTTGGGCTACCCGTCCTGCCTGCTCGCCAAACTGCCGATAACCGTCGCGGTGGCGAAATTCCTCCGGCATGGCGGCAATCGCCGTTTGTTGACATCCGAGGCGCTGATGGCGCTCTACCAGCGGCTCCAGGTCTTGGCCCAGCTCTTCCCAGGACACGTGAGTAGCGGCCGCCACCAATCCTTCTCCGCGCAGGATACGGGCCAATTCGTCGGTCTCGATGGGACCCAACCCCGATAGCTGCACGGCTTGGTAACCCAGAGCGCGCACGCGCCGCAAGCTGGCGGCGATATCCGCCGGCCGCTTGAGATATTCCCTTAGCGTGTACAGTTGCACTGCGACTTTCAACGGCGTCTCCTTTCTCCCACTATACCTTCCCATTCCATACCGGGCCGACCGATGTCTGCATGCGCTCACGCAAAAGGCTTTCGAACTGCTCTTCATCCAGGGGAAGATCCACCCCGCGGCCGGTCCAAGCGGAAAGATGCATGGCATTGGACAAGGTAAGTCCCTTCAGACCGTCCTCGGCGGGTGCTATCAAGGGTTGGTTATGCATGATGGCATCCACCCAATTTTGGGTAATTCCCCGGTAACCCGTCTCGTACCCGCGGAGAGGAACCGTCACCTCCCAAACTTCCGGTGCGCCATGCCCCCCGCGATATGTCCGGTTGAATTCCCGTTCGCTCGTCACCAGGCGCCAGAAGCGGAGATGCCGGTCATTTTCCACCACCAGTTTGCCTCGCTCGGCGGCAATCTCCAATCGGTTGCTGCCCGGCGCCTCGCCGGTGGACGTAATGAAGGTCCCCGTCGCGCCGTTGGCGTATTCGACATAGGCGGTGACGTCGTCCTCGACTTCGATGTCGTGGTACTTGCCAAAGGCCATGAAGGCCTGGATGCGAATCGGCATCATGTTCACCACCCACTGCCAGAGGTCCAATTGGTGAGGGCATTGGTTGAGCAACACACCGCCGCCTTCCCCCGACCACGTCGCCCGCCAGGTGCCCAATTCATAGTAACTTTGCGACCGGTACCAATGGGTCACGGTCCAGCTGGTGCGCTTGATCCCTCCCAATTCGCCGTTGGTTACCAATTCCCGGACTTTCTGATAGACGGGATTCGTGCGCTGATTGTACATCACACCAAACACCAATCCCTGCTCGGCGGCCAACCGGGGCAGGTCCCGGGCGGAGGCCGTATACACCGCAAGCGGCTTTTCCGAGAGGACGTGCAGCCCGTGCCGCAAGGCAACCCGCGAAACCACCGGATGCAAAAAATGCGGCGTGGCGACCAACACGCCGTCGCACCGCCCGCTGGCGATGAGCTCATTGTAATCGCTGAACCGCGCCACCGCATCCCCCCATTGACGCTCGGCCCAGGCCAAACGCGCCGCATCCGGGTCGGCCACCGCGGTGAGGCCGGCTCCGTCTATCGTGCGCTGAGCCAGATAGACGGCGTGTTCGCTACCCATAATTCCTAGTCCGACAACCCCTATTCGCACCATGCCATTTCTCCTCCACCAAAACCTCGGCGGCGCCGGGGCCTCATCCGGAATCCGCCTTTTCCTCGCAATATTCGCCGACAATGTCTTGGCCAGGCAGCGATCGCTGCCTGGCGGCGGGGGTCTTCCGGCAACGCTCCCGTTACTGATCCAGCAAGAATCGTTCGAGCGCTTCCCGCGTCGCCTGACTGGCGTTGGCGTGCTCCCACAGCGCCTTCGACAATGCCTCCAGCCACGTCTCCAACGGAACCATCTCCGACTTAAGCGCCACCCCTCGCACCAGTTTAACCATCTTATAGGTCATCCCGGAGGCCGCCCGTTCGACCTCCCATCGCATCGAGGCCAACTCGACGCTTAGCTTTATGAGCGGCCTCTTTTCCTGCCACGGCCACCCGCCGCGTTTTATTTGCACCGCAGCTTGGCCCAGCGACCGCTCCAACTTGGTGGCCAGCACCTCATGAAAGGTGTGCAAGTCAGCGATGTCAGCTTTGAGGCTGGCCGCCAAGGTCTCAAATGACCATTCCTCCATGTCGCCCTCCTTCGCCGGTGTTGTGAGGCAGCCCAGTGAGCCAAGCCGTCATTGGCGTTCGGCTTCTAACTCGGTCCCCAGCCTGGATGGTGGCTGTTCGCCCCCAAGCGCGTTTTGGTGACAACGCCACAGGTAGGTGGCCAAGTGTTCAACAGTCGCGCGCACCGCTGCCTTGTGCCGTTCCACCCCCCACAGCATCTGCATGTGACACCCGGGATTGTTGACGATAATCTTGGTCGGCTCAAGCGGGGCAACCTTGTCCATCTTATGGTCCAAAATCCCCCGTGCCCAGTCCCGGTGGTTGATATTGTAAAGTCCCCCCGAGCCGCAACAAAGATCCTGCTCGGCATAAGGGATGAAGGTATCTCCGGTCACTCGCCGCAGCAATCGCACCGGGTGATCGCCCACGCCCTGCACGTTCACCAAGTGACATGAGTTTTGCAGTACGACGCGGCTGCCGTCACCTCTGTAGTCAAGCGAACGAGCCGCTTCACCAACCAACAAGGTCGAAAAATCGCGTACCCGGGCCGAGAAGCGCTTCGCCCGTTCCCTCCAAGCGGCGTCATCCGCCAGCAGTTCTGGATACTCCTGCAACATGGCGCCGCACCCACCAGCCGTATTGACGATCCAATCCGCCGCCTCGGACTCGAAGGCGGCAATATTCGCCCTGGCCAGCCGCTTGGCTTCTTCTGGCTCCGCCGAATGCAGATGGATGGCTCCGCAGCAGGTTTCCGATTGCGGCCGAAATACGCGGTAACCGGCGGCGGTCAACAATTGCTGAGCCGCCAGGTTGGCATCTGCAAACACGGCGTCCATCACACAGCCCGAGAAGAAGGCCACCCGAGGACCGGTCGGCGAGGAGATGGTCGGCGCCCGCGATTGCCGACGACCAGTGGAATCCGGCAGCATGACCGCATAACCGGTGATCAAATCGGCCAGGGGAACCCGCCGCATGAGGCTTCCCCAGCGGGCAAAGCCCCGGAAGGTCTGCTTGCGGGTAGCCAGATACAGCGCGCTGCGCGCCGTCAGCGACCCCCTAAAGGCGGCGCTGCCGCCTTCGACCAAGAGGTTTCTCCCTGCCTCCAGAATGCGTTCATAGTGCACGCCGGACGGGCACGCCCGCTCGCACGCGCGACAGCCGACGCAGTGGCTCAGCGTCTCTTCCAGGCCCGAGCTGGTGGTCAGCTCCCCCCGCACGGCCGCCTCCACCATGGCAATCCGTCCCCTGGGAGAATGGAATTCCTGTCCGGTCAATTGATAGGTAGGGCACACCGGAAGGCAAAATCCACATTTGTTGCAATGATCGGTTTCCTTTAACACCCACCTCCATCGGCTGGGGTCCCTCATCGAGCATCTCCTTCCTCCCAAGTCGGAAACCGTCGCGAGGGGTCAAAGATGGCGCCCAGGCGCTCTTCCACATCCGACCATGACGTGAGTCGGCGGACCTGGGGAGCCTGTCCCGTCCGGTACCTGCGGACGACCCAGGCCGGCGGCTCCTCCCCGCGGAGCAGGGGCTCCGGTCGATGCCACTCAATGGCCCCGGAAAAGGGAAAGAGCCAAACCCGGTCTGCCGCCGACCAATCGCGGGCACAATCAAGCAGGGCACCGGGTCGTACCCCGCCCTCCAGCCATTCGCCGGTCGCCTTCCAGGATTCCTCAAATTCACGATGCGCGGCATCCACCAGCGGCACCTTCTCTTCAGCGGAAAACCATTGCACGCCTAGCCCAGCCGCCGTGACCACCTGCTCCAGGGTGTGCTGCTGGGCACCGACGTCGGTCGCCTCCAGCCAGACCCACAAGCGAGGACCAGCCTCGGTGCTGAGCACCATCCCCCGCGGCGGAACGGGCAGCTGGCGGATGGTTAGGGCAGCCGCCAGCAGCGTGGGCAGGTCGGCTTCACCGACTTCCGCCACCGCCGACTGTTTGGGCCGCGGTCGCAGCCGAAAGGTAAATTCCGTCAGCAGTCCCAATGTCCCCCACGACCCCACGGCCAATTTGACCACGTCGTAACCGGCCACGTTTTTCATCGTCTTACGTCCGAAGCGCAGTAGTTTTCCGCTTCCGTCGAGCCAGCTAACCGCCAGCACATGGTCACGCCAACCCAGTCCCCGCTCTCCCCAGTAGCGGGCATTGCTCGCCACCAGCCCGCCGATGGTGCGCCCATTGTTGGGCAAGTTGGGGATCTCCAAGTGCTCCGCCGCCAACCGTCGATGCAAAGCGTCGGCGCGAACACCCGCTTCCACGCTGATAGTCAGGTTAGCCACGTCGACTTCCACCACCCGGTCAAGGAAATGCGTGGAAAACTCCTCTTGGCCCGCCCGGGATGGTGACCGGCCGGCTTGACTGTTGCTCCCGCGCACGGCCAAGGGAGCTCCGGATCCCTCGAGCGCCTGCCTCCACGCCATAAGGCGCGGGTCGGCCAGCTCGTCGGAAGATGGCAACTCGACCTCGTCCGGCCGGCGATAACCAAGGGGCAGTACCGCCTTGGCCGGATTTAGCAAGCCTTCGGGGTCAAAAGCCAGCTTGATTTCCGCCATCCGGTCCCGCTCTCCAGGGCCGTACATGAGGGTCAACTGCTCCAGCTTGTCGATACCGATGCCGTGTTCGCCCGTGATGGAGCCGCCCAGCGCCACACACGCCCGCAAGATCGCCTCGTCGGCATCTCGCATGCGGGCCACCTCATCGGCGTCACTCGGATTGTAGGGGAGCTGCGGGTGCAGGTTGCCGTCGCCGGCATGGGCAATGGTCATAATATCGAATCCGTAACGCTCGCCGATTGCGCTCACGGTTCGCATCATTTCCGGCAGCAGAGGGCGCGGCACGGTAACATCCTGGATCCAGATATGCCCGGCGATCTGCGCCGCCGCCCCGTAGGCCGACCGCCTTCCTTTCCACAACGCCTCCACCTCCTCCGGCGTCGTCGCCCGCTGAAGGCTGAGTGCACCGTGGTCGCCTACAATCGCCTCGATGGTTGTCCGTTCTGCCGACACATCCGCTTCCGAGCCGTCGATTTCGATGAGCAACACGGCACCGGCGTTGGCCGGGTAGCCGGCGTGAACGAACCGCTCGACCGTCTGGATGCTTTGGCGATCCAAAAGTTCCAACGTAGAGGGAACAATTTGCCGGGCAATAATGGCTGATACCGTGGCAATGGCGCTGTCTACGGTCTCAAAGGCGGCTAGCAGGGTCTCAACAGCGGGGGGCCGCCGGGTCAAGACCACCTCTATTTGGTCCACCACGGCAAGCGTTCCTTCGGACCCCACGATGATTCCGGTCAGATCCAGTCCTGCCCGCCAGTCCCGGGTAGTTGGCAGGGTGCGTTCGATGCCGTCGATCAGATGACATCGCCCCCCGACCACGTGGTTGGTGGTTACCCCGTATTTGATACAGTGCGGCCCGCCGGAATTCTCGTTGGCATTGCCGCCTATGGTAGAAATGCGGTGACTGGAGGGATCCGGGGCAAAAAAAAGATTTCGTTCGGCCAAGATGGCCTGAAAGTCCGCGTTAACCAGGCCGGGTTCAACCACCGCCTGCCGGCTGCTCTCATCGATGTCGACAACACGATTCATCCGTGCGAAGGCAAGCACGATGCCTCCCAAGACCGGGGTTGTGCCGCCGCTCAAGCTGGTGCCCGCGCCCCGTCCAATCACCGGGCAGCCGAAACGTCGGGCCACCGCCAACACACCCTTGATTTGCGACGCCTTTTCCAACAGCACGGCGGCGTCCGGGCGATGCCGCTCTCCGGTGGCGTCATAGGTGTAAGCCATCAAGCGGTCGGAGTCCGTCCACACGATGAGTCGCGGGTCAACTTCCCTTAAGGCGCGAATAAATGCGGAGCGGTTCGACCCCGACCACTCCTTACGGCGAAGGTTCAAATTCGGCCGGCTCAGCGCCCCCCACAATGGGTCCGTCATCTCTGTCGGTGGCGCTATCGGTCAGCGCCGCCATTCCCTCCTCACTTAGCACCTCGGCTCCCACCCGGGAGGTGTCCCGGCGCAGGGCGCCGTAACCTGCGCGGCCTCGGCGGCAACATGCTTTACAATCCTCCATCCCATTGTACGAAATGGGCCAACAAAACACATCCCCCTTGTTCCGGTGTCGACTGGGCTCGCCGCCCGACCAGGTAGACTAGTACACGACGACGCAAGTCGCGTGTTTCAGCCGACGCACTCACGAACGGCGGGTCACAGGCTCAGAACCGCACGGACATTCGTTTTGGGATGGGAAAGGAAGCTTCGGTGAGCCAGTATTTGCAGATAGGCATTGTCTATCAAATGAATGTGCCCAAGAATGATGGGTGGTCGACCGAGATGATCCGCGAGAAACTTGGCAGCCTGCTCGACCTCAATACGAGAAGAGACTGAGGAAATCCAGTTCACCATCCAAGAAGACGTGCTCACGCAATTACGCGACTTTTTAGCACGGCAATTCTCTTTGTATGCTCAGGATAATCCCTATGTCCAAACTGGTGTCGACCAATGTCATGAACTCTCCCACCGCCTGGCTAGGCCGAGGCGGGGGTTTCACCCCTTCGGGTGCTTCCGAGGGTCACCGGGGTTTCCCCCATCGTTTCCTGGCTCAGCCACCTCTGCGCCAAGGCCATGGGCCCCAGACGTCTTACACCGATCTCCCCCGAGCGTAACTTCTGGCCGTTCCGGTCCTAGCTTCCGAAAAATCCCGGTGACTTTATGAGCCTTTGTCAGCGGATCTCCGGAAAGAAGTTTTTCGATACCGCATTTGGCAATAACGCAAGCCGCGTTGTGATCCGCATTGTCCCTGTGTCCGCAGCGTTGGCAGACAAATTCGGCCTGACTCAGCCGATTGCCCTTTGCAGTGAATGCGCACACAGCGCATTCCTGCGAACTGTACTCGGGTGCAACGGTGATAACCAACTAGCCTAAGCGTAATGCTTTGGGTGTGGCTCTTCTGGAGGGAAGCAATAATAAAACATATATTTGTATTGATGGAAATAAAGAAGCCGGACCGAATGGTCCGGATGTTTCTACGCTGAAAAATCACACCGTGACGCTGATCTCT
>JAJZXC010000260.1 GCA_021846365.1 Bacillota bacterium | reverse complement strand
GTATTGGTGTTGTGAGTGGCGGCTGGGCTGGATGGCAATGAAGTCGTACTTCTACTTCGAGCGCGAGGCTGAAGCGAAAGCAGAGGAAATGCGTGTGCGGGCGCGCGGGGGGACCGCACGAGTCTATCGGCGCGAGGCTGATCGCGATATCCATTCCGGCGGATCTTTGGCGCGCGCAACATCGAATCTGGTTTCTGGGACGCCCGTCCCCACTGCGGAGGAGGTTCCTGCACCGGTGGCCGGCGCCGTTGTGCATCGCAAGGCAGACGGTGTGGCTGCGCAAGAAGTGCCGGTGCCAGCCCTGATCACAGATGATCAGCGGGAATCGACTGGTGGCATCGTACGTGGTCTGCAGGAGCGTTTGGGTAAGGCGGTGGCGAGCGCGGCGGGACGGCAGGCGTGGCCGTTGGGTGGCGGGTGGTGGGCGATGCGGCGAGAGGTGTTTGCGAGTGCGGTAGAGGATCAAGGCGACCGGCAGTTGTTGGTGGACGCGGGAGTGCTGCATCGCGGCGGGGGAAGCGCAGGCACGGTCGTGGTGCAGCGGCGCGGCCAAATGGAGCGGGTGTACAAGGTCCGACTGAGTCAGGGGGCCTGACCGGCGCGTCCGCGACGGAGGCACATCCTCACGGATGGTACCCCGCCGCAGTCGCAATACCGGCCGGATCCGGTTCAGCCCTTCTTGGCGCTGGCTTTCGCCTTGGGTGCCGTGGTCTTGGTCGGGGCTGTCCCAGTCGCCATCGTGGCCCAGTTGGCCGGCACCGTTCCGGCGGCCGGCGGCACTCCGGTAATGCCAAGTTGCACCTTGTCCTTCGGTGTGAAGGACACGTGGTCAAAGACGGCGCGGATGTAGCCCTTGTCCTTGAAGTCGGCGTTGTGGGCGGTGCACATCAGCCCGACCCAGGCGCCAGCCACTTCAATCAGGGCGGGTTTGCCGGTCGGCGTCCACTTCTTTCCGTCCAGCGAGACAAAACCGCTCCACATCCCCTGCACCCGTTCCAACCGCAGCCAGACCGGGCGCGTCAGAAAGTTGGATGTCGGTTTGTTCACCGGCGTGAGCAACGCCCCCTTGAAACCGGCCGGCA
Source organism: Bacillota bacterium (assembly GCA_021846365.1). Taxonomy (GTDB): domain Bacteria; phylum Bacillota; class Sulfobacillia; order Sulfobacillales; family Sulfobacillaceae; genus JAJZXC01. Next base: position 2,303 of record JAJZXC010000260.1, on the reverse strand, counting down.
GGATCCCGGACTGCCCACCGGGCGTCATTCCGGCCAGGGGGCGCTCTTGCCATTCCACCTCGTTAGCCCCGGTGACATGCACGGAGGCCATCGGCGCGTCGTCGGAGAGGTCGCCGCGCGCCATCAAACCGATCTTTGCCCAAGGGCTGAGGCTCGGGCATGTCAGGTTGCCGATCGCTCGAACGCGGCAAGTCCAGTGACCCTCAGCGGCCGTCTGCGGCAGGCAGAAGAACGTGCAGGCATCCTGCGTCAGATAGACATCGTAACCGTCGCCCAGCATGGTGTAGGTCCCGGCGTGCGACAGCATCAGCGTCGGCGCGGGTTTGAAGGGGTTGCCCTGACCGCGATGCGGCGGCGTCGGGTACTTGCCCGTCTTGGCCACCTTGGCCAATTCCGACTTCGTCTTGCTCAGGGCGCTGGCTCCGGTGACACCTGCCGCTTCTAGGGCGTTGATCTGTTGGGCCATGCCGCGGAAGCCCTCCTGCACGCTGACGGAACGATTCTGGATGCGTAACCACCAGCTACCCATGATGCTTGTCGCCTGATTGCCGCTATACAGGAAGAAGGACTGTGGCACCTCGTACCCACCCAGAGCTGCCTCGCGGTAGTATTGCAGGTTCTTGCCCTTCAGAGGCGGCGCCGCTTGCTGCACGATCGTTTCCCACTCCGACCACAGCGAAACCAATGCCGGCTCGGTCAGGATTGTATGCATCACAAAGCGCGTCCAGGTCGGGTCCGTAGTCACCCATCGCAATAATTCCCAAGCGGCGTCAGGGTTCTTGGTGCGAGCGTCAATCGCAAGGAAATCGCTGTTTGGTCTTGTCCCGGTTTTATGGACGGTCGGGTCAGGGGCGGGACCAAGGGTCGTTGGGCGGATCATGACAGGGGCCGGGCCTTGGTGGACAGAGCTCCGGGGGGCTGAGGTCCCGGCGGGGGGCCGCCAGCTCACGGAGCGTCGACCGAGCCAGGGTATCACAGCGACTCGTAGTCGCGCTAACGGCGCTCCAGCCTTCTCCGTCGCCGGCACTCAACCCATCCCGGGCAGCGGTGGTCCAAGGCGCCGGGCGGCGCTAAGCGGCGACCACCTCCCGCTCGAAGTTCTCGGGCGTGCGATAGCCCAGTGACGAGTGGATGCGTTGCCGGTTGTAGAAGACCTCGATCCACTCGAAGGTGGCCAGGGCGGCCTCCTTGCGGGTCGCCCACTCCTGGCGATACACCAGCTCGTTCTTCAAGGTGGCGAAGAAACTCTCCGCCACTGCGTTGTCGTAGCAGTCGCCACGCTTGCTCATCGAAGCGGTCACGCCATGAGCGTCCAGTTCGGTCTGGTACGTGTGCGACGTGTACTGGGAGCCCTGGTCGTTGTGGTGCACGAGTTGACCCCGCTTTGGACGTCGACGTGTGACCGCCATGCGAAAAGCGTCAAGGGGCAACTCGGTGCGCAGGTGATCCGCGAGTGACCAGCCGACAACCTTGCGTGAACAGCAATCTAACTCCGTCGCCAGGTACAAAAAGCCCTCCCGCGTCGGGATGTACGTGATATCGGCACACCACAAGCGGTTCAGGGCTTCGGGCGTGAAGTTGCGATTCACCAGGTTCGGAGCGGGAACCGCATTCTCATCTGCCACGGTGGTCCGCACACGCCTCGGCCGACGTCGCCCGGTGAGCCCGGCAGTGGCCATCAGACGGGCCACACGCTTGCGGCTCACATGCTCTTGGCGTGCCACGAGCGCGGCGTGGATCCGGGGTACGCCGTACGTGCCACGACTCTTTTTATGGATCTCGCGGATTTGGCCGAGCAATTCCGCGTCGCGCTTCGCCCGATTCGAGGGCAGGCGCCCCACCCAGGCATAGAACCCAGCCCGAGACACTTCAAGCACTCGGCATAAGATCGCGATCGGGTGATTTGCCTTCTCCGCGTCGATAAAGAGGAATCGCTTCACCGGGGAGCGCTCTCCTTCGCGAAGAAGGCCGCGGCTTTTTTTAGGATCTCTCGCTCCTCGCGCAGGACCCGGTTCTCCTTCTTGAGCTCATGCAATTCGGCCTTCTCGCTTGTGGTCAGATCCCCGACACGCCCACGACCGGCATCCGTGTCTGCCTGCCGGACCCAATTGCTCAGAGTCTGATGGGCGATGCCAAGGTCCTTGGACACCTCGGCCACCGTCTTCTTGCCCGTCCGCACCAGATCCAGCGCCCGCACCCGGAACTCCTTGGAATAGGGGGGCTTCGTCTTCGGCATATGAACTCTCCTCCCATGGACACAGCCTTCCATCGGTGGACCGTCCATATAACCGGGTTACCCTCAG
>JAJZXC010000259.1 GCA_021846365.1 Bacillota bacterium | reverse complement strand
GCCCGGGAGACGGCGCTAGCCTTGTGGACAGGTCGAGTGTGGGAAGGCGCCCGCATCATCGCCGCGCTGAGCCCGCTGGTGTCGGAGGCGGATCGGCACGAGTTGGCCCGTCTTGATGACATCGTGCTTCGCCACCTGTGGTTATACAACGAACATACGTGGGGCAGCGCCCAGAGCATCAGCCGTCCGGATACGGTGAACAGCCACGGGCAGTGGATGTCCAAGGCAAACCAGGCCTACGAGGGGGCGGCCGGGGCACACCGGCTGTGGACCCTGGCCAGCCGGGGACTGGCGGCGGCCGTCGACGACGGCGGTGAACCCTGTGTTCTGGTGTTCAATCCCCTGCCTTGGGACGCCCGAGTGCGGGCGGTATTGCCCCATTTTCGGGAGGGGACTACCTTTCCCTTGCAGGGGCTCGCTCGGGATATAGACTTGGCCAATCCGGTCAGTCCCGATTATGTGGCCGGTCCGCCGACCGACTATGGATTGGTGTCGATCCCCGCTCTGAGCTACCGTACGCTTCCGTTGCGCGTGCCCAAAGCAGAGGCGAAGAGCGCGGGCCAACGCTGGACCCTCACCAGTCCCTGGCTCGAGGTGACTGGCGACCCCGCCACCGGGGCGCTCAAGAGTGTAATCACCCGCGCCGATGGCCGCCAATGGGTCAACCCTGACAGTAGCTATGGTCTCGGCGAATACGTCTATCACCGCCTGCTCACTCCCCGCGGCCGCCGCGACTTGCAGCCGCCCAGCCCGGCCGGGGATGTGCGTAGTGAATGGGCGATTGACCAGCGCCGGGTGAGCCGGGTGGTTGAACAAACCCTGATCCCGGGTCCAGGTTTAGCCTCGATGCGGGTCAACCTTGAGGCGGCCGGGATGCATCGGCTGGAAGTGACCTATACGGTCTACGACGATGAACCATGGTTGGACCTGCACTATCGATTTGACAAGACTGAAGCTCGCGGCATCGAATCCGTTTACGTGGTCTTTCCCCTCAACCTGAAGGCCCCCGTTTTTCACTATGCGGCGGCAGGAAGCGTGATTCAGGGAGAGATCGACCAACTGGAAAACGCCTGTCGTGACTACTATAGCGTCGAAAACTGGGCCGATCTCTCCGATCCCGACGGTGGAGTGACGCTGGCCGCCCCCGACGCCCCGCTCGTGCTCTGGGGCGGGTTCACCGTGGGCGCCTACGCCGCGCGGCATGCCGCCTCCGAACCCCTGCTAGTCGGATGGGTGATGAACAACAAGTGGCACACCAACTTCCGCCACGGGCAACCGGGAGTAGTTGAAGTGGGCTACCGCTTGTGGGCTCACGCGGCACCTTTTGACCCACTGGCCGCCCAAGTTTTTGGCTTTACGGCCGCCGCACCGCTCTTGGCCGCCCCGGTGATGGCGGGCGAAGCGGCGGGGGTGACCGGCGCTGGCACGCCCCGGCAGGCGGATCACGGACAATGGTTCAAGGTGTCACCCCAACACGTGCGCGTGATTGAATTCTCACCATTGGACGCGCAGGGAAAGGGCCCCGAGGCCTGGCGCCTCGTCTTGCAACTCTTGGCCCCCGTAGACGATGGCAGTCTTAGCTGGAGCGAACCCGGGCGCGAGCTTGGGCAAGCGTGGATCATCGACAGCAATTCGGGCGAGCGCTTGACTTCGCTCGCGGTGTCCAACGGCAGTTGTCGATGGTCTGGTCAGGCTGGAGAATGGGTGGCCATGGAGCTTCGGCTAGGCTCTGGCTGATTTTCACCTCCCGGCGTGCGTACTTCACCAGCGAGCAGGAGACGTTACCCCGGGCAGAGGCTTGATGCCTGTGGCTAAGGAGCAATTTGCCTCCGGTAGTGTGGATGCTAGGCACTGCCCCCAGCAAGTAGTCTCCATGCCGATACCTACCGACGCCGACGCGGTTTGGCTTTCGATTTCAAGTGGCCCAGTCGCTGCTCAAAACCGTGATCGCCCGCTATTAGTCGCCGGAGAGACCACGTTTTTCTCGGGCCGCGCCGTCAAAGTGCGGCCCGCACCCTTCGGGTTGCGGAGAGATTTGCAACCGCGGCAGACCCTCTCCCCCGTCGATTGCTAGGTGGACATGGTTGAGGGTATTGGCAAGGGCGACTCTGACTCCGGCGGAATGCCGCCTTGTTTCACTGGACCGGCGCCAAGCGGCGGGTGCAGGTATCTTCGAGGTGACGTGCAATCGACGGGCGCGACTGCTTGGGGGCTTAACCTCACGGTGCTCGCGGTGTATGTCAGGCTGCCCCGGTCCTCCCCAGGGTCTTGGGGCATGCTGCCCCGTCGCCGTCGGCCGCCGATGGGAGAGGGGAAAAGGTCGCCTGATCCCCGACGATCGCACGGCAGGAGGCCAGAGACGCTGCAATCTGACCGGATTGCGGCCAGCTGCCTTTCATGCCGGTGAGTCAGTCCGAGTGTGAGCCTATGTTCTGCTATCCAGCCGTGATCAGAAGACGGATCTCGAACGACAAGCTTTGAGGGAGCGCAACGCCACTACGCCTTCTGGCTACCGCGGAAATTCGCCCGGATGGGTGCGGTTTTGCGGGGCGAGGCTCCCAAGCCCGAATTTGCCATCTCTTCGGTGGCACGCAAGGCGGTAGCAACTTCTTCGCCGCCCGCCCCGGTTCGGCATTCACAGATCCATTCCGGTGCAATCCCGGCTTCTTCCCCAACCCGCCAAGCCTTTGGTCATAGAGCTGGAGGCCGGGGTGACCGAGGTATTTGCCGACAGCCAGGGATGCGTGCACGGCGAGGGATTTAGTAGAGTTATGGATCACTTGAGTGCCGAGACCACTGCCCCAGGGTGCGCCGGGTCAGGCGCGTATTGAGTGAGCCCGCGAGGTCGAATCGCCCGCTAAAGCGTGCCACCGCAGCCGCAAACCCCATCGTGGACACTTTCCTAAACACCCACCGGTGCTGAGGCCCGCTGGTGCTTGAATGTTCGAATCCGCATTCATGTGTCCAAGACTTGGCGATAGGGAGAGCTAAATCCATTCATTCCGCTCGAATCGGTCGGAAATCCGGGCACCGCAGCGGTGACGGGACCGAAATTCGCCGAGCCATCGGGGCACCCATGCACTTCTAGACATCCGGAAGTGAGGGTTCCCGGCGGCCGATCTGCCTTCGACCGAGGCCGATGGGAATGTGCCGCCGGAACACGCCATCGTGACAGCTCGACAGGCAATACCACCCTCTTCATCCGCGTGTGATTTCATAGAGGCGATGTGATGGAACTGGCTCAATGGCTCGCCATATACCGCTTGATTGCTAATTACTTGACTTTCGCACCTCGAAATCACAACAAATCTTATGGCTTAAAAGGGCGCAAAACCCGCATGAACACTGGGTTTTTGGTATAATTAAGGTGCATGCCAAATCAACCAAAAACGGAGTGTTATCATGCGGGAAAATGCTACTGAGATTAAAAAGATGCTCCATGAACACCAGTATTCGATCAACGCCATTATCTTCGAGGTCATGGGAACCTTCAAACTGAATTCCATCATCCGGAAGGCGG
>JAJZXC010000036.1:13609-19709 GCA_021846365.1 Bacillota bacterium | reverse complement strand
GCTGCTTCCGGTCGTTCTCGGCTTTTTGCTTATTCTGGAAGCGCGGGCCTTGCCTTTCCACTGGCGGATGCGCGGTCTGCACAAATTCGTGGCCTGGGCATTGTCGGCCGCAATCATCGGCTTCGCCTTGTACACCGGGGTGCAATTAATTGCCTAAGGGTGACGGGCCCCATCTCGCCAATTTTCGTTTTTTCCCCAGCCAAGGAATGCTAATCTAAGGGAAGCCCCGTGGTTTTCCGCCGCCGAGCACCATGCTCGCTCAGGCCGAACCCAAGATTCGGGGTTGGGATACTCGTCACCCAGTCGGATTCTCTGTGGTGTATCCCCCGGTATCAAGCGCGGTAGATAACCAGCAACGAGGTTAAGGAGCGATAAACGTGGCTCATTTTGACGGAATCAAGGTCATCTTGGACGAACCCGAGTATCCCACCCACTGGTACAATATCCAGGCCGACATGAAAACGCTGCCTCCTCCGCCCATCAGCCCGGTAACCGGAAAGCCGGCCCAGCCCCAGGAATTGGCCCGCATCTTTCCACCGGCCCTCTTAGAGCAAGAAATGTCGCGGGAGCGCTGGATCGCCATTCCCGACCCTATTCGAGAAATGTACCGCCGATGGCGGCCGTCGCCCCTTTATCGCGCCCGACGGCTGGAAGCCGAACTCAACACGCCGGCCGAAATCTGGTACAAGTACGAAGGGTTAAGCCCGGGCGGAAGCCACAAACTGAATACCGCCATCGCGCAGGCCTATTACAATCAGCAGGCCGGCGTAAAAAACCTGGTAACCGAAACCGGAGCGGGCCAATGGGGCACAGCGCTGTCTATCGCGGCAGCTTTTTTGGGCATCCGGTGTACCGTATATATGGTCAAGATCAGCTACCAACAGAAACCCTACCGCCGACTACTCATGGAAAGTTACGGGGCTAGTGTTTTTGCCAGTCCCACCGACCGGACTCGGGCGGGACGCCAGATCTTGGCCCAAAATCCCGATTCCACCGGCAGTTTGGGGATTGCGATTAGCGAAGCCGTCGAAGAAGCGCTGGAACGTGACGACACCAACTATGCGCTCGGCAGTGTGCTTAATCACGTGCTCTTGCACCAAACCGTCATCGGCCTCGAGGCCAAACAACAACTCGCCGCCGTCGACCGCTATCCCGACGTAGTTATGGCCAGTTGTGGCGGCGGCAGCAATTTTGGCGGCATTGCCTTCCCCTTTGTCCAAGATCTGCTCAACGGGCAAGCTCAGCCTAAGATTATGGCCATCGAGCCGGAGGCCTGTCCAACACTCACTCAGGGGACGTTCGCCTATGATTTCGGCGACACGGTGGGGATGACGCCCATCATCCAAATGTATACCTTAGGCCACGATTTTGTTCCGGCCAGCATTCACGCCGGCGGTCTCCGCTATCACGGCGACTCTCCCTTAGTATCGCGGCTTTACCACGACCGAATTATCGATGCGCGGGCCTATGGTCAAAGCCAGATTTTTGACGCCGCGCTGACCTTTGCCAAATCGGAAGGCATTCTCGCCGCCCCCGAGAGCGCGCACGCCATCCGCGGCGCCATCGACGAAGCTGTCGCGGCGCGGGAAGCCGGGGAGCGCCGGGTTATCCTGTTCAACCTGTCGGGCCACGGCCACTTCGACCTCACCGCCTATGACGACTATCTCAACGGTCGGGTGGTCGACGTGCCTTTCAGTCCCGAGTGGACCGAAGCCAGTTTGCGCGGCTTGCCCAAAGTCGAACTCTAGTCCCCATAGGCCGGCTCGGGCCGGCCTATGGGTCCATGCGCCCGCCCAGCGAACGCCGCACCGCCCAATCGCCAATTGCTGCCCGGTTAGGCGACGAGTGCCTGCAGCGCCGTCCGGCGTTCGAGGGCGCAACGGTAGCCGGTATCAATCAAACCCGGAATTTCGCTGACAGCCCGCCTTGCGGCGTCCATCGGGATACGGATGATCACCTGCGGACGAGGAGGCACCAGCGCCGGACGCACGGTTGACAACTGCCGAATCATCACCGCTAGCGACTGGTAGAGCAAACTGGCGGCGTGAATGTCGCGGCGGGGTGGATGCCAAGTTAATGGTTCGTCAATCCAGACTCCGATAACCCGGTCGGCTCCGGCCAATATGGCCACGTCGACGGGGAAGTCGTCACCCACCCCGCCGTCGACCAGAATCCGGTCGGCCAGGCGTACCGGGGCAAAGAGGCCGGGAAACGCCGTGGAGGCTCTTACCGCCGTCCATAAGTCCACCTCTTGAGCGAAGAGAATGGTACCCGTCCGCGCGCCCAACCCCTCGTCAAATCGGATGCTGGGTGGCCCCCAGGCAACCACCTGGCGGTGGACCAGATCCGTGGCCGTAATCAAGAGAGGACGCACCGCGGAGCCAAACGAACGATTCCTCAGCCAGGGTTCGACCGGGCTGAAAAGATGGTCGACGGTGATCACATGGGTCGGCAATCGGCGGCTGCGGAGAGCATTCCACAGCAGTCTGGGCCAAGGCACGCGAAACAGGTGGGGATCGATTTGACACGCCAATTCCCCTATCGCGTCTGGAGCCAAGCCGCACGCGTACAATGCCCCGACGACCGCCCCCGCGGACGTGCCCACCACAAAATCCGCCTCGATTCCCATTTCTTCCAGGGCGCGCAAGACGCCGATTTGAGCTGCTGCCCACAGTCCTCCACCGCTCAGGACGAGTCCAGTCATACCGCCCTCCCCCCTCCCACACATTCTGCTTAACCTTACGCCTGAGAGGAGAAACTGATTCCCACCTGTGCACACCATCGCCGCAAGCTGCACGTATCACACCGGGGGCGGCTGGCTCGGCAAACCTGGCGACCGTGCAGAATCAGTCGATGATGGCTTGGGTTCCACAAGCGCCGGGGAATGACACGCATCAGGTCGCGCTCGGTACCCCCGGGATCGCGGGCACTGCTCCAGCCCAAACGATGGGTTACCCGAAACACGTGCCTGTCGACCGCGATGGCCGGCACGCCAAAGGCATTGGCCAAGACAACATTCGCCGTTTTTTGGCCCACCCCCGGCAGCTGCATCAATGATTCACGCGTTGGCGGCACCCGGTTATCGTAGGCCTCAACCATGATTCGAGCCGTGGCCAATAGGTTTTTCGCCTTCATCCGGTATAGCCCGCAATCACGAATCAATTCCTCCAAGGCATCGGTCGACAGTTGAGCCAGGGCACGCGCATCCGGATAGTCGGCAAAAATCCGCGGGGTGATCAAATTCACTCGGCGGTCGGTACACTGAGCAGAAAGGATGGTTGCCACCAACAACTGCCACGGGGTTTCAAACCGGAGTTCCGTCCGCGGCTCAGGGTATGTTTCGGCGAGACACCGGAGTATCTGGCGCACCTTATACGTACTCGGCGCGAGGCTATCGACCATGACTTAGCAGATCCTTTCCCGGGCAAATGAACTTCGACCGTGTACGGCCTGTCGCCCAGATTCCCGTCCATTTTCTTCGTTCACCACCCAGCTGTCTACCGTTGCTCCCTCTGATTGCGCCGCGACCAGGCCGCTGAGGTTTGCTTACGCCTTTTTTCCAAGGCCCGCTTACGGTATTCTGGTTAACGAGATGCATTGCTACCGCCTAAGACAACGCAACCGAGGGAGGAGGAAGCTGTGGCCAATAGTCGCCGTGGGGGCATCGGTCGTAATTATCTCTGGTGGTACATCGCGGTCGCGGGCGTAGCCCTCGCGCTATACGCGTGGACCACACGCAACGCCTCCTCGCAGGCGCCGATGCACGCGCTGGCTGGTCCCCAACTCCTTCGCCCCCGAGTCAGCCGGACACTTCGATGGAGTCGCCCGATCGTGGTCCACCCGAAGACGCTGATGCTTCCCCCGCACCAGCTTGCCCGCGCCAACTGGTGGCGGCCGATCACACTCTCGTCAAGTGTGGCCTACATTCTTCACGACGGCCAGGCTCGCTGGTTGGTACAAGGCACGCGCATACCCTTGACCACGGCTCCAGTCGATCCGGTCGGCAACTTGGTTGCGGCCGCCAACGGACATATGCTCAGTTGGACGACTCCCGCCGGCATCGATTGGATGGCATGGCCCGGGCCCCGCCGGGGCCGCGTGGCCCGCGCCTCCTCGCCCCATTTCACAGCTAATCGGCTGACCTATTTGCTGGTGGACGGGTCGTCGTTCACCGTGGTTGAAGGCAGCCAACGCTACCACTTCTCCCACCTTGGCATGCCCTTTGCTCACCCGTTTGCCGGCCGCGGCGTCGCCGTCTACCGTCGCGGCACGCTGTCATGGGTCAGCATCCCCGGCGGCAAAACCCACGTCATTGCCGTAGTCAATCCAAGGCGCTGGTCCACGCCGATCATGGCCGGAGCAATCCGGGGCGGGGTCTTTTGTTTTCTGTCACAGCCCACCGCTGTACCCAGTTATCTACTCATCGCCAAGATCCGAGGCCGCGTGTACGACTACGCATGGCAATCGCCCACGGTCCCCGAGTTAGGCGTGGTGCACGGCACCCTGGTACTAACCTATATCAAATCAGGGGGCCAATTGGCCGCGTTGAGCCACGGACGGCTAACCCCGCTCAGCGCTCGGCCCGGTTTGTTCAGCGCCGGGTCGCAAGGGCTGGTCTGGCAATCGCACGGACGGCAGTTTCTGCAACTGGCCAAGGTTCCTTAATCCGCAGGCGTGGTCGCCTTCCAGTCTCCGACCCTTTCCTCAGGGAGCCCCTTCAGGCGCGGTTTGGCATCCACTTTCATGAGGTGGCCTTTGCGACTCCTCATGGTACTGCTCGCTGGTCAAATTTTCTTAACATACATATGTGTGGCGTGATCAACATAGAGATCTGCGCTGGTTTTCGGGTGTTTGAGCAATTTGAGCCGTCCCCAGCATCTCTATGTTAACAGTTTTTCATTCGTGAGCATATTAGCAATGTGACGGAATCCGCCCTGTATCGGTTTTTAGACTGTGATACACCTAGCTACGCACTATCAGACTACGGTGCGCACGGTCATCGTATATCCCGGCACGGTGCGCCGAGTGTCTTGGACTTGGGCAATTTGCGCTATCAGGTGGAGAATGTGTACTTAGGCGATCTGGATGGCGACGCAGAACTGGACGTGGTCGCACGGCATTTGGCCACCAACAGCTTCGAACCAGGGGACCGCCTACGCTTGGCCTTGGCCCTGAACATGGTGCTCCAAAAACGGTCTCAGATCTTCGAGCGAGTACTCGACTTAGTTCACCGGGTTCCGGACCAGAAGGAAACCGACTTGATTGCGTCGGTGGTGATGGCGTTCGCAGCATCGACATTGACGAAGCGCCAGCGGAAACGCTTGCGAAAGGAGCTTAAAATGGGGTCGCAAGTCGCAGAGGAACTCTATCAGGACGGTGTCGCGGACCGCGCCCCGGGCGCCGAAAAGCGGCAGTAAGGGAAACGCTCTCAGGCGTTTGGCGGCAGGTGCGTCTGGCTGACAAGCTGGCCGGGAAGGAGCGGACTAACAGCTACGTCATGTAATCTGATATTCGGCGACATATAGGTTATTCTTTCCATTATCATGAGGGTTAGTTGCTTTGCACCGCCAGGCGGCCCGATATTTAGTGGTGTCGACCCGGACCATTTATCGATGGGCAGCCGGCGCCCAATCGGCTGCCCATCGGGCCCTTGGCGGTTTTCACAACGGGCTTTGTGGGCCGCCTTGGGACGGCGGGCGGCTGGGCGAGAACGGGTCGCCCGGTATGCCCGGGTCTTTTCTGGCGAGCAGGTCTAGACGGGGAATCTGGATCGGCAGCGGGCTAAATACAAGCGAAGGCTCAGCGGCGAGATTGGACGGTGGTCGCCACCGTGACGGAACCAGCCTCGGGACTCAATGAACGCCGGCGAGGACTGAAGACTCTGCTCAAGTTGGCGGCCGCTGGCGCCATCGATGTGGTGCCCGTGGAGTTTCGGGATCGGTTAGCCCGTTTCGGACTCGCCTATCTAGTGCAAGCCTTGGCCGCGTATGGTGTGCGCGTGGAGGGGACCGGACATTTCTGGCGGCTGAACTCAGACGCGCCAGCACTGGTGGCGCGGCCGTGAATCCTGACCAGGTCCCCGTCGTTGTCTAGCACGGAC
>JAJZXC010000036.1:0-13509 GCA_021846365.1 Bacillota bacterium | reverse complement strand
CAGCGGCAGATGTCCTGAGCTGCCGACACCACAATCCCGGGCACTACTGATCCAGTTATCGTATCCGCGCGCTGCAGGCGGATCGAGCCGGCCAACTCCAAGCCCTCGGCCGGCGCACGTCGACTGGAACCGAGCCGTGGGCTTTTACTCATCTCGGCGGGTTTCGAAACCAAGTCGTTTTGAACCGCAATCGCAGGCGGGGTCCGGTGGCAAAGCGATAGATGGCCATGACCTCCCGACTTGGGCCGAGATCAATGGCCATCCGCCGCCCGCCAAGTACGATGGCGCCCAAAACACGCACCAGCATCATCGCACACTAAGCAGTCGCACCGCAACCGACAGCCGCCGGGCGCCTTACCACCGGTCGGCATGGCTCGCTGTGACCTAATTCACCGGCAACGAGTTCACCAATTGCACAAGTGGCTTCGGAATCGCCGATGGAAACAGAAAGACACCGATCGCCATGCGTTGGTTAAGCGTCGCCAGCGGTTCCTCAACAAACACCACCCGGTAAAACTTTGCTCCGCGGCTCAACGCCAGTGCGGGCAGGCCTTGGGCGGCATTGCCCCAACCTCTGCCCTTGAATCCGCCCTTAGTCTGAATATGCACGTTTTGAATCCAAACCGAGTCCCCCAAAATCGTCCGGTGAACCACGTTGGAATGCAAAATCAGAGATGAACCGATTCGCACGGTGGGGTTCACCTGCCGAAACGGATTCCAAATCGGCCCCGCCACCACCTCCAGTTGCACCTCCACCGGAACCTTGGCTCCAGGTGTGCCCGAGGGCGGGGACGTCAAGCTGTACGTGTCATTTGGCAAAGAAACCTGGGTACCGTTGGTATTATACACCTTGACCGTGGAGGCCTGCTTGTGGTACTCGACTTTCCAAAAGGCACTCATTCCTTGCGCACTGGGCAGTCCGTCTTTGCCCAAGTGGTCGCCTTGTTGCCAGAACTGCGAGAAAGCCGTTGGTGCCGATTGAGTTGGCAATGCAACTTTATTCGCTTTCTTGCCGGCTATAAGAGATGACAATATAAGGCCAGTCAATGAATGCACGGTTTTTCCTCCTTACCCCACACCGCAGTCGGTAAAGAGTTCGTATGGTCCTCATAAAATGTAAGGGTAGATCTCCCCGCCTCTGCAAAAATCCCTCCGCTACGCGCAAGGGCCTGAGACCGGACCTAAATAGCCTGGTCAAGTTCCTCTGGACCCGGCCAGGAGTCGATGGGCTCGCGAACCTGCACCCAAAACCGATAGAGCCGGATGCAGCCAAAATAGGCGGCAAAGCCGGAAAACGCCGTAAGCGGCAGATTCCAGTTGAAAAACGGGGGCGGCACCAATCCCGGGTGCCACCACAGCAAACCGGCGTAGGTCAGCGCGGCCGCCGTTCCGGCGTACACCTGCAACGCTACGCTGACCAAGAATTGGTTGCGCCACGCGGGGCGCACCATCCACGGACCCAAGGCGACCGCGACCGCAACGGCGACCATCGACACCTCCGACAATACGACCGGATCGATGACGTTCGCATTTATCAGATTCCAGGGAACAATCAACAACAATCCGCCTAATGCACCGCTGACGGCACCGACTCCCATCGCCCGCAGGACTATCCGGCCTGAGTAGTGCCCCCACGGTTGCCGTTGCCTGAGGCTTCTCAGCGAACGCAGCAGGTGGCTCGGATGCCGCGAATGCAAGGCCGTGGCGAGCACACCCCACAAAGAGACAAGTCGTCCGAAAGCCATCCCGGCCAAATACTGTGAGTGCATGCTTACCGTCATAATCGCCAACCCAACCACTAGCTCGATCACCGAAATGCTCCACAGCCAACCGTGCTGCTGCCGCTCGGGAGCGGTCAGCCGCACGGCCACCGCCTCCGGAGTTCCCAGTCGGCGCATGGCCTGCGCCGAAGCTCGGTCGTGAACCATGCCCTGACCCACGGCTTCATGATAGATGTCGAGCAACTGGGCACGAAGCCGAGCCTTTAAACGCCGAGCGCGGTACTTGTTCGGAATCGCGCTGACGGCGCGCTCCAAATATTCTTCCCACATGGTCGGGCTCCTTTTAGAAACAATTCTCCCAGTATCGCTAATCCAATTATATCAAGGATATGTATTTTGGGCGACCCAATCGGTGCAGCCCCCGCCCCGCAAGCACATCACCAGCCATCGGGAAGGGGCCCCGGCATGGTGCAAGCCCGGCCTATTAGGTCTGCGGGGAGACCTCGGCCGAAATTTCCCGCCGGCGGCCAACCGAGCTGGTAGGTCAGCGGAACCAAAAGGTTCCCCTGTACCGTGACCCCATCGTGTTGGATTGATCGCAAATCTCACCGACCGGTGATCCCGACTCTAAATGACAGGGCTTTCCCGGGACAATATACAAGGGTAAAATGGATGCGGTACGCATGGCGAGTACCGTCCGACCCGCGGAAGTAACGTTGCAAAGGAGACAATATGGCCGCATCAGCAATTATATCAATCGGAGCGTACGCACCTTCCCGAGTCGTCACCAACGATGATTTGAGCAAAATCATGGATACCAGCGACGAATGGATCCGAACCCGCACCGGCATCCACCAGCGTCATATGGCGCTCGCTGAGGAGACCACTGCCAGCATGTCGTTCAACGCGGCGCAGGCCGCTTTGGATACCGCCACCATGGACGCTGCTGACCTGGACTGGATTTTATTGTGCACAGACACTCCCGAAATGTGGACTCCTGCCACCGCCTGCTTTGTGCAGGAATCGTTACACGCCAAGAGAGCGTCTGCCATCGATTTGACTGGCGGCTGTGCAGGATTTTTGCAGACCCTTGAGTTAGCCGATGCGGTGGCCAAAACCGGCAAGATCGTAATGGTCATCGGGACCGAACTGCTCACCCGGTCGATGGATTGGTCGGACCGCAGCACGGCAGTGCTGTTTGGCGACGGGGCCGGTGCCGTGATTGTGGCCCCTGATCGGGGGCAAGGCATCCAGTTGACCCACTCGCGAACGTATAGCGACGGTAGTCAGACGGATATCCTACAAAAGCCGTACGGTGGTACGCGCAATCCCATTCCGCCCGAAATTGTGGCCCATGGCGGCCACCACCGCATTCATATGGAAGGCAGAAAGGTCTTTCGGCACGCCGTTCAGCGGATGTCGCAATCGGCCCGGGAAATCTTGACCGACGTGAAGTTGCCCGTCGACGCGGTCGATTGGATCGTGCCCCACCAAGCCAACCAGCGCATCTTGACGGCCGTCGCCGACGCTTTGCACATTCCCATGAATAAGGTGTTCTCCCACGTCCAAAACTACGCCAATACCGGCTCGGCATCCATCATTCTGGCGTTGGCCGATATGTTCGAACAAGATCTCATTCTCCCCCGACAGCGCCTGATTTCCGTGGCTTTTGGCGCTGGATTTTCCTGGGGATCGGCGGTGTGGACCGTTCAGAGCCTGCCGCCAACGCGCTTTATCGGCCGCGACCAATAGCCGCCCGGGCTCAACCGGCTGGCGACCGCGCCCAACCTGTTTGATTGCCTGAGCAATCCGGGCAGCCGGTTCGTTGCGGTGGCCCCCGAACCTACCGGGTTGCCTTCGCCCCGTCATTATTGGCGCAAAACGGCATAGCATAAACCAAATCGCCAGCCTGATCCGCCGGCGGCAACCGGCTCTCCCGGAGTGGATAGACCAGGCACTCGGTTGTCGATATCCCCGCGCGGGACCCTCGTCGGCTGGCGATTAAGACGGTGATCCGGAGATCGGAGGATAGCCCATGGCCAGTGACGGTCCTCAAAACCCCTGGCCCGTCCTGGGGATTTCTCCCACTCCGGATCGCGAGCGCATCCGATCAGCCTATCTCGCTCAGGCACGCATTCATCATCCGGATCATTACGGCTTGGATTCTGAACGCTTTCGTCAGCAAGAGGAACGGATGCGCATCATCAACCTAGCCTACCGGGCCGCCCTCAATCAGCAAGGCCTGCCAGGTCCCAATGAGCCCTCGGCCGCAGACCGCTGGGGGTCGTCCCGGTCAGGGTCGCTCTGTCTGGAACACGGGGTGACTGGGCAAGGCCGCTGCCGTCGTTGTCAGCGTTCGATTTGTTCCCAGTGCCCGGGGTTTTCCGCCACGCTTTGTAACCGTCACCTTGCCACCGCCTTCCGACAACACGTTCAGTGGCGTCTGCTCGCCGACTGGATCCCGATGCTGGCCTGGGTGGTCGGCTGTCGGTTGTTTCTCGTACCCTTGGGCTCTGCCCTGCTGGGCCTCACCGTCTACGCTTTCATTCTTGGCGTGATCCGTATGCGCCGCACCGGATGGACCAGCCTCTTGCATTTTTGGGTGTTTCCGTTCGGACTCATTGTATCCGGCATGTATGCGCTGTATGAGGACATGGATCACCTCAACCGGGCCTCACGCGACGAAAATCTCTGGCGCAGCTTCGCCCGGCGTCTTTGAGCGATTGGCGCACGGCCGCCATTATCCGCGCGGGCGGACGATGGCGTTCGCGCGCTCGCGATAGAGCACCATGGCAAACGTCGCCAGCAGGGCCAATAGCGCACCTCCGCCTAACATCGATATAATGGGGCCGATCCCGGGGATCACCGCCACCAGACGAAAACACACCGCTGCCACAATCAGGATCCCGATCAACAGGGCCATCAGGCGCAGGGCAAACCAGAGGTCGCGGGCAACCCACCTGATCGAATGCCACAGTCCGCCCAGGACCGGCTCCTCGCCCAGATACACGGCCCCCTGACAGTACAGCATGGCCGCCAGCCAAGCAATCGCCACCGCCAGGGCCAACAAGCGAAGAGCGATGGCGAGCACGGGATTACCCGCGCTGACCGTCAAGATCAGAGCAAAAGCAAGGTACAACACCGCCGTGCTCAAGACTACGGTTACGACATAGCCGAGGCTCACCCAAAAGTTCTTCACGGCCTGTCGAAAGAACATGAATAATCCGGTTAACGAATCCTGTTCGCGCACTGCGGCTGAGACACCGCCGTATAGGCCGCCAACGCAGAACGGGAGCACGATCAGGACAAAGGTCAAATATACCAGTCCCAGTTTTACCGCCAGGATCCGGCTCAAGGGCGGCACCGTTCCCGTGCGGGTCAATCGGGTAAGCCAATGGAAAAACCCTGGGCCGAGGTGACTGAGACTAAAATATTCAAAGACTACGATGATGAAAAGGTACCAAAAGGCCAAGACCAAGCTTCCTGGTCTTTTTCGCGCTTCCTTCCAGGCTTGCGCCACGAGTCCCGTCGCCGACACGCCATCGCCTCTTTTCTCTTCAATCCGGGTTGGATTCCCGAACCTACTCTTCCCCATGATACCGAAAACCACCAAGGCTGAAAATCTGATCCACAGCGGCGGCAGATCTCCGTTTCCACCCATGCACAGTTTCCACCGATATAGCCGCGGCTTTGGATGATGTTCTACCCGGCGTTATGTAATTTCGATATAATCTAGACAAAGGGAGCGTTGCCCGGTGTCCACCATCGAGTTGTTCGCCGTACAGCCCTATATGCGGCTTGGCGACTATCTAGACGTAAGGGCTTCTTATCAGATGCACCGTAAACTCGCGGATCAGGGCGGAGATATAAGGCATTCGCCGTAAGGCGAAAGTTTTCCGACCGTCTTCCAGCTTTCCTAATTTCGTGGTATGCTCAACAAGTGTTCGCTCTTTGAAAACTGGATACGTTGGCGGTTGTCTCCCGCAAGCGTGGGGGACGTAAAATGTATCGCGTCGTCACGAAAAGACATTAGAACCTGCCGACCACCTCTAGACACGGTGGTACTAGAATTGCGGCGTGTGAAAACCACAGCTATCATCATCCCGCTCCCCTTCGGAGAACGTTAAGGCATAGTCCGGCTGAAACCCGGGAAATTGCCGGCAAGACAGGCGGTGACTAGTCAGGAGGCTTACTCCCAGGGTACGACTCAGTCACAGTGGTTGCTCCATAATCTCGGCTCTTTAGGGCGGGGAAAGTTTAAGCCAAGATGGAATCCTGGTATGTCGAGGCGCAATCTATCCGTTCGGCCCTCGATCGGCCCTGATTGCGTTCCCGGATGAGTTGGCCACGTTTCTCACCTGGTCGGCCGTCACCAGCTCATTCCGTGCAACCGCAGGCGTACCCTCGCATGGAAGGTTGCTGTGACCTCACTCGGCCCGATCATACGCCACCGACGCATTTTGGTCGGCCGGTTCGGAGGTTCCACAACTTGGCGATGACGTTGGATCCTGGTGGTGCCCCTGTCGGTGACCCGTTAGTCGCGGCCTCGCCGCCGAACCCTTGCCGCTTGAGGTCGTGCCGCTGCCTTCCCAGCCGAAGGTTAGGCCGGCCCCCGCCATTTGTTATACGCCTTGGCGGTGGTGCATACGGACCCCGAACCAGATTTCACAGTCCCGTGCAATCGTCAGCCAATCCCTGGCCGTTTGACCGTCGGCTAGGAAGAACCAAGTGGTATCAAGAGTCGCTGCCCGCCGCGCTGGGTCCCTTGCCTCCATGGTGGTGGCAATCAACCCGCAGTTATTGTTTTCAGATCTTTCGCTGCACTTCGACGACCAAAGTGCGATTTGGGCACGCGCAACGCAGCGGATTGAACCGCTGGCCGTAGCCCCTGCGTTTCGCGCGGAGATAGACTCAGAATGTGTGGTGCACGCTCAGTGGAATCCCTAGAAGGACCGGGAAGCCTTTCCTGGCGAACCGTCGGTTTGCAGGCCGCTGGCCTTTATGCGGTAAGCCGCGCGCTCTACCTACTAGTAGGTCTCGTGGTGTCCGTGTTTATGCATGGTACCAAATCTGCAGGCGGAATCCTGGGATTTCACCAACCGTGGCATGCTATGATCTTTAATCTGATCTATACCTCGGATTCCGCCTTTTATCACTCGATAGCCATGCTGGGCTATCGACACGTGCATTTCAATACCAGCCAGCAGTATAACTGGGCATTTTTCCCTCTATACCCATATCTCACCCGTTGGACCCGCCAGGTGGTGGGTATTCATGTGGTCGACGCCGGTGTGCTGTGGAGCCAAATCGGCATGCTAGCCTTTCTTGTGGTTTTGGGACGGTTCACTGACCGCAAACTCGGTCCTAAGGCAGCCTTTCTGGCCATGTTGATCGCAGCCTTTTCCCCACTCACGCCGTACTTTGTCGCCTACCGGGCGGGCGCCCTGTTTCTTGGTTTGTCGATGGCCTTTTTCTACCTGCTTGAGGATTCCCGGTGGATATGGGCCGCCACATTGGGAGCCTTGGCCGGGCTGAGCCGGCCGGTGGGGATCTTGCTGGCGGTTCCCTACCTGGTGGCGGTAGTCATGAAAATCCGTCGCTGGCCCCCGCGGATAGGCTATGCGTTGGCTGGCGCAGGCATCGGAATCGGGTTTCTGACCGTCGGCTGGATCGACTGGCGCTTTACCCAAAATCCACTGGCCTTCTTGGCGATTCAAAAAGCGTGGAACCGCCACTCTGCCTTTCCTTTTCACTCCACCTGGCACTGGTTTTTTCATCCGGTCTTGACCTCGCAAGGTGGCTGGGCATTGCCACCGCTCGCCATGGTCTTTTCAGCACTGGCCGTTGGCGCCGGCTATTACCTGTGGCACCAACACCCGGACTGGTGGCCCTCGGCGGCTTATGTATTGATCACGGTGTTGTTGGCCAACGCCTCCAACAGTTTCGAAGGTGTCCCGCGTTTCATTGCCGAACTTCCGCCGATATATGTGGCGGCCGCCTCTTGGCTCGAGCCGAGTCCCCGCCGACAGTGGCTGACACTTATGATCGTAGGCGGATTTTTCGCGGCCTATGCAACCCTATGGGCGCTTGGAGTGCACGCCGTCCAGAACTAGGCTAGAACCCCGAGGAGGGAAAGGCATGCCAGCCTCAATGACGGCCCCCAGGGGCCCAGTGGTGCTCCGCGGCCACCACCTGCTTTGCCAATTCGGCTTTCGCGGTTTCGGCTATTCACCGGCATTCGTGGACAACATGCGAAACATCCTCGCCTTCCTGACGACACATCCGCAAACCCTGGTCGAATGTGTGGACGGACCTGACATCTTGTGCGCGGCCTGTCCCCCCGAAGAGCCCGATCATTGCCGCGAGTTCTCGGTAATTGGGCGCGACCGGGCGGTGTTAAAGCGAATTGGGGCAGCTAGGGGCGTGCCTTGGCCGTGGGCCAAGCTGGTCGAAGCGACCGCCCAAGCCTACGTGCCTAATGATTTGACGACCTTGTGCGCAACCTGTGAGTGGCTTCCGCTCGGATATTGCCAAACTGGTCTGCAGGAGTTTAGAGCGGGAAGACCTTCGCACCCATAACCCCCGCCCGACAATGATGACGCCACCATAGGGCATCTGCCTCCCAGGGCGTGTCAACGCCGCCTATGAACTCTCTCTCCGCCTGGCTACGCCGAGGCGGGGGTTTCACCCCTTCGGGTGTTTCCGAGGGTCACCGGGGCTTCTCCATCGTTTCCTGGCTCAGCGATGCCTGCGCCGAGGCCGTGGGCCCCAGACGTCTTACACCGGTTTCCCCCGGGCGTAACTTCGGGCCGTTCCGGTCCTAGCTTTCGAAAAATCCCGGTGGCTTGCTGAGCCTTGGTCAGCGGATCTCCGGAAAGAAGTTTGAGCATAAAGCAGCGGACGGTATAGCTCCCGCGGGATGCCGCCTCCAGCCCCTGGGCCATCGCGGATGCGCTGTCCATGAGCGCAGCGGCTTGTTGAAGCGATGAAGCCAGCTTCCTTAGTGGCCAGTTTGCACGAGGCTGGCAACGGCCTTTGCCATTTGCGGCAAAATCGCACCGGAAGTGCCGACGGTCAATACCGAGTGAATGTTCCCCGCCAGTGAGGCCAGGTAGTCGTAGCTCGGACCGGGGATAACGTCTTGGTTGACCATGACAACCGGTTGCCGATGCATGCCCGCCCAAGGACTCGCGGCCAGTGCATCCAACAAAAAGGCCGCGTTGGTCACGACCACTCCCGAGGGTCTGGGGAAAAACCGTTGATTGACCTCAGCCGCCGTTGTGTAGCGATCGACTCCCGCCAAGTCGAGGGGATGCGGCAAGCGGGCGTGATATTTGGCCGCCGCGCCCACGACGAAAATCATCCGTGCACGCCGAATTAGAGGCTGATACACCGCGGGGACTCCCCCTCCCGGGGGCAGCAGCAGAATTGGGGCGCGCTCGGCGGCGGCAATAGGATCCACGGTTAACGCATCGGTCAGATTCTGGTTATTGCCGGACGCGAAATACAGATGGTTCAGCGGCCCACTTGCACCGGCGACGGCCTCAGCGACCTTAAAGGCGGTCTGATAGCGGGAGGATCCGCGGTAGGCAACCACCGTCGCCCCCGACGGCAGTTGGCTGCGAATCGCTGGATTATCGACCGCTCCCACCAAAATAACTCGGCGTGGCGCCAAGGCTTTCAACGTGGCTTCGGTTGCCGCGCCGACCTGAGTATCGCTCGTAGTCAGCAAGATCGGCGCCTTCAGCAACGCCGCCAGTGGCGCGGCGGTAACCGCATCCGCCAGGTGAGCTAGGCTCGCAGAGGTGAGGACAACCGCTTTCGCTCCTTTGGGATAGGCCGAGGTGGCCAGTCGGCTGGCTACTATGGGAGCGGGACCTTGAATCTGGGTTTCCTGAACGGTGGTTCTGGCGCCGGCGGCAAAGCCGACCAAGGGCCAAAGCCATCCCAAAACAACAAGGCCTAAGCCTAAGCCCCGGATTCGCACGACAATCCTAACCCCCCTTTTTATTCTACATTTATTCGCCGCTACCGAAAACATAAGGGGGGTAGCATTTGCCGACTTCTTCCCCGGGCAACCCGCTCAGTCCGCCCTACCTCCGCCGACCCCAAGGATTTTGTTCCCCATTCTTGCCCGAGGCATGGACAACGCATCGACGAGCAAACCGATTTCCGGCCCCAAGCTGGTGATTACCAAACCATCCGCCGCCTACTATGCAGCCGTCAACCCTTGGCGAGTTATGTTGACTTGCAAATGTTTCCATCTCTGTATTAAAATGGTTCAAAGGGGTGAAGCCGATGACACCTCGGATAGCGGTAAGCCAAACACCATATCTTCGCGACGTAAGCCGATCCTTGCAACGGACAGTCGACCAAATGCGGCAGGCCGCCAGTCACGGAGCCGACATCGTCGTCTTCCCAGAGTGGTTCCTAGGGCTCAATCCGGTCGATGTGCTGCCCAATCGTTTGACCCAACGACTTTCCCAAGCAGCGCGCGAGTTGAGCATCATGGTGATTACCGGCAGTCTTCGCAGCTTGGACCTGTCCACAGGCAAGAAGCAACAAAGTGGGCTGGTTATCGACCGCGACGGATCGGTTGCCGGGGAACAGGCAAAGATCCACTTTCAGCCTCCCGAGCAACCGTGGTTCGAACCGGGAGTCGCCACTTCCGCCATCCAAACTACTTGGGGCCGGGTCGCCATCTTGTTGGGGCTAGACGGATCGGATCCCGAACGATGGGAAGAATGCGTGGCCAGCAATCCCGACCTCGTCGTCATGGCCCATTATGCTGATTCACCCAACCGGCGCACAGAATTGCAGGAATTGGCGGTGTCACGCAGCCAGACGATCGACGCCACCGTAATTTTCGCTCCCATGATGGGCAGGTTTTCTGCCGTGTCGTATCTTCCGGGAGCGCTGATCGCAGAGCGCGGCCGCATTTTGAGCCTGAGCGACCGCGAAGGGCTGCTGATTGCCGGCGATCCAGAAGCGCCGTTGATTCAGTTGGGTGCCACCGACATCGCCGCCTACCCTGCGGTCAGCGACACTCCGCCGAGGTCGCTGGACCCCAAGGCCACCATCGGCTCGGAAGCCGAGCGACGCGTCCTCATCGACTGGGGGGCCTTGCTCACATCGGATCCGGTTACTTCTGGCCAGCATCTGCTGGCGAAAGCAGGCGAAAACACGCGCATGGCGGCGTTAGCCCCGGCCCGTCCCGGCTTTGTCCGTGAGTTGGAAATGCTCTTGAAGGCGGGCGCAGTCGGAGCCTTCGCCTATCCCGGGCTGGATCGCCTCCCTCCCTGGAGTGAGGAGATGCTGACGTTGGGCGGGGCGCTGCTCAAAAACCGACGCCCACTGCTGGTGCATACCGGACCCGGCCGCGCCCCCATCCGATTCGACAACCCCTTGGGCTGGGACGAATTTTTGCAAACCTACCCCTCGCTGCCGGTTATTCTGATCCACATGGGCGGTCGCTCGCCCTTAGTAGAGGAAGCCCTTCTGCTCGCCGAACGGCACCGGAACGTCTATTTGGAAACCTCCGGCGCGCCTCTGCAGGCCATCCAGCAAGCGCTTCAAGAAATAGGACCCGGGCGCGTACTCTTCGGCAGCGGCGGCATCCCCGATCAGTTTCACCTGGAATGGCAAAAAATCATGGAACTCGAATCGCTGGTCACCGTCGATGCCTTTCAGGGCGTGGTCAACCGCAATGCGCGCCGCCTATTTTTCGACAGTGCCGAACCGATCGCTCGTCTTCCCGCCAGTCGCGAAGGACTGAGTGTGGTCCGCCGCCCAGGTTAGCGCCAGGAAAGGTTTCAAACCCGTCGGCGGTTGTCCGGTTTGTACGATCCGGGATATGAAAGCAACGGCTACCGATCAGTGCTGGCCAAGGCCACCACTGACAAGGGTCCCGGCCCTGACCCAACCCACCGTCGGCCACGACCACTGTCTCCGTAAGCTCAAGACGCCAAGGCAGTGCTGAGAGATTGGGACTCCCGGCGATGCGCTTGGCAAATATCATGTGGTTTGGTGTCCCAAATACCGACGATCCGTGTTGGTGCGCGGAGTGGATGAACGGTTGAAGACTCTCATCCATGATGTCGCGAATGAGCGTCATGTCGAGGTGATCGAGCTTGAAGTCATGCCGGATCACGTGCATCTGTTATGCGAGGTCGATCCACAGTTTGGCGTCCATAAATTCATCAAACAGGTGAAAGGCCGATCTTCTCGCCTGCTCCGTCAGGAATTCCCATGGTTGAAGAGCCGGTTGCCTAGTTTATGGACGTATTTTGTCTCGACCGTAGGGGGTGCTCCGGCTGCCGTCATCAAACAGTATATCGAAAACCAAAAATCGGTCTAAGCCTGGTCGAAAAACCACGCCATCGTTTGTCTGCGAAGTGCCCTTGCGGGTGACACTTCCCCAAGAGCAAACCTTGCAGATACGCTTTGAGGTGGCACGGCAGTTGTACAATGCTTTGCTGGACGAAGCCCTTAGACGGATGCGTCTCTATCGACAGTCTCAAGCCTACCACAAGGCCCGTAACCGTAAAATCCCGCGAAACCAGGGCAAAGAACGGGCCGCAGCGTTTGCTGCAGCACGCCTAGCCGTAGGCTTCACCGAGTATGCTTTGTCGCAGTATGCGACTACGATCCACCATTGTTGGATTGGCGACCATGTAGATGCCGTTATTGGACAAACCCTCACGCACCGCGCGTTTGAGGCCGTGAATAAAATGGCGTTAGGCCAGGCTAAAAAAGTCCGCTTCAAGGGAAAACGCGGCATTCATCAGATCGGGAGTCTGGAAGGCAAATCCAATCAAGCAGACTTGCGTTGGCACGAGGGAAGTCTGTATTGGCATGGTCTCGAATTGCCCATGGCCAAAAATACCGATCGCGATCCGGTCATTGCTTATGGCCTCATTCACCGAATCAAGTATGTACGGCTGGTGCGGCGAACCATTCGCGGACGCCTAAGCTTCTTTGCCCAACTGGTGTGTGAAGGTCTCCCAATGCGAAAACTCGACCCCAAGACCGGAACATTTAAACATCCTCTCGGGTCCGAAACGCTGGCCTTGGATATTGGCCCCTCCACCATTGCTATCGTGGGTAACAGTCAAGCCAGTCTCCAACAATTTGCTGCCGAAATTCTGCGGGATCATCGCATGATTCGCCGTTTGCAACGGCATCTCGACCGGCAACGCCGGGCGAATAATCCCGATTGCTATGACGCCCAGGGTCGGGCCATCTCCGGCAAACATCCTACAAAAAAAGAGCCGACGGCAAGTGCAAACGCAAGCCCGTATCACCGAACTCTTCCGCCGTGAAGCGGCACATCGCAAGGCGTTGCATGGGCGTCTCGCTAATCAGATTCTTGGTCTGGGCGTTCTCATTCAAACCGAAAAATTGAGTTATAAAGCGTTTCAAAAGCGATTTGGCCGGTCTATTAGCGTCCGGGCTCCCAAGCTGTTTTTGTCCATCTTAACCCGCAAGGCTGAAAGTGCTGGCGGACAGGTGATCGAATTCAGCACCCGCACCGCGGCCTTATCCCAAATGTGTGTCTGTGGCAAGAAGCACAAAAAACGGCTCTCTGAGCGCGTCCATGCCTGCGAGTGTGGCGTGACGGCGCAACGCGACCTTTTTAGTGCCTATCTGGCCCGCTTTGTGGAAGATAATGCCCTCCAAGTCGCCAAGGCTCGCGAGTCTTGGCCAGGTGCGGAACCGCTCCTGCGGACGGCTTGGCAACAGGCAACCCAAAACCAACCCGCGAGTGGACAGCGCCAGCCGTCCTCCT
>JAJZXC010000258.1 GCA_021846365.1 Bacillota bacterium | reverse complement strand
GCTCGATGCTGGCGGTGAAGTTCGCAATTTGCTGGAGGCGATCGTAAGAATTCGGATTGGTGAGGATGGCCAATCGGTCGACGATGGCGGTCAACAATAAACGTCGGCTGCGCAGTTGCTCGAATTGGTAGTCGCCGAACGCCGGGGGCGCCGACCAAGCCGAAGCGGTATCCGGAGTCAGCCGGACAGCAACATCCTGGAGGACTGCATCCACGGTTTGCGGCTGGTACACGCGGTGACCCAAAAGCTCGTCAAGTTGCGGGCTAAATCCCCAACATCCGGGCTCGGTCATCGCACCCCGCTCCTTTCATGGCGTGGAGCCAGGTCAGCTACAATCCGCAGAATACGGAATGTGCGCCTCGAGCACCGTCAATTCCCGGGCCTGGTCGCGTTGCAAGATCCAGGTACCTCCTAAGGCCTGCAAGCGCGATTGCAGCGCCGTCAGGCCGTAGCCGGGAATCCACGCTCGGTCCAAGCCGCGCCCGTTATCGGACACCGACATGCCGAGCCCGTCGCCTGCTCGGCAGAGCTCGATCGTCACCTGGGAGGCGTTTCCATGCCGTACCGCGTTATTAGTCGCCTCCTCGGCCAGTCGATAGCCTGCCATGCGGACGGCCGGAGGTATCTGATTTTTCAGCGGATCGTCGACCGCCGCGATGTCTGGTTCGACGCGCAGGATCACCTCCACCGTCGGCTGCCAAAAGCGAACCAATCCAAGCAAGGCGGCGCGCAGGCCCAGTTGTAGCAACGTAGGATGCAAACGATGGCTCAGAGGGCGGATTTGCCGCTCCCGCACCTCTTCCAGCAGATGCAGCACCGTGGCCAACTCATCGGCCACTTGAGGGTTGCCGGTGGTTAGCAACTCCCGGCAGGAGCGAACCCGGTCCTCGGCTACCAGCAACGCCGCCTGCACACGTCCGTGCAAAATCTCGGCTACCTCACGCCGCACACGATCTTCAACCAAAAGCAACGGTTCCGGAATGGTCGGTTGAACGGGGCTCTGGGTGGGAGGGGCGAGTTGCCTGCGCTGAGTGCCCAATCTCCTTATTGATTGCACCAGTTGCCAGCCCAAGCGCTGGCGGTCAGGGCCAAAGGGATGGCGGTCGGTCCAGCTCACCACGCCCACCAAGGCGTCGTGCCAAATCAGCGGCACGGCACAGCAATAGCGCAAGCTGCCTTCCGCCCACAACCGTTGGGCGGCGGCCCAGGACACGTATTCGCCGACAAAGGCAAACCATGGTCCGCTCACCGGTGCCCGCGTCCTCAACATTCGGCGAAGCATAGGATTGGCGCTGGGGTCAACAGCCTGGTGTGATTCGGCGTACCGCTTGGGTGAAAAGGATTTCGCGGAATGGGGCAATAAATCTTCAGCCAGCGACACCTCTGCCAACGGGATCAATAAATGCTGGTCGGCATCCCAAGCCGACCACGTGATGTAATGGGCATCCATTTGAGATAGGGCGTGCACCAACCATTTTCGATTAAGCACGCTAAACGCGGCTGCTCGAGCAGATCGATTAGGTAACGGTATCATTTCCGTAAGCCTCCCCAATTTGCAGAAATCATTGCCATGGATTAAGAATTGGCCAGCCCATTGGATGCACGCCAACCAACAAACCCCATCCGGTAAAAAATCTCTGCCCAACACGACAAGGGTGGTCTATGACAGGCTCTTCGATCCATCTCCATTTCGGCCCACACCAACATTATGGATAGATTTACCTAACTGGGATAATTTAACACCCTTGACGATGCTCGCGTAAACCTATGGTTTGCTCGCATGGTCAACGTTTCCCGTTATAGGCAATAAATTGCGGATAACGACGCACGGGCCGCCTAGCTCGACGAGTACACGAACCATGCAGCGTGGTGCCCTGGGTCGAAGGGCCGCTGTCCGTTCGGAGCCAACGGAAATCCCCTCCTCGGCCAGGCATGATCCCCCCTTCGCCGCAATATACAACGGTAGCCCTATCTAGCGGGTTGACCACGACTGGATGCAGACGCGCTCAGAGGGTGCTCAGCACGCATCCCCGCCGGGATCTGGCGACTCATTCCTGAGGCAAAACTGCCCGAGCGAGCTAAATATACTCGTCCATGAGGCATAGCGAACGGAACCAAGAAAAGAACCAACGAACTGAAAGAAGGAAATTGCAGTATGTTGGAGACAGCCTGGTCCATCACCATCGCGGCTCTCAAGCGAGGAGCCGTGTGGAGCACGATCATTTGGACCTTTGCCTTGATTCTGGCCCTCGGCCTGGTCGTGCTATTGGTCGGTCTGCAGCCGCTGTGGTACTCCTTGGTACACCCCAGTCTAGGCGGGGCGGCCACCTCGGTCGCCGTCCTGCGCGGAGCACTGCTGGTCGGTCTGCTCGCTCTCGCCGCCGGACCCTTTTGGATGGCTGGCGGCTATGGTGTACTCGCTTCCGCCGTGCGCGAACAAGCGCTCACGCGGGACAGTTTTTGGACCTTCGCGGTCCAAAACTATGGACGCGCGTGGGGGCTGATCGGATACGGAATATTCTACGTCATTGCGCTCATCGTCGTCGGCACCATCCTGGTCAGCACGTTGAAAGCGGTCGGGGTTGTCGCCTTGGTGGCGGCCGCCGTGCTGTCCCTGCCTTGGGTGGTCCGCATGGCGGGCGGCTTGTTTGTAGCTCGGCAATCTTGGGGCGCCAGCTTTGCCCGCAGCTTTCATGGTCCCCACTACGGCGGTCTGTTGGGGGGCATCGTACTCGGCTACGCCGCGCTGGCTTTGACTGGCCTTATCTTGCTAAATCTGAATGACGCTCTGGCTATGCTCGGCGACTTGGCAGCCTCGGTAGCCTTTCCGGTCTGGCTGTTCGCCCTCTATGCCGCCGAACAATCTCCTCCCCTGCAAAGTCCGGGCGCATCTGTCGAGCCCCATGACTAGCCGCCCGCGGACAATGCCCCAGCCAGGTCGGTATATCGCCCCCCCGAAGCAACTATTACCAAAATCTGCCGGCTTGGTATATCTTTCCTCGCTCACTTCGCCGGGACAAGCAATAGGCGGGCGACATCCTCGGCCCGGACGCCCCCACCGCCGGCGGAACCCCGGCGCGGCCAATTCGGGCCTGGGGATACTCTTGCAGAACGCCGCCGTGAAGCGCGCCAAAGACCACTGGGTTATTGCTCAGCACCCCACCCGCGGCCACCACCTCAAAGGCTTCCCCGGCGGAAAACCCGATCCCCCGACCGGCCGCACCAACTTGGCCGGCCAACTCTTTGCCCGCCGCCGTTAACAGCGTCTTGGCGGTTTCGTCGCCCGCGGCGGCCACCTCAGCCACCGCCCGGGCGAGTCCGGCAATCGCAAATCGGTCGCCCGACTGCGAACCCTGCCCATAGATCACCCGGGTCAGGTCGCGCGTGCGCTCACAATTTGCGCCCATTGGCGGATGGCTGCGCTAAGCGCGGTCGGCGGTGCCCGACCGTCATCCGCCCGGCACACCGCCCGCAAGCCATTGAGTCCGATGTCATAGGCACTACCCTCGTCACCCAACAGCGTGCCCCAGCCCCCCACCGCCAGGACCCACGGCCCGTCTCGCGCCATGGCCAGCGACCCCGTGCCGGAAATCACCGCCACGCCCCGTTGTATCAAGCCGCCGGCGGCCAGCACCAG
>JAJZXC010000257.1 GCA_021846365.1 Bacillota bacterium | reverse complement strand
AAAGTGCAGTGTGGTGAGTGCCGCCGCCCAATCGGCGAAAGCTGCGGCCAGCAAGGGAATAACGGTGAGCATGGTGCCCATAGCGATGACCCGTCCCAGGGTGGTGTGCGGGACCACGTCTCCATAGCCCACGGTGGTGACAGTCACGATGGCCCAATACCACCCGATGAACCACGAAACATGCTGGGTCCATGCAAAGCAAGTGGCACCTAGCACGGCACCAGTAAAAGCCGCCGCGGTAAAATGCCATGAGGGATGGCGGCGCATTGCGCCGAAAAGGCCTTGAATCCACAGTAACATTGTGCCTCCCCCCAGACTCGAAGATGCTCAGACTCGAAATGTCGCCGTCTTAGGGTAGTCTAAAAAGGCCACCCCGCCCGGCCCAGAGTAACCCGGTTGACTAAGCACCCAGCCAGGAGCCACTTCGCCAACCCGAGCGAACGTCTATACCATGTTCGGCAGCTAACTATGCCCGCGAAGGTCGAAGATAGGGCTCCAAGTCCTGGGCTAATTGGGGTACGGCCATCGACTGGCAATAGACTCGTCCCGGACCTTGAAGACGGCAAAAGAAGAGACCCTCGCCACCAAACAAACGATTGCGGATTCCGCGTACCATCGTTATTTCGAACGACATCTGTGCATCAAACATGCCGACATGTTGAGGATGAACCAAGAGGGTCTGGCCCGCCGGTAAATCATAGGCGACGAACGATCCGCCTAGCTGGACCCAAGCGGTGCCGTCCCCACTCAGATGCTGCAGAAGAAAACCATCACCGCCAAAAAGTCCGGCACCCAACTGCTTTTGAAACCCCAGCCCCACGTGCACGCCGCCGCTGCCGGCGAGGAACGCGGAGCGATGCGCAAGGACGCCTTGAGTCCCTCGCAGGTCGATGGATTCAATGGAGCCGGGCAGCGTTGCGGCAATTCCCACCCTCCCCGATCCTGACAACTCGGACCAAAACCACGGTCCGCCACCCGCCGCCCGTTTCAATGCTCCCAAAATTCCTCCGTGTCCCATGGCGGTCGTTCGCATCTGAACGGTGTGATCCATCCAAGCGGTTTTGCCCGCTTCAACCAGCAGGCGTTCCTCGGGAGATTCCAACACCACTTCCAGCACCGCCATTGGCGACCCGCTAACGTTAGCTTGCATGTTCAATGCCTCCCTTGGCTCAAACTGACGATATGTTAATCAATCGCCCAATCCCTTTGCTTTAGGGCGGGAATATAGGGTCCGGCCGGAAAAGCTAAACGACGTTTTGCGGTGATCCGGCTTGAAAAAGAAATCCACGCGCGCCGTGGGATCGCTCATCAACGAAATGACGACGCGTAGCGGTCCTTGCGCGGTGTTAACCACCTCGAATCGTTCGAACAGGTGGCATCGGGACGGCCAGGGCTGTCCCCATGCCAAGCCAGCAATTCGTCCGAGAACACCGACAATATCTTGTCACCCAGGCTGCACACCAAATTGCACGTAACCCTCGATCCCGCCAGGCGGCAATAGTTTTCCCATCATGGCAGCCTTCGCGAGCTATTCCATGGCCCGCTGCGCCCGCTGAGAAAAAGGAAACTCGGCGCTTGGCTGCCTCACTCAAGGATCCCCAAATCGAATCCGGCGCGATCCACACTCAGTCAGTCGACAATGAGAGAGCCTATTCTCAAACGTCGGGTTTCCGTCTCCGCTGGATTGAGCCAAGTATTCTACCGCAACCCTACCACGAACACAGCACACTTATCCACGGCAAAGCCCACCTAAACACGAGATACTGTTCGGAATAATCGTAACCGTGCGGGGATGTCAAAACAACTCAGGGCACTGCTTCGTGGGACTTTTCACGCTTTTGGTGCCATACGCCCCTCGCGACTGATTAAAAGCAAAGCGGAAGGCATGGTAAGTCCATCGAATCCCCCCGGCTTTGGCCGTGAGGAGGAAATCAGTTATCAGGTTTCTAGGCAGCTTTGTTACCGTTCCGGTCTGCATAGTAAGTAGCCCGGCTAGCTGCCGAACCCGCTGCCATCGATGACTACTGTTCCGCCCGGTCCCATCTCGTTTCTATCCGCGGGTGACGCCACTGAGGCCAATACCATCCATCAGAGCTTCACCAATCCCAGGCTCCGAGGCTCCTTGATGCCCCGGGTCAGCCTGACGCCCATACGAAATTGGTACTAGAGCTGATGTTGGGGCTCCAGAGTACGTCCGCGTCAAGGTCACTCGGTACGTGTTGGATTGAAGGTGAACGGCCCCAAACGACCGCGCGTTCACCGTAAGCGGCACGGGAGGCACCCCAATGTCGTCAGGTTAGGGGTCTGGCAACGCGTAGTTCATGAGTATAGGTACATATTCGGTAAACTGGTATCGAAATGTCTCGTTAAAATGAAGCGATTATGCAGCCTTTTCATGGGATGTCCGAGAACCATAAAGGGGCGTTATAGCGTTCCCGGATGCCCTAGCAGACGCTATACCCACGAAAATGCACCCTCAACCGCAGTCTGGCTCCACCACGGCTCGTAATCGACCTGGACTCGGGAGCTGAACGGGGTTACGCTATCGCCATGACACGCGATAGTCGCAACCTCGACGGCCCGTTCGCCTCCGATAGCGAGCGGCCCGCTTTGCGGGCCGAGATCGGAACCCGGAACGCCCCCGATATAGGCCAGCCTGGGCCACAATGGCGGCAGGTAGTGGAAGTCTTGCGCGCCACGGTTCAGGATTACGCTCTGGCCCACGATACGCCCTTGGCCGAAATTCACCGGCTCCGCCAAGAGAACCGGTCGTTGCGCGATCAGTTGGACGCGGCTCAGGTCAAGATCGTGCAATTGGCTCGGCAGATGTTTGGTCGCAAGTCGGAACGGCAAGATGCGTCCGCCACGTCCCCCGAGAGCGCCGGGGCAGTGCCCGACGGCGCATCGCCGAATCCGGAATCCGTCGCGTCCACGACAGAACAGTCCACCACAACCACTCCGGCGGCGCGACCTCAGCATGCTCGCGGCCAACAACCGGGCCAGCCCGGCCATGGTCGTCGACATCGTCCTGACTTGCCCACGGACCATGTATTTCTTACGCTCTCCGAGGCGGAGCAATGCTGTCCGCGATGTGGCCTATACGCCCAAAAAGATGGGATGGAAACCTCCGAACAACTGGATTTCGTCGCGGAGATTCGCCGAAAGGTCTACCATCGTCAGCGCTATCGTCGCGTCTGCACCTGTCCGTTAGAGGCGTCAACCGGCGCGAAAGCGCCGGAGGTTTCGATAGCGCCCGAAGCCATAGTAGCCCCTGAAGCGGCGGTTGCCCCCCCCCTGAGTGTTATCCCCCGCGGGCTGTTCACGATCAATTTCTTGGTGCAACTTTTAGCCTGGAAGTATGGGTTGGGGGTCCCGCTGCATCGATTACGGAAGCTTTGGGCCTGGCCAGGATCGGACATCACGGCCGGCACCCTAATCGGCGCTTTCCAAGCGCTGGTGCCCGTGTTGGAACCGCTGTATCAGCCGATTATGTTCAATCGGGAGGAATCGTGGTGGCACGCCGACGAGACCCATTGGAAGGTGTTCGTCGAGTACGAGGGCAAGGTCGGGCATCGCTGGTGGATCTGGGTCTTTATCGGCCCGCGATCCACCGTGTATGTGCTCAGCTCCACCCGCAGTGCCCAAGTCCCCAAAGCCCACCTGCAAAGTTCCCCGCCACCCGCCGAGGACGGTCCCACCCCA
>JAJZXC010000256.1 GCA_021846365.1 Bacillota bacterium | reverse complement strand
AGATCCGCTTACCAAGCCTCACAAAGCAACAGGGATTTTTCGGAAACTAGGGCCGGAACGGTCCGAAGTTACGTCTGGGGAGATTGCACAAGACGCCGGAGGCTCAAAGTCTCCCGCGCAGCGGTCGACGAACCAGAAAGCGAAGGGGCCCACCCCAGTGACCCTCGGAAACACCCGAAGGGGTGAAACCCCCGCCTCGGCGTAGCCAGGCGGCGGGAGAGTTCATACTATGCATCGCCTCAGTTTGCAGGGACATTCAGGGCGAGCAGACTCCGTTGCCCGGGGGCAGACCTTCAGGTGCTGGTGCGGCCTGAAGCGATCTGGTCTTCGGTTAAACGCTATCAGGAGTGTTGGCGGATGAGCGCCCGGCGGTCGAAGACGATATGACCTGGCAAGGGCCGGTCGGCAGAACCACCACGGTGGATTTCATCGCCAGCTCGATCTCGGGCCCGGCGGATGGCCATTCAGCGGAGTTCCTGCCCCGGCCGTCGGCCCGCTTTCGTATCTATGGCAGACATGTTTCTGACCCGGAAGAGCGCTACCTTCTATCGTGCCTATGGATCCCGTGCCGGAGCGGCGCCTCAGATTAAGAGTGTTCACTTCCAAAGTATTGGGGAGAGCATACTGGCAGGCAAGGAAGCCTTCATCAGCCACCTCTACAGGATCGGCTTTGGGGTGCGCGTGGTCACCCGTGAGGCGGCGCTTGCCGTCTTCCTTTGGCGGTTTTCTGAGCTGCCCCAGTCAGAGCGGGTGGTCCGGGAAAAAAGCCTGCCCGAGCATGAGGCAGGGGATGCGGTAACTTCCGCGCAAGTGGAAGCGAGAGTTGCTCAGAGTGTGCAGGTATAGGCTCTTAGAACCCCCGGCTTTGGCCCTGGGAAGCGCTTCGCTTTTACTCGGCCACGCTTGGAAAAAATCCCGGCTGGCATGTGAAACTGGCTCTCGCCCTGATGTGTCGGCGTCGGGTGTGACCGGCGTTATGGCTGGCGGGTACCGGGCAAGAAAACTTCCGCGGGTAGCAGGAAAAACGGCCGCGCCGCGGAATTTCTTTCCACATTATGGAGGTGACCACGGTCGACAGGACAAAGCGTGTAGGTGTTGTATTGGGGTTGGGGCTGGGATCCGCGGGTTCACTGCTGTCGGCAGCCCATGCGACGTCATATGTCAGCACGTCGACGAGGTGGGTCTATACGCCACCTCGCCGCTTGGCGCTCGATTTTTGGGTGCCGGGGAAGTTCGTGGCCAACGACTTTACTGTCAATCTGAACGGGAAACCGGTCACGTTTCGCCTGCCGGCGCAAAGCACGGTTATGGTGGGTGCCCAGGCGCCTTTTGCACCGGGCACGTACACATTGTCGGGCACGCTGACACTCCCCCAGTCGCCGACGGCGGTGTTTCCCGCCAGTACCACGGTGACGGTGGTCGCTTCACCGTCGCCAACCTGGAGTGTGCGGGCGCTGGGCACGGAGTCGGCCACGGCGTTGAGTGCGCTCAACGCCTACCGGAAGGCGGCCGCATTGCCGCCCTTGATCTGGTCGCAAGCTCTGCAACTGGCGGCCTCCCACCAGCAAGCCTATCTCAACCACCATCCCCAACAGGCGCCATCGCCGAACGAGACGCCCAACAAGCCCGGATACACGGGCCAAACCGCTCTCGCCCGAGCCGTCCACGCCGGCTATTTTGGTTCGTACGTCAGCGAATGGGACGGTGCGGCCGCCGTCTTGAATCCCCTTGCGGCCGTGGCCGGACTGGTCAACGGCGCTCAACGCGGATTTGTGATCAACCCCGCCCTGACCCGCCTCGGCCTGGCGGTGACCCCAAGAAGCTTTCCCGTGCTTGACGGCGGCGTCGTCGAACCGAATCCGCTGATAACGCAAATGGTCGCCTACCCCCGGTCCGCCATGCGCGACGTGCCTACGGTGGGGGAAGCGGGCAAGGCGGGGGCTCCGCTCACGGGCTATCCGGTGACTCTGGTGCTCCAAGGCTGGAACGTACTGGGCCCATTTCACGTCACCATGACCACCGCCCGCGGCGAACGAGTTGTGGGCAAGTTGATGCCGTCGCCGCATTCGGGTGAGGTCACCTGGATCCCGGCCCATCCCTTGCAACCTGGCCAGAGCTATCGCCTATCCGCGTCGGTTGAGGCGGCCAATCCACTCACCACGACTATCGCCACCAAGACCTTGACGGACACCTTTCACACCGTTGCGGCCGGTTTGATTTTGAGCCCGGTGGGCCAAGGGACTCGCTTTCGGGTCGGTCATGCACTCCTCCTCCAACTTTCCTCAATTACCGCCGGCGGCCGGCCGACCAAGGTGGGACAAGCCATTCACTGGCAGGTTGGTTCGGGCTTGCGCCTCGTCGCATATACCAGGCACATAGCGGCGGACGGGCTGGCTCTCGCCTTGGTGGTTGGGCAACGCGCGGCCAACAGCCAAGTGCGCGCGGCGGTGGGTTCCCAGCAGACGATCCTGCCCCTGGCCGTCACGTCCCCTCCCGCCGCTTCCTCCTCGGCACCATCGGCTACCCGGTTGACGGGTCCCAACCGTTTGGCGATGGTGGCCCAAATCGCCCAGCAGGCCGCGCTCAGAGGAGCACATCCGCCGACCACCGCGATCTTGCTGGCTCAGAATCCGGCCACGGCAATTGAGGCGGCACTGCTGGCACCCCTGTCCCGGATGTGGAATGCCCCTTTGTTTTTGACCAAGTCGGGCTCCCATTTGGGCATCTATACCCGAGCCAGCCTATCGGCGCTCGGGATTCAGCATGTGGTATTGGTGGGCGCGTCCCCCCGGCTGGCGGCGGCCCTGCCGGCCGGGGTTAACGTCCAGCAAAGCATCGCGCCCGCTGGGCCGGTGGCGCTGGCGGCATGGGTGGCAAGTCAATTGAAGGCATACCAGAGAGTGCTGGTGGTAGAAAACCGTCCCGCGGATTGGACCGACGCCATGGTTGCCAGCCCGGTCGCCGCAAAAAACGGGATGCCCATCGTATTACTCAACGCCCAGGGACAGTTGCCCGCCGCCGAGAGGCCGGCGATGGCGCGAGTAAAGCAGAGCTTTGTGATTGGAGCGGCTGCTCGCCTGCGTCCTCAGCTCCCCGGAGCCATGGACCTAGCGGGCCGCACGCGTTTTGACACGGCGGTGTTGGTGGCCCACGAATTCTATCCCAACCGTCTGCCGGGCGTCGTGCTGGCTAGCGGGGAGCCGGGTCACACCGTTCCGGCGTTGACCGCGGGTTGGTTGGCGGCCAACCTGAAGATGCCGTTGGTGGTGGTTCCGGGCCAGGGACCCACGGTGGCCGAGACGGCGTGGCTAAGCCAGCTGCGATGGCTGGCTCCTCCCAGAGTTTTCGTGATTGGCGGAACCGGGGCGGTTTCCATTGGCGCGGTGAAACAAATCCGGGGACTTACCTTGTCGCCGCCTGGATAAGGGGCAAGGGTGGCTGACTCTTACGCACTCTCTGTTATGACATCGCGAAAATGGGGCCTCTCGGTGAAAAGAGGTCCGTAGCGGAGAGGGGCTGTGAGCTTTTCAAGCAGGGATGGCGTGGCAAGGAATCCTGGCGGGTTGCAGTATAGCGGTCGGCTTATCGTTTGTAAGTCGCGCGGGGGTTCTGCCCTATTCCCTGACGTGTCCTGGATGCATGTGCTAAAATACAAACAGCAAACGGTCAGGTGGAGGGGAGGCGTTATCGCCGGTGACCTTCAGGGAATGGCAAC
>JAJZXC010000255.1 GCA_021846365.1 Bacillota bacterium | reverse complement strand
ATCAGGGGAATCTCCGGGACTGCTTCCGTGCGTCCATTACAGAGGGTGAATTCCGAGGGAATCGATTTTTCCGAAGCACCATCCGACTCCCGGTACAGTACTCGAACGCATTCCTGGCGATTCCGAGGCGTTTTAGGCTATGTATACGTCCCAATATTCCTTCGACCTCGTACCTTGCTGAATTCCTGGACTATTCGCTCATCGCTAACTTGGCACCATTGGGTCGGCATGTCCTTCCGACATTTTCTCCTTAGGAGATGATTTTGCCGACCCCTGCCAGTTCTGTTCAATTCAGGAGGTAAGCAATCTTGTGCAAACATACATGCGATGCTACAACTTGAGTTGCACCTGTTCCTGGAGGCCCGCGGGCGAGGATTGTTAGCCGCGGTAGGTGGGCGTGCCCAGTTTGAGCAAGCCGCGCAGAGTAACCAAAGCATAGCCCTGGCCGCGCAACTGGCGGATGATGGTGGGCAGCGCGAGGTCGGTCTGCTTGCACGTGTCCGAAGCGTGCAACAGCACGATATCACCGGGATGGGCCCGGGTGAGGATGCGTTCGACAATTCGTCCCACGCCCGGATTCATCCAGTCCAAGGAGTCGGTTCCCCAGGTTACGGTGGTGTAGCCTAGGTCACGCGCCACCTGGAGCGAGCGGCGATCAAAGTCACCGTTGGGCGGACGAACGAAAGTCGGCCGCACGCCTGTGATGCGCTCAATGACCGCACCCGCCTGGCCGAGATTGGTTTGGATGCCCGCCGTGCTGAGGCTGGAGTAGTTTACGTGCGCCCAGCCGTGCGACTCCACTTCCATCCCTGCTCGGCGAAACGCGCGTACCAGGGCAACATTGTGTTCGGCCCAGGGACCGGAGACGAAGATGGTGGCCGGAACATGGTCCTGAACCAGGATATGAAAGACTTTAGCTGGCATCACCGTGCCCCAGGAGATGTCGAAAGTCAAGGCTAAGGCTCGCTGTTTTGTGTTGACGTCCCGCAGACTATACTGCTCTTGCGCTGATACGCCCGCCGCGTTTACGGTCGATGTCGATAGAGTTGTGAGAAAAAGCGCGATGATAGCGCCCACCCGGCGGCTTCGCCGCTGGGGGGGACGCCCGGTGCTCCCCGGCGGGCAGGTGTGGACGGTGGGTGACCGCCGCCCTTGCGGCCAACTGCGCATGAAGATCCCTCCCATTTTTCCGGCCCTTGCCGAGTTTGGAAAGCTCGGCGGCAAGTGCCGTGCATTGCCTCGGATGCCGTTGATTGACGGCGTTTTTGAACAAAAATCTATGGTATTATGCCCCAAGGTTTGACTGCCTCATGCGGGTCCGCAAAAAGCATGATCGGTGGCGGAGGCAGGGCGACGGTACGGCGGCGCGCGCTGGGGTAAAGCGGCTGCGAGTGACAAGCGAGACCAGCTATCGAGCACCCAGTAGATAGCGCCAAGGCTCACCTTGGCGACAGCTTTCAGCATGCAGGCAAGTAGCCCAGCGGTCAGATTAGGAAGGAGGTGCGGGAGGTGAAGTTGTCATGGCACAACCTGGCGATTATGCTGGCAGCCGCCCTGGTGACCATCGCCGTGCTGTGGAGTGGCCAGCAAATCTATCGCACTTCTGCCGTTCGCCATCCGCTGGTTAGGGCGGTCGAACAGGTTGCTGGCGTGCGCAAGGCATGGATGCGAGCGGGAGCCAGCGGGACGTTGACCGTCCAGTTTCGCCCTACCGCCGATGTGATGGCCACCTATCAGGCGGTCGGCCGGGCAGCCCAACGGAGCCTCGGCCACTCGGCCAAGGTGACCGTGGTCGGCGAGCCCAACAGTTGGCTGAACGCCTTGGAGAATCGTGTGCGTCTGATCATTGCTCAAGGCGAAGCCACCGGGCAATATGTGGCTATGAGCCGACAAGTCTCTGAGCTGGCTCAGGCAAGGGGGGCTAGAGCCACGGTGGAAGTCGGCAACTATCATCTCTTCGTCAGCCTGCGCAAAGGGCAGCATTACCTAGATGCGGTGATTCCGATTACTTTGGGGGAGGGCGGGATGCATGCTTAAGTCAATAGCGCTGGGCGCGGGTATCGGCCTGCTCGCCTTTTTGGCCGTCAACCGAGTCGACATTTGGCCGTTGGTCTTTGTGCTCGCCCTGGTCGGCGTCTTCTACGCCTCGGCAATGACGGGGCGAGTGAACCTGACCAGCGGCCCAGGCAGGCAGGCTTCGTTGCCGGGGATAGAGTTTTCCGACATCGGCGGCCAAAACACGGCCAAGAGCGAACTGCAGGAAGCGTTGCAGGCCTTGCGACGTCCGCACGCTTATGCCGCCCTCGGCATCCGCCCGCTGAAGGGAATTCTGCTGACCGGTCCCCCGGGTACCGGAAAGACGTTGTTGGCCAAAGCGGCCGCACGCTATACCGAATCGGCGTTCTTGTTTGCCTCGGGCTCGGAATTTGTCGAGATGTACGCCGGGGTGGGAGCCCAACGCGTGCGTCAACTATTCCATGCGGCGAGGAGTTCGGCCAAGAAGCAGGGTCGTGGCAGCGCCATTATCTTTATTGACGAAATTGAAGTCATGGCCGGTCGGCGCGGGCAGCATCAGAGCCACCTGGAATATGATCAGACGCTGAACCAGTTGCTGGTCGAAATGGACGGAATGACCCCACAGGAGGATGTCCAGGTGCTGGTCATGGCCGCCACCAACCGGGTCGATTTGCTCGACCAAGCTCTGATGCGGCCCGGTCGCTTTGACCGCGTGGTGCGGGTGGATCTGCCCGACCGGGAAGGTCGGCGACGGATCTTGGAGTTGCATACGCGCAACAAGCCGCTCGGCCCCGATGTGGAGCTGGAGGCGGTGGCCCAGGAGACGTTCGGATTTTCCGGGGCGCATCTGGAAAGCGTCTGCAACGAGGCGGCCATCCTGGCCCTGCGGGAGGAGAAGGCGACCATCGGGATGGCTCACTTCAAGGCGGCGGTGGATAAGGTGATGCTGGGCGAGAAATCGGACCGCCGGCTAAGGGAGCAAGAAATCCGCCGGGTGGCGGTGCATGAGGGTGGTCACGCGCTGGTCAGCGAATGGCTCGCCCCCGGCTCGGTGTCATCGGTGACCATCGCCCCGCGGGGGATGGCGCTGGGATTTGTGCGACATGTTCCCGCCGAGGATCGCCTGTTGGAGACGGAAGCCGAGCTGCGGCATGATATCTGCGTTTGCCTGGCCGGATCGGCGGCCGAACGCCTCCTCCTCGGCGAGGCCAGCACGGGGGCGGCCAACGATTTTGAAAAGGCGTGGGAGATTGCCCGCCGGATAATATTTGCCGGACTCTCCGAACTGGGTATTGTCCAAGAAGAAGCCGTTTCCACCGACGTTCTCTACCAGACCGTCCACCACATCATGGATCAAGAACGGGACCGAGTTAACGGATTCCTGGAGGGGCACGCGCACCTGCTGGAGGCCCTGGCGGGAAGACTGGCCGCCCAAGAAACGCTCGAAGGAGATTCGGTGCGAAATCTGATCGCAGAGGGCGAGATTGCCTAAATTGCCCGCTGCGGCTACGATGTGACCCAGGTTCCGCATGTCAAATTATGGCAGGCATTCCATTTTCGACAACTAATAGTCAGAAAATTGGATCAAAGGATATTTCGGATCAACGTCGAATTGCTGGAACATGATCAAACTACCTGTTGCCGTTAACGTGGAGTCTACAAAAGACCCCAACTATTTCGCCCATAGTGGCACCGCCTTGGCCGTC
>JAJZXC010000035.1 GCA_021846365.1 Bacillota bacterium | reverse complement strand
GATAGGCCAGCCTCGGTCCTCGTCAAGGTTTCCCTACGGCGGCTTCGCCGACCTTGACGACTGACCTCCGCTGGCCGGAAAAAAATATGGCCGACCGGGGGTTGACAAGGTGTCATCATACGAGTGTTATGCGTGTAGCATCAGCCATATATAGTAGATCCATCAGAATCCAGTTTTAGAAATAGCCAGAACATGTCCTCACTGATTTGCTATCACCGAGCCCCGTTCACCTGACGCAATCTTTTTTTGCAAAGCGGTTGCTCGCAGGAATAGTTTCCAGTATGGTAACGATAGCAAACTGATTTCCTTTCTTGTAAAGAAAATTAGTGAGACATATCGTTCGCCGTAAGCAACAGGGCGGTCGCATAAGGAGGAATCAGCATGACGCGATTGGCGTGCCAAACCATCACCTGGGGAGAACATCGATTAAACAACTCCTATCCCGAAATCATTCGCCAGGTGGGTGACATCGGATATGAGGGGGTGGAGACGAAATTTGCCGTATTAAGGAAATATGCCGGGCAACTGGCCCAACTGCGGTCGGCCACCGGCGTTCTCTTTGCCGCCTGCCATATGGGATTTGCCGACGTGAAGCGAGCGGTTGAAGGGGGTGAGACCGGTGCAGCGGTCGAGAGCGTGCTGGAGGCCTCGGGAGCGAAATTCGTCCTGGTCAGCGACGAGCCGCACGAATCGGTGGACGCCTATCGCACGATGGGGGAAACCCTGACCCGCTTTGCTGAACGCGTACTCGATTTCAACGTTCGCGTGCTCTTTCACAACCACCGACGAGAAGTCGAGGGGGACATGGAGCGGTTGGCGGCGTTGGTCGCGCATTCGGCGGCCGACCGGGTGGGATTGGCGGTGGACTTCGGTTGGGTCTTGCAGGCGGGCACCGACCCCCTGCGGGTGGTCGACCGTTTTCGCGACCGCATCGGATACGTCCATCTGAAAGATGCCCTGGCCGACGGGACCTGGACGGAGCTGGGTAGCGGGCAATTGCCCATCGACACGGTGGCTGCCGCCGTCCGGCCGCTGAATCTGCCGTGGTGGACGGCGGAGCAGGATAGTACCCAAAAGAGTCCAGAGGCAAGCGCTGGGGAGAATTTCCGATTTTTGTCCGAACTGCTGGGCTAGTGGCGGCAGGCCGAGTACCTAACAAAGAGGTGGCGCATGTTAACCGATCTCACACGGGTGATTACTAGCAATCGGCCACGGTTTGCCTACAATGTCACCAGCGTTGAAGGCTTTGGTGCCCTACTGGACTGGGGGGAAACCCATCAGAAAGCCATGGTGCTGCAATGTTCGGAACGATATTTGAAGGACTTGGGCGAGGATTTCTTCCGTCGGCTGGTGGTGCCCCGGCTCGACGAGAGCCCCGTCCCGTTCGTCCTCCATCTGGACCATGCGGGCTCTTTAGAGGCGGTGTTAAAGGGCCTCCAGATCGGGTTCAGCTCGGTGATGTTCGATGGTTCGACCAAGCCCCTGAACGAGAATATCGCCTTGAGCCAACAAGCCGCTAAGCTGGCCAGGATGGCAGAGGTGTCGTTTGAGGCCGAGGTCGGGCACGTAGGCGGTGCCGAGGACGGGGACGAGGAGGAAGCCGCGCTGTTTACGCGCGTGGAGGATGCCAAAGCCTTTGCCGAGGCGGTGCCCTTGGATTTTCTGGCCGTATCCGTGGGCAACGCCCACGGCCGTTATCGCAGGCCGCCAAAGATTCAGCTCGACCGGATTGCCGACCTTGCCGCCGCCGTTTCCGTGCCTCTCGTGTTGCATGGCGGAACCGGTATTCCGCTGTCCGACCTCGTCGAGGCAACGCGGCGCGGGATGGCCAAGATTAATTTGGGCACCGAGCTGAAATTGGCCTGGGTCGCCGGCGTTCAGTCGGCGCTGGCGGCGGGCGAGACGGAGCTCGATCGCATCCGCGCCGGCGCGCGGCAATCGGTTACCCGCGTCATTCAGAGCATGGAAGAGTTGTTGGCGCCATGAAAGCTACCCGAGCCTGGATTGGAGTGGACGTGGGGACTTCCCGGATCAAGGCGCTGGCTTGGTCGGATTCCGGGGAGTTGCGGCTCGCCGCCTGTGAGACGCCATGGCAGCATCGTCGGCTAGACGGCGAGGTGTTGGCACGTATTACGCTCAAAACGGTGCTCGACAGCGTGGATCCGTGGGGCCCGGGGGTTAGCATCGCCGCGGTCGGAGTCACTAGCATGGGCGAGGCGGGGCTCTGGGTTGACCGACGGGGGCCGTGCGGGCCCGTGGTGGGCTGGCAAGACGAACAAGACACGCGGGAGGCCTACGCCCAGTTTCAGGCCCACTTCGACCGCGCGGCCGTGTTTGCCCAAACCGGCATCGCCGCCTCACCCAAGTTCGGTCTCTTTCGGATGGCGGTGCAGCCCCGGTCCGGACCCGAGGCGACCTGGCTTCAGGTCGCGGACTGGCTGATTTACCGCTGGAGCGGCGGAATCCGTATTACCCATGCCAATCTCGCCGCGCGGACGATGGCGCTTGACTGGCGGACTCGGTCGTGGAAGGCCGACCTGCTCGAATTTGCCTCGGCGACGGCCGCCAATTTGCCGGAAGTCCATCGGCGGCCGGAGGCCGTGGCCAACTTTCAAGCCGACGGCGGGGATCACCGTCTGCACTCAAGCATCCTCGCCCATGCCGGCCACGACCACGCCAGCGCCTACTATGGCGCCCGCCTGCCCCAGGGCGTCGCCCTGGATTCTTCGGGAACGGCGGAACCCTGGGTATTGCAGGCCAACTCGCCCGTCTTGAGCGCCGAGGCGCTGCACCATGGCATGATGTGGGCTCCCAGCGTGTCGGGCGAGGGCTTGGTGGGGCTGTTGCCCACCCCTGCGGGAGGTGCCGCCGAGCGTTGGGCACGAAGCGTCTTTGGCCAAGCCGTCGGTGATCCGGGCGGGGTGGAGTTTCAACCGGAGGGGTTTGGGCAGGGACGCGCCCTGTTTCGCGGGTTGGGGCCGGATGTCCGCCCCGACATGCTGTACGAGGCGGTGCTGACGGGGGTGGCGGATAGTCTGGGAGCCGGTCTCCAGGCCCTGCGGCGGATTGCCGGAGAGCCGTTTGCCGACGTGGCCTGGACGGGAGGGGCGGTGGCCCACCAACGATGGACGGAGATTCGCGTCGCCCGGATAGGAGCGCGGCTGTGGGCCTTGGAACCTTCCGAGGCGGCGGCTTTGGGGGCGCTGCGAGCGGCTGTGGCGGCCGACCCGGCGGCATCTTGGGCGCCGAGTTTGCGCTGGCGGGACGTTTCCGGGGCAAGCGGCGGTGCGCCGCCGTGGTCAGCCGGATAGGGGCACGGTCAAGATAACCGGGCGACCCGTCTAAGCTGTTCGACAAGGGAGGAATCGACCAATGCGGGTAGGAGTACTGGCCGTATACCGGCCGCAATTTAATCAAACGGTCGCCGAGCGTGAGGCGACTCAGGTGCGCGACGCGATTGGAGATTTGCCCGCTCTCGAGGCGGTATGGCTTCCCATGCTGAATGAGTGGGAGGCGGCCGAGGCGCTGCCCCGGCTGGACGGCGAGTGGAGCCGACTCGACGCGCTGGTGGTCGTGATGGGTAGTTTTGTGGGCGCCGATGTAGCCGTGCAGATTGCGCGCCGCATCGACTGCCCGCTGGTCTTGTGGGCGCTGCCCGAACCTTCGGTTGGCGGAGGACGCCTGGAATTGAACTCGCTTTGCGGTGGGATCATGACCAATCATGCCTTTAAGCAAATGGGCACCGATATTCCCATGGTTTACGGAAATCCTCGGGAGCGGGACGTAGCGCGCAACCTGCTGTCCATCCTGCGGGTGGAAAACACCCGTGCGAAATTGCGCAGTACTGAGGTGGGGGTGGTCGGTCAGCACCCTCCGGGGTACTACCCTTGCGATTACGACGAGCTCGAACTGTACAGCCGGTTGGGGGTGCGGGTGACCAAGATCCCCCTCAGCGAGGCGTTTTCCGCCGGCGATGGGGCCAGCGACCTCGACCTCTCCGCCTCCCGCAGCGCGGCGGGCCAATTGTCCGCTCTCGACACCGTCAACCCGGATGCCGTCACGCAATCGCTGAAGGCCGAATACGGGCTCAGGCGCCTTGTCTCGGAACGTAACTTGACCGCGGTTACGGTGGAGTGCTGGCCGCAGTATATGACGGAATACGGCGGTGCGGTGTGCTGGGCGATGAACCGCCTGATTGACGATCAGGTCATGGCCGGCTGCGAAGCCGACGTGTACGGTACCGTGACCATGATTTTGTGCCGACAACTGGGTGGCGAGAGTCCCTTTTTTGGCGACTTGGTCCACACGGTGAGTGATGACCGCCTGGTCTTTTGGCACTGCGGAGCGGCGCCGCTTTCCTTGGCGGGTGAAGCGCCGCGGGCGAGCGTGCACCCCAACCGCAAGGTGGGATTAACCCTGGACTTTGCGCTTAAGGGCGGTCCAGCGACGGTGCTGCGCCTGCACCATGATGCTCGCGGCTTTGCCTTGATGGCC
Source organism: Bacillota bacterium (assembly GCA_021846365.1). Classification (GTDB taxonomy): domain Bacteria; phylum Bacillota; class Sulfobacillia; order Sulfobacillales; family Sulfobacillaceae; genus JAJZXC01. Next base: position 15,612 of record JAJZXC010000035.1, on the reverse strand, counting down.
ATCGAAGGCGAGGCGGTGGCGGATCCGTTGTATTTTTCCGGCAACACCGCCGCGCTGCGCACTGTCCGGCCGGCGGCCAAGGTTCTGCAGGGCCTCTTGAACGACGGTGCCGAGCACCATTTTGCATTGGGTTACGGCGTGGAGTTGGCCGACGTCGAGCGCCTGGGCCGGCGGTTGGATATCCCGGTGTATGTCTATTAATCAGACGCCGGGAGAACGCCGGGTGTTCCGCCTCATCTGCCAGCGGCCAGGCATTTCCCGGGTGGAGTTGGCTGACGCGGCCGAGTTAAGCACGGGGACGGTGACGCAAATTGTCAAGCGTTTGCGCCACCGGGGTTTGGCCGACGAAGGTGCGGTGAGTGAGGCGCGGGCGGTGGGAAGAAGCCGGGTAGGCCTCAGCGCGTGCCTTGAACCTGACCGCCTGATAGGCATCAGTGTGCGTCCCGATCTGATTCGCTATGTGGTAGTGGATTGGTCGGGGGCGGTGCGCGAGGAGCGGACCATCGTCGCCCGGCACCCCGCCGAGCAGGGGCCGGTGATCGACCGCATTGGGTTGGTGCTGGCCGACCAGCGCGGCACGATTCGCGGCGTGGGATTGGGGATTCCCGAATTCCCCGCCGGGATCCGGGACCAGGCCTTGGGCTGGGCCGGAAATTTCCGACGCGCCCTAGAGGTGCCGGTGACCTTGTTGAACAACGGGGTGGCGGCCGCGATGGCCGAAGAATGGCGCTGGGTGGATGACCCCCCCGAGCGGTTTCTCTTGGTCTACTTTGGCTCCGGCATTGGTGGCGCCTTGGTGCACCGCCGCCGCTTTGGTCGCCCACCCTCGGTGCACCCGGTGGAGATTGGACACGTCGGCATTTCGCCGCAAGGGGTTCGCTGTGTATGCGGAAATGTCGGCTGCGTGGAAACGGTGGCTGGCCCGGCCGTCTTGGCGCGCCAGTGGGAAGGACTGAGTTCCGTCCCGGCGCGCGCCGCGTTGGTGGAGACCGCCGAAGAGGCGCTGACCTACGCGCTGAGCAGCGTGATTAACGTGCTTCAGGTCGACCAGATCGTGTTGGGGGGACTGAACGCCCGCTTGCTGGAACGCTATTATGGGACGCTGGCGGCGCACCTGGAGCGGCTCAGCACGCCGCGGGGAGCGCGGGTGAAGCCGTTGCTGTCCCAGATTGGGGACCACAGCGCCGCCATCGGAGCGGCCCTGGCCGCCATCGACGGCGCTGGCGACGACGAGGCGGTCTAGACCGAATCGGCCCAGCGCGGGGTAAGACAAGTAGTTGGAATAGGCACATAGGACACGAGGACGCAGGGGGCGATTAGGCATGCGACTGGGATTGTATCATACGTGTCTCATCGACTTGGCACCGACGGAACTGTTCGACTGGATGGAGCGCAACGGGTTTTCCGACCTAGAATTGCATGGCGGAGCACGCTATTCGGCCATCGACTGGGAGCAAGTGGCGGCGGGTGATGACCGGCTCAGGCTAGAGGCCGAACAGCGCGGTATAACAATCTGGGACATTATGGACGGGTCGGTGAATTTCCTGGATTCCGATCCGGATCGTGCACGGGCACACGTAGAACACACGCGAACGTTAATTAAGGCGGCTAAAGTGCTGGGGGCCCGGTCGGTGTCGGTATTCACCGGCCGTGATCCTCAATTGGGCTTGGAAGCCAATTTGGATGCCCTGCCGGCGGCGATGGCGCCGGTAGTCGCCGAGGCCGAGGACAGGGGAATTCGGCTTTGTCTGGAAAATTGTCCGATGGTGCACCAATGGCCGCCACGCTTCAATATCGCCGTGCATCCGGGGATGTGGCGGCAAATCTTTGAGCGTATCCCGAGCTCGGCTCTGGGTTTGGCCTTTGACCCCTCGCACCTAGTCTGGCAGGGCATCGATTATGTGGCCGCGGCTCGGGATTTCGGTCCTAGGATCGTCCTTGCCCAGGCCAAGGACAGCGAGCGCCTGCCCCAGGTGATTCGCAGCCAAGGAATCTTGGAGCCGGGCTTTTGGCGCCACCGCATCCCCGGCTACGGCGAAGTAGAGTGGGGGCGGCTTTTGTCCGCGTTGGCCGAGGCAGGCTACCGGGGCCCGCTCTTCATCGAGCAGGAAGATCCCTTTTTTGAGGGCAGCCAGGCCCGGGCCGAAGCGGGAATCGTGGCCACTCGGCGCCATCTAGAACCGTATCTGTCCATTATCGACGAACGATGAGCCAAAACTCTTATAACGGAGGGACATCCTATGCCAAAACACGGCGTGATTTTAGTGGGAGCGGGAGACATGGGCGGCCAGCACGCCCGCGCTTGGTCCAAGGTGGGCGAAGAGATTGCCGCCATTGTCGATCTAGACGGCGAGCGGGCTCACAAGCTGGCGGAGCAGTACGGGGTGAAACGCACATTCTCCGATTACCGGCAGGCCATCGCCGAGTTGAGCAACGCCGAGCTGGTCGACGTGGCGGTGCCGCTGGTGGAGCATCTGCCGGTCACCGTAGAGGCGGCCCGCCACGGCAAGCACGTGCTCTGTGAGAAGCCGATTGCCCGCGATCTGAGGGAAGTTGATCAGATGGAGGAGGCCATCGACCGCGCCGGGGTCAAGTTTGCGGTCGGCTTTCAGCGCAACTTGCCGCCGGGTGTCGCCTTTCTCCGCGACGAGGTGGCCAAGGGCCGCTTTGGCAGGCCCCTGCTGTTTACGGTAGACGGTATGGCGGAGGTGCGGCCCAAGCGGTTTATGCACGACCAGGAGAACAACAACGGGCCGGTGGTGGACTTGCTAGGCCACTATTTCCTGCTCTGGGAAACGGTATTTGGGTCGAAGCCGGTGCATATTTCAGCAGATGGATTCGTTGCCGCCGCCAATCGGCCGGAGATTGCCCACTTTGCGCACAAGGCGGTGGATACGGCGGTGGTTACGGTGCGTTACGCCTCAGGCGATGTGGGCTCGATGAGCGTTAGTTGGGGGCTCGCGGCCAAAAGCCGGGTGCCAACCGGCCCCGAGCGCCTGGCGGGACCGGAGGCGGTGGCGGTCATGGGCGAGTATCGGGACTTCAGTTGGGAAAGCATCACGATTTATCGCGGTGAAGGGCAGCATTATGAGAAATTGCCTGAGGCCCCCGCCTTCGTCCTGCAGGCGCAAGCTTTCTTGGACTACCTCGAGGGGCGGCGTACCGAGCCTCCGAGCGGAATAGCGGAAGGACGCCACCTGCTCCGCCTGTCGCTGGCCGCATTGGAATCGATACAGAGCGGGAAAACCATCGTCCTGTAGTGGTCCGGGGATGACGGCCGGTTGCCGGCGGGACTGATCGGGCCCGACCTGGAGCAGAGGCAAGTAGGGAGAAAGGAAGGCGAAGGCGATGACGAGCAAACAGCGGCTGAATCTGTTGGTGGTGTGTCTGGACACCTTTCGCTATGACTGCGCGGTGCATGAAGCGCCTTGGCAGGTAGATTTGCCCAACCTGGACCGCCTGCGCAGTCAGGGCACGCTCTACTCCCAAGCCTACGGCGAGGGCTTGCCCACCATTCCCATGCGGCGGGCGCTATTCACCGGCGAGCGGTCGTTTCCCTGGCGTTTCAGCTATGACACCAAGGGATCGTGGCCAACGGGGCGAGGCTGGCACAAGATCCCTCCCGAGCAGCCGACCTTGGCCGAAATCCTGCTCGCCCACGGCTATCAAACGGGATTGATTGCGGATACCTATCACCTGTTCAAGCCCACCGGCAACTTTACCCGCGGATTTCTGGCCTATGAAGCCGTGCGCGGGTACGAAAGCGATAACTTTCGGCCCGGCCGGATTGACCCCCGCCTGCTCCGGCGCTACGTCAAGGATCCCGACCCGGCGCGGCACCCGGTGCTGACGCAATACCTGCTGAATATGCAAGGACGCCAGCGTGAACAGGACTGGACCACGGCTGAGGTCTTTTTGAAGGCGTCGGACTTTGTGCTCGCCGCGTCGGCCGCGGAACCCTTCTTTCTCTGGGTGGATTCTTTTGCTCCCCACGAGCCGTGGGATCCGCCCCGCCCGTATCTTCGACGCTTCGGCCTGGACCCCGAGCCGGTCGGCCTGGAGGCCATCTATCCCGTGCACTATACGGAACGCGATCTGTCGCCGGAGGAAATCGAGCGCACGCGCACCCTGTATCTCGCTTACTTGGCCTTTGTCGACCGATGGTTGGGCCACCTGCTCGATACCCTAGAGCGCACCGGCCTCGATTCGCGCACCGTGGTCATGGTGGTTAACGACCACGGTACCGAACTCATGGACCATGGGCAGTTTTCCAAGGCGCCCGACCGCCTTTATACGCACAACACGCGCATGTTGTGGATAGCGCGCCATCCGGCGGCGGAGAGTACCGTCTCCCATGCCCTGGTGCAAAGTCACGACTTGATGCCGACGGCGCTCGGGTTGCTCGGCGTGCCCCACCCGCCGGTGGCGGGGGAAAATGTCTGGCCGCTTCGCGCGGCGGGGACCAATCGCGGTCGGCGCCACGTGGTCATCGGCTGGGGTTCGCATGCCTCGGTTCGCAACGCGGCCTGGAATTACGTCGTCAACTACCAAGACCCCACCCGCGATGAGCAATTATTCGACCTGACCCGGGATCCCGAGGAGCGAGACAATGTGGCCCAGGCGCATCCCGAGGTCATCGTCGATTTGCAAAAGCCGTTGACTGAGCTCATCGGTCAGCTGCCGGCCAGATTGACCGACCAAGTGGTGCCGGGGGATGCTCCCGCCCGTACGTATTTTGCCACACCGATAGATCAGGCGCGGCGGGACGCCGGATTCGTATGATGGCGCGTTGGGCCAGGCAAGCAGAGGAAGGGGAAACAGACGGAGCCGCCCTCGGCACGGGGGCGGGCGTGAACAAAGGAGGCGCCAAAATTTTATGAAGACACGGCCCAACGTCATCTTCTTCGTGCCCGACGAATGGCGGGGCGATGTCCTCGGCCATGTGGGCAATCCGGCGGCCAAGACCCCGCACCTGGACGAAGTGGTTGCGGAAACCGGGGTCTCGTTTGCCAATGCCTTTTGCCAAAACCCGGTGTGCACTCCCAGCCGCTGTTCATTTATGAGCGGCTGGTACCCCCACGTGCGCGGTCACCGCACTATGTATCACATGTTGAGACCAGATGAGCCCATTCTCCTGGCCGAGTTAAAGGCGGCGGGCTACAGAGTCTGGTGGGGCGGCAAGAATGACTTGATTCCCGCCGACGCCGATCCTTCTTTTCTGTCTAAGGTGGCCGACGTGCGCTACCGGGCGGAACGCGACCCCGCGGTTTCGCTCTCTTCAGGTCCGCCGGAGCGGGAGTGGCGCGGCGAGCCCGGAGATCCGCGCTATTACGGCTTTTACCAAGGCAGACTGGGTCGCCCCGGTGAGCCGTGGGTCGACCGCGACCGCGCGACGATTGACCGTGCCCTGGCCTCAATCGCCGAGATGACGCACCAAGACCAGCCGTTCGCCGTCTACCTGGCGCTCATTCATCCCCATCCGCCATACGGCGTCCCCGCCCCGTGGGATCAGGCGATAGAGCGCGATCGCCTGCCGCCGCGGCGAATCGCGACCGATTTTTCGCGCAAGCCGAGCATGCTCAGATGGATTCGTCAGCATCAGGGACTTGGAGACTGGCCGGAATCCGACTGGAACGAACTGCGGGGCGTCTATTACGGGATGTGCGCACGCATGGACAGCCTCTTCGGCGAGCTGGTGGATGGGTTGAAGGCGCTCGACTGCTACGACGACACCGCCCTGTTGTTTTTTTCCGACCACGGCGATTTTGCGGGTGACTACGGACTGGTGGAAAAAACCCAGAATACGTTTGAAGACTGTCTGACCCGGGTGCCTTTGATCATTAAGCCGCCGGCGGGGCAAGCCGTCATCCCCGGGGTGCGGGCACAGTTGTGTGAACTGGTGGACCTGCCGGCGACGGTCTGCGACCTGGTGGGCATCGGGTGGCCGCATCCCGGCTTCAGCCGCTCTTTGGTGCCGCTGCTGAGCGATTGCGGGCGTCCGCACCGGGACGCCGTCTTCGCCGAAGGTGGACGCCTGGCCCATGAGCGGCAGTGCATGGAGTTGGCAAGTCTGGGCGGCCAGCAGCCGACCGGCCTCTATTGGCCGCGGCTCAGCGCTCAGCGGAACGCCGGGCCCGAGCATACCAAGGCCATCATGTGCCGCAGCGAGCGCTATAAATATGTCTATCGTCATGACGAGATGGATGAATTGTACGATTTGGCCGAAGATCCCATGGAATCGGTCAACCGCAGCGGAGATCCGGTGCTGGCCGAGGTTGAAGCGGGCTTGCGGGATCGCGTCTTCCGGTGGCTGGTGGAAACCGCTGACGTCGTCCCGTTGAGGGCCGACGCCAGGGAGTAGCCGGTAGCTATGACTCCTCGCCGGCCGTCGGTCGGCGGCCGCGGGTCAAGGAGGACAGCCGGCGCACGACGGTATGGGTCTGGCCGTCGTCGACCAGTTCGAGGAAGGGGGCGAAGGTGGGAGCCGCCTCATCCAAGATCCACGCGTCCACTTCCCCGGGGCGGGACTGGACGGTGATGTGATAGGTGGCGGTGCCATAGCGATAGCTTATGGCGAACGACTTCCACGTCGAAGGTACCGCCGGTTGCACAAACAGTCGGCGACCGCTCAGGCTGAGGCCGAGCACATATTCGATTCCGGCCTGGTACAGCCAGCCGGCTGACCCCGTGTACCACGACCAGCCTCCCTGGCCCTCATGTCCCGGGGCCGCGTAGACGTCGGCCGAGGTGACGTACGGTTCGTTGCCGTAACCAAAGACGTCCTCAGCGCTTCGTGTATGGTTAACGGGATTGAGGAGCGAAAAGAGGCGGAAGGCGGCGTGACCGCGCCCGAGCATGGCCCAGGCGATGACGCTCCAGACCGCACCGTGGGTGTATTGGCCACCATTTTCCCGGATGCCCGGCGGATACCCCTGAATATACCCCGGGCTCGGCTTGGTTTCGTCAAATGGTTCCGCCAGGAGTCGTGCCAACCCGGTGCGCCCGTCTACCAATTCCCGGTCAAATGCGCGCATCGCTCGAAGCTGGCGGTCGAGCGGAGCCCCGTCCGCAATTACCGACCATGACTGCGCCACCGCGTCAATCCGGCATTCAGGCTGAGCCCTGGAGCCAAGCCATCGGCCGCCGTCGGTAAAGGCCCGCCGAAACCAGCCGCCATCCCAAGCGTACGCGTTGAGATTGGTCTCCAGTTCGCCGGCCAGCTCGGCGAAACGAGTGGCCTCTTGGGGAGGCAGGGGACCTTTTAGGCGGGCGAATCGTTTTAGCACGTCGAGCAGAAACCAGCCCAGCCACACGCTTTCTCCGCGCCCCCCGGGCCCGACGCGATTCAACCCGTCGTTCCAATCTCCGGTGCCGATGAGCGGGAGACCATGTTCGCCGAACCGACACGCGTGCCGGATGGCGCGCAGGCAATGGTCCAAGATGCTTCCCCGCTCTTCGCCAAAGCGGATGTCCTCATAGCGTTCGGTTTCCTCGGCGGCCAAGGGCGCGCTTTCCAAATAGGGTACCTGTACCGTCAAGAGATGCTCGTCGGCGGTGTGCTCCACATAGCGGGAAACGGCGTAAGCGAGCCATAGCGGGTCGTCGGCAATGTGCGTGCGCAGTCCCTTCTTTAGGTCGTCGTGCCACCAGTGCTGGACGTCTCCCTGAGTATATTGGTGGGCAGCATGCAATACAATCTGCTGGCGGGTAAGCGACGGCGCGGCGTGCAGCAGCGCCAGCGAGTCCTGAAGTTGGTCGCGAAAGCCAAATGCGCCCCCGGCTTGATAAAAGGCGGTGCGAGCCCAAATCCGGCAACTCAGCACCTGATACAAGAGCCAGCCGTTGAGCATCACGTCGGTGGCGCGGTCAGGCGTGGTGACGTGAATCTGCGTCACCAGCGACTGCCAAAAGTCGGTGACCTGGGCCAGGGCCGTCTGCTGTGCCTCGAGGCTGCCGTAGCGGCCGACCAAGTCCCTGACCCCGGCCGGGGAATCGGCCGCTCCTAAGAGGACAACCAGGGAGACGGACGCGCCGGCCGGAATGGCAACCACCGCTTGGATCGCTCCGCAGGCGCTGGAAAAGGCCCCCACGCTCCCCGACAGTCGCTCCCGGTCGAGGGCGGCAGGATGGCTAAGCGTTCCCTCACGGCCAATAAACTCCATCCGGTCGCCCGTCCAGGAATAGTCGATCGGGGCGGCGGACTCACTCGGTGCGGCGATATGCAAGAAGGCGACGGCATCACCAAATGCCGTTGGGCGTCGGTTCCGTGCGGTGAGCGTACGGGTGGCCATATCCCAGTCGGTGACGACAAAGGGCGCGGAGTGACGCCCAGCTTCGCCCAGTACCCATGCGCAATAATAGGTTACGGCGATGGATTTGGGCTGCGAAGTGGTATTGGTGAGTTGAAGGCGAATTACTTTCACCGCATCGGAGGGCGGCACGCTAATCTCCATAGTATGGGCGACGGCGGATTCGGCTGCCGACGATGCAAACCGGCTGAATCCCCAGCCGTGGGTCACCTCAAATCGGCACCTGCTCCCGGCCGGCATCGGGGTCGCCGTCCACACTCGGCCGGTTTCGCGGTCGGTCAGGTACAAACATTCCCCGGGCGGATCGACCACCGGGTCATTAGACCAGGGTGACAGTTTGTATTGATGCGAATTCCGCCACCACGTATAGCCGGTGCCGAGTTCCGTCACCAGGCAGCCGAATTCTGGGTTGGCAATGACATTGCTCCACGGCCGAGGCAGACCGGCGGCAGGGGCCACCTCGAGGTGATAGGCCTGACCATGATCAATGAATCCGCCGAATCCGTTGAAAAACTCGCCCCGGTCGGCGACCGGCGACGGCTGCCCCGGAGGCAGGGGAGCCGTCCGGAATCGCGGAGCGAGCAGCCCTGGCTTGGTCCGGTGGCCGAGCACGGCCGCCAGGCTGGGGCCGTTGGAGCGAAGCCACAAGCTTGCACTCGCCCGTAGCAAGATGCGCTCGCCGACCGATAGTTGATGCGCCTTTAGCACCGTGATTCGACTTGGACTGGGGACGCCGGCGGCGGCCAGCGCGTTGGTCAGCCATTCAACCAAGTCGCCCGCGGCGTCGTCCGCCACCTCATCCAGAATCACCAATTGCACCGCCAGACCCAGCGATACCAGATACTGGTGCTGGCGAATCAGGCGAGTCAAGGCCTGAGTATCCGCCCGATGCTTAAGATCGATAACGGTCAACGGCGCCGCCGTGCTGAGGCCGTGCGCCCAGAGCCCGGCCGGCCCGAGGGTGTTGTGCAGGATGGCCTCCCGCCGGGGCCGCGAAAGCGGGCCCTCATATAGGACGCAGGCAGCCCACTGATGGGCCAGGACGGCGTCCTTGAGGCTCATGTGTAAGTGACGTAGGTCTACTTGCGCACGCACCCAGGCCAGATGAAAACCGCGGTCCACCTGGGCGGGTTGACTGAGTTGTTGGAGGGCGGCGAGGGCGTCCGACTTGGAGGGGGCGGCGGCGGTTAATCCATAGAGCATGGCCGACTCCCCCGGAGCCAGGTGCAGGGTGCGGCGCATGGCAAAGGCGGGATCGACGACGGCTCCCGTTGACCCCTCGAGATGGGCGTCGATGGAATGGGGTAGGCTCCAGCCGCACCCGCGGCCGATGAACCGACCGCGGTCGGTTTCAAATTCGTAGGCGGGTGAGCGCTCGCCATCGACGTACAGGACGTGGGCAGCCCAAAGCTCCGATTCGCTCGCCGACCGGGGCCGGCGATGGGCGAACAGGCACTGGTGATCGGCGTCAAGTCCGGTTTCAACAAACAACTTGCTAAACGCAGGATGCGCGCGGTCGGCCTCAGGGTCCCCCAGCACCAGCTCCATAAAGGAAGTGACTTCGAGCACGCGATCCTCGGCGGAGCGATTGGTTAGTCTAAACCTCCGGATTTCGACGTCGGCTTCCGGATGCACGGTAACCTCGAGACGCCAGTCAATATCCTGAAAGCTGCCATGAAACCGGGCCTTGTCAATATATAGCACGGTTTCCCAAGTCGCCTGGGCGGGCAGGCAGGGAAAGCGGGTCGGGCTCCAAGTCGCCGCCGAAGTCAGGTCGTGCACATAGAACACTAGCCCCGCGGCCGGAATGACTGGGTCGGTGTGCCCGCGGGTGACCGCCAAGCCCCGCCAACTCAACATGCCACTGCCGTCGTCGGCGATGACCTCGGTCATTGTGCCGTTGGAGAGCACGGTCACTTGCGGGCCCCCTTCGGGCCCAACAATCCTCCGTGCACCACCGCTGGTGGCATAGTCGTCCATCTCCGGTAATTTAGCGTGGCGAGGAAGCGGGACGGCAATGATGGCCGGAGCATCGGGGACGCGTTCTTGCAGCAAGAGGTCAGCCGCGCGCACGTGAAAATCCGCATGAAACCTCTCCACAAACAGGTTGTCGAGCAGCACATTGCCAACCGCCAACAGCATCATCCCCTGGTGATGGGCCATATAGCTTTGCACCACCTTATGCCCCGCCCCCGGCGGCAGTCGGCGACGGGTAAAATCCACCGCTTCAAAGAAGCCATAGACACCCTTGGCCTGCAGGGACTTGAAGGCGGCGAGTGCCTGCAGGCTCTCCCGGCCGGCGACCGACAGGGCTAGCGCGGCGGCGTAGGGGGCGACCACAGTTTCCCGTTCCGGGGTGCGATCGAGTGCTAGGGCTGGGACGCCAAAAGCGTGATACTGATAGTTAAAAGCATAGTCGAAGGCGTAGTAGCCGCTTTCCGAGGCTCCCAGCGGCACCCGCCGCTTCCTGGCGTGTTCGCGCTGGCGGGCCAGCGCTCCCTGGTAGGTCGAATCCCATACGGTTTTGCGATAGGTTCGCATAATCAGCCCAGGCATCAGATATTCAAACATGGTTCCCGACCAGGACAAAAGGGTTTTCCAGCCCGCCGCGACCGTCATCGATCGGCCTAGGGTAAACCAATGGGCGACCGGAATTTGACCCAGCGCGATGGCGACGAAGCTGGTTTGTCGCGCCTCGGAGGCGAGCAGATCGTAGAGGGCGGTCTCCTTGCGTTGGCCTTCGACGTCGAATCCCACCGAAAACAAGCGCTGATCGGAATTGTACAAGGGCAGAAAATCGACCTCGGCGAGCAATCGGTCGATTTGGTGGACGACCCCGGTTCCCAGTTCACCGAGATCAGGGTCCTTTTCAATCCACTCTTCCAGTCCCCGGCGGACGACGAGGAGATATGCGATGAGATTGCCGGAGTCCACGGTGGACACATAGCGGGGATATAGTGGCTCCGCCGAGCGCGTGTCATACCAGTTGAAGAGATGTCCATGCCATTTCTCCAGGCCCGCCAGCGTGGTCAGGGTGGATGCCAGACGGGCGACCAGGCTGCAGCCATCGATGAAGCCAAGGTCGGCTGCGGCCAAGACGGCGGTCAGATACAGGCCGATGTTGGTGGGTGAGGTGCGATGGGCGACCTTGTCGGGGTCAAATTGGACATTGTCCGGGGGAAGCCAGGATTCCTCGGCCGTGACATAGTGGTCAAAGAATGACCAGATCTGGCGGGCCCAAGCACGCAATTCGGGCCTGGCCCGATCCGCCCACCGCTTGGCCACCGGTTTCACCGGGCGATCTAGTCTGGCGATGAGGGGATGGGCCAGGAGCCAGCTGGTCGCCAGCACGGTTGCCCCAACCCGCTCGCCGCCGGGAAGCCTCCATCCGACGGCTAGGAAGAGCAAGGTGGCCGCGTAACCCGCGGGCTCATTTAACAGTATCCGGTGGTACAGCGCCTTGCGGTTGACTTGGTGGATCGGTGTCCACTCCAGCAATTTCCGCTTGCTCACCAACAATCGGTAGAGCGCCCGCACGATGGCCGGCACGGTGGCCACAGCGGTGAAGGGCAACGTGGCGACGCCGACTATGCTCTGCCCCCAGGCGGTGGCCATCCGCCGACGGTGTCGAGCATAGCGGGGGTTTTGGTCCAAAGACTGCCAAAAGGGCAGGAACAGGGTCAGCACGACGATGACGAGCCAAACCCCCCGGTGGCCGGGCAAGACCGCGACGCCCAACAGAGCGACCAGGTAGAGGGCGGGCATGAGCACGCTGCGACGGAGGTTGTCGAGGATTTGCAGTCGGGTCAGCAGGCCTAAATCCACCGGCTGACGCTGCCCACTGCGATCTTTGGTCCGACCGGCAAGCCAGGGAAGCAATTGCCAGTCGCCCCGCATCCACCGTTCCGCCCGCAACTGATAGGCATAAAACGTCGTCGGGTGGTCTTCGACGAGTTCAATGTCGGGAGTCAGCCCCGCCCGCAAGAATCCGCCTTCGAGCAAATCGTGGCTCAACACGAGATTTTCGGGAATGCGGCGGGCGAGCAGCTTGGCAAACACGTGTACGTCAAAAAGACCCTTGCCGACGAAGATAGCCTGTTCGAAAACGGCCTGGTAAGGGTTGGACATAGCAAAGGCATACGGATCAATGCCGGGTTCACCGGCCCATAGAGCGGCGAAGCGGGAAAGGTGAGCAGATTGGTAACTGACCGCGACTCGCGGCTGCAAGACCCCGAAACCTTCAATGACGCGCGTTTGGGATGGATTCAGCCGAGGCTGGTTGTAGGGAAAGTGCAGCGTGGCCACTAGGCGGCTGACGACCCCGATGGGAAGTTGGGTATCGTGATCGGCGGTAAACAGGTAGCGCACCTCGGGGAGAATGGCCGTGTCGCCGTGGACGGTCGAATAACTCGTGTTATGGCTGCCCAACAAGAGTTCCGTGAACTCTACGAGTTTTCCTCGTTTGCGCTCCCAACCCATGTACACGCCGTCGTTAGGATTGAAGCGGCGGTCGCGATGGAACAAAAAGAACCGGTCGCTACCGTACTGCGCCCGCAATTCGTCAACGCGCTGGATCGCGTGGCGTACCAAATCGGCGTCATTGGCTGTGGTGGCCGCCGGGGCGTCATGAAAGTCCCCGAGCAGGGCAAAGTGTAAATGTCGCTGGCGATTGGCTAAGAAATGGACTCGCAGGCGATCCACCGCGTCGTCCACATCTTCCAGGGTTGACCAGATGATGGGCAGGACCACCAGCGTACGCGCATCGAGAGGGATGCCCTCCGAAAAATCGTAGCGCAGCAGGATCCGCCGGGGGTACAGGTCGGCCAATAGTGAGTGGGCGGCGGAGACCGCCCACTCACTGGCGGGTACCAAGAGCATGGCAACCACTACCCACCGAGACCATACTCCGACGGGTATGCCTTCGGTTACCAAGGTCGCTCCCAGGAGCAAGAAGGTGAAAAAAAGAATGCCGAGGGTGCCAATATAGACGGCGAAGGGATAGCGACGGACGGCGAGGGCGAGGGTAAAGGTGAACTGCCGACGAAGCCTAGCCGATTTGGCCAGAGCCCGGGTCAAAACCATCAAGCCATTGGCATCGAGCAAGTAATAGGCGGGGTGCGCGGCCTGGCGGTCGCGCGCCTTCTCGCGGTTAACTTTGGCCAAGTCGACGGTGGCGCGGGCCACCACCGCTTCGGGCAGCCCCAACCGGCGGGCAACGCCTGCCACCATGCGCCGCAACTGCTCACGGCTGGCGAAATCCAGCCGCTGATAACCGCTGAAGGTGTCTTCCGCCAAGATGCGGTCGACCTCGGAGATCCGTTCGAATGTCTGCTGCCAAGGTTGCCGCTCTAAGGTGTGCAGGCTTGTGATGAGGTCGCCGCAGGTGACTTGCAGGTCGGATTCCAGCTGATGTTCCCAGGACGCCATCTGTTCCAGGTCCTGGGCAGTGTTGGCAACGTATCCCCGTACCCATTGTCCCACGGCCTGAAAATCAGGTTCACGCTCGCTCAAGTGCCGGATTAGGTGGACCGTCTCAACCGACGAAAGTGGGCGTTGGTCAACCATCTGGTCCAGCATGCGCTGAATTTGGCCGGATTGCGACCGAGGCCGGGCGTCGAGACGACCGAGCAGCGAAGCCACCCATTCACAGACCTCGTGTCGACGACGGACCTCGCCCATGGCTTCCGTCAACCGGTGCAATAAAACCACGCGCAGGATGGAGGGCAGTGCCCAGCACTCAGCTATGCTGAGGACGGACACCTCTTGGTATGCGTTCAGGTAATCCTCAAACGTATCAACGTCGTAACGTCCGTTTACATGCTGCAGATATTCATCGCACATCGCGTAGACGCGTGGTGTTTCGCTGTCTTGGAGGCAGGGCAGGCGGTTGAGGACGTCGCGGGACAAGTGGCGGTGGACCTCTTTGGCTTGCAGCTCCAGGAATGCGATGTGGTCGAGCAACCAGTCTTCGGCGAGCTGCGAGCAGTCCGCTCGGGCCATGGTGAGCTTGCCGACAAAGCTGCGCAAGCGCACCTGATCAGTCCGGAATCGCCGCCAAAAATGGTGACAACGATGACGTGTCGGAGCCAACTCGTGAATCAGCGCCAGTTCGCGAGCTTGGGTTAACAAGTGGTCGTTGAGCTTCATGGAGTCCTCCTGGGTAAATTGGGTCTGCTCCGGGTAGAGCCCCAGAAGCGGAATCAACCAAAATCCTCAACTGATGACAATATCTCCTTAATCGGCCGGGTTTATGACCTTCTTGTGCACCGGCACGGTATTGAGCGGCACGTGCTGCCGATTGGCTGGTGAGCGCATGACACACCCGACGCCGCCGAGTCTATGTCGAGCCGGGGGATTGAAGATGGGGATGAAGGGCGGAGAACTGCGAGAAGACAGGCCATACCCGTGCACTCTATCCACCACCCGAGTTAGCGGTGAGGCATCCATATATTGGCACTCGCGATGCGAGAATTCGCCTTTTCGACAGGAGACATGACTTAAGGTGGCATCAGCCGATCAGGGCATCCGCCACCGGAGTCTGATTGAGGAACGCGCTTGCCAGAAGACTCGGATACCAAAGGTACCCGAAGGCGGTAACATAAAACTCGGCAAAGCCGATGGGTTGGGCGAGCCGGATCATGCTCCAAGCCTTGGCAACGAGGAGGATCCGAAATCCGCGGCCGGAATGCTCGCTGGCGCCCTCAGGGGAGTCACGGGATTGCATCAGCAGTGGATGTCGACCATGCCACCCGTCGGCAAGGCGGGGATGACCTTGGCCTCCACTAGCTTGAGCCTTCCGGCGATCTGGCAATGTTGTACCCGTGGTCAAGAACGCAAATTCGCCGCGTACTCCGCGTTTGCGCGATCGAGAAATGGCCGAGTCGACTAGAGTTGTCGTCCTCCCCACAGCGGCCACCGCACCAACGTGCGCCTTAATTCTTGCACGTGGTGGGGATGAGCTCAGACCTAGAACCAACGTACATATTCGGTAAACCCGGTATTTCGGTATCGAAACCGTTGGCAAAATGAGCGGGATTGTAGCTAATAAATGATGGACAATTCCAGGCTATCGGAGTATCATGCTCCATATGATGGGCAATGGTGTCAAGTTAACGATGAGCGAATAGTCCAGGAAGTCAGCAAAGTACGAGGTCGAGGGAATATTGGGACGTATATATAGCCTAAAACGCCTCGGAATCGCCAGGAATGCGTTCGAGTACTGTACCGGGAGTCGGATGGTGCTTCGGAAAAATCGATTCCCTCGGAATTCACCCTCTGTAATGGACGCACGGAAGCAGTCCCG
>JAJZXC010000034.1 GCA_021846365.1 Bacillota bacterium | reverse complement strand
TCCCGCAGTAGGGTTGGTGGTCATCACGTCGGCGGTTCGGCCGTAGACCGAAGCCACCGTATACCGGCTGTCCACGAGACTGCCCCCGGGCAGCACAGGCACCAGCCCATCGGAGGCCTGCTGACCGGCAATGTAGGATACTGAAGTCGCAGGCGGCGTGAGCGACACCGTCACCCCCGAAATGGCCACGCCGGGCACGGCTTCAATTCGGAAGTCGGCACCGGCGGGCTCCCCGTAAGCCGCGGCCCACGCCGTTTTTTCGCTCTCGGCGAAGGCCGTGTCTGGCAGCTTCCAGGTGACCGTCGTCCAACCGCCCGCTCCCGTCGTCACGGCGGCTGGCTCGTCCGTCGGCAGCGGTGTGTACCTCCCATTGACGGTGGCCGCGGACACGATGGATGAGTTGTACTCCGCCGTCAAAGACAGTCCCTTCGGCGCGTTCGCGTAGGTTACCGTGAGGTACAGTGTCGTTGGCGCGGAGGTGAGAAGCCCCGAACTGCGGGCAACCCGGAAGTATAACATTGAGTAGGGAGGCGATCCCGCAGTAGGGTTGGTGGTCATCACGTCGGCGGTTCGGCCGTAGACCGAAGCCACCGTATACCGGCTGTCCACGAGACTGCCCCCGGGCAGCACAGGCACCAGCCCATCGGAGGCCTGCTGACCGACAACGTACGAAACCGATGTAGGCGGAGCCGGTGGCTCGTACAGTTCGACCGTCCCTCCTTGCTGTGCGGGAGTCTTTGTCGTGGCCCAGTTGACCGCGCCGTACATGGTAACTGTGCCTGTAAATGAGGGGGTAGTTTCTAAAAACGGCGGGGGAAGCGGGGTTTGCGGTTCGGTGGAACCGCCTAGCAATCCAACCAGGTAGATACTTTGTCCCGCGGAAACCCTGTAGCCGGGGCCATTGGACGTGTCCGAGGCGGGTCCATAGAGCCAGAGGTCCTGGGGGCCGACGGCTCGTGTGCTGCTACCCAATACGAACCCGGTATGGATGTTAAAGGTCGAAAGGCCGAATCCCTCGATCGATGTGCACTGATCGAAGGTAAAGGACACGGTGTGGGTCAGTGTATACGACTGCAGATCCGATATCGCCCACAGAAAGGGACTGTTCAGGTGGTCGGACTGAAACCACGTGCCGTAATCTATGAGAACACGCTGCAGCCACCCGGTTTGCGTGCCTCCACCTACTACGATCCCATGATTTAGGGCCGCCGCGACAATCCCACTCACGACAAAGCCATTGCTGGGGCTCGACGCAAGGTCCATGAGATTATACGGGTTTATCGCATCGATATTCTGAATCCAACATCCGGGACCCAAGGTTCGGAATGTATACGGATAAGGAATGATCGCGTTGGGTTGTTGATTCGGATAGAGGATCGAGAGGCCTTGCACGCCGGAATGTGCATCGAGGCTGATCAATGCGGCAGCACGGTTTGGATGGTCGGTGTTGCTGCCCCCATACGCCCATAAGATGGTCGTATCCTTCGTCTCGGCCCCATGGGGCGCACCATAGCCTCCGACCAACTCCACGCCGGAAGGCACAACAAGATGGCCGTAAATTCGATAGACGCCGGGTACCAGATAAACGGCCCCACCCCCGCGATGAGCCACTTGATCCAAGGCCTTTTGAATAGACGCCGTCGCGTCGCCGGGAGAGCCAGCCTCATGTCCCGGATCCACGGGGGGCTCCGCTAGGGGATGTACGACCGCTAGAACAGTCCCTTTAGGCGCCATCGTCGGTGGGGATGTATAGGCGTGTCCATCCAACTGGGGAATGCTCGTCGTGTTGACGTAACCCACACCGCGGTTGTATCCCTCGGGGTTGATGGATGCGTGGATGGCCGACAAGCTGCCGTAAAACCCGGTCGTCCGTCCTTGCTCCAAAACGATTCCATGTAACGCATGGGTCACGGAGACATCGTTTACGGTCAAACCATCGTTCCGCCGAAGGACTAAGCCGGTCAGCCCGGACGTGGTAAGAATCGGCAGGGCGTTGGAGGGAGATTCCGTTACGGAAGATGAAATGGGAGCTGGAGCATTGGCCCAAATGGCGTCATGAAAGTGTACGCCTTGGACATAGGAAGATTCTTCATCTCCGCCTAGGATAATACCGCGATAAAGGCATGTACCGTAGATGTTGGTTAGGGTGCTTTCGCTACCAGCCGTGAAATCAATCCCTTCATAGGAATTGTACAAGGTGACATCCATCACATTCGTCGAATAGGTCACGCTCGCGATCGTGGGAGCGTACTTAATGGCATGGGAAGGGGTCTGGTATTCGTACCAGGTCGCTAAATCCCGTACGGTTGCATTGGGGCCACTCAAAGTAATGAGAGGAGTGCCAATCTGACGTGCGGAATCACTCCCCACCTCAAGTAAAGTACCTAGAACCGCCTTTGCGTGGGCTTGTGGCGGCTGCCACTGCCCACGTAGCACCACATTTTCCGGGACGGATAGGGATCCGTCGATCTTGTACCTCCCCGCAGGGATATATACCACGCCTCCGCCGGTCTCAGATACGGCGTCTATAGCAGATTGAATCGCCGGTGCACTGTTGTGCTGGCCTGTGGGGTCCGCACGAAACGGCGGAGCGGTAACGACCGCGTTCGCAACAAATGGCGATTCCCCAGGAAACTGAGGACGGATTAGCGTCGGGGTGGCAACGACGGGCGGGCGGGTACGGCTCACCGAGATACTCGCTAAATTGATTTGGCCCGAGTTAAAAACCACCATTAAGGTATGCGCACCCTTGTTTAAGAAGATGTCTTCTGGCAACGATACGGTGGTAAACGCGGAAGAAACGGGAACGCTCGGCGATTGCCCTTCTTGAACTCCGTCCATCACGGTGGTTAACGTGCCGCCATGGATTGAATCGGCATTATAATCCACGTGGTACCACCCCGCGTCACGGGCTTGGAAGGTATATTTGACATAGTCTTTCGCGTAACCCGCAAACGCTCCAGTGGTTGCCACCGAGCTAGTGATGTACGTTTGACCGCCTGTCTGGGAAATCATCACTGAGGTGTTGGGTCGCAAAGATTGATCGTTACCGCCGGAATTTGGATTCCAGTAATAGGCCGCTGGGGATCCGCCGTGATTAAAATCAACCGCCGGAATCCTTCCGGGTACCGTAAACTGAGCATATGGCGTGCCGTTTGTCTGCACCGTTGCCGACGAAGGCGTTGGGTTGGGCGGCGGCGCGGCCCCAACCTCCGTGCTGGAAAATAGAGCAATAGCGAGGCCGGCGATCATCATGGACGGCCAGCGTCCTGCACGAGATCTCATGATAAACCTCCCTTTGGGCCAGGCACCGCAGGCCCGTAATATGGAGCGGACCGGAAAGACGTTCCATGGCCTATCTGTTGGTTTAAGTCAAGGACTTGAGTGTCGGGGCCAAGTCGAGTCAATCAACTGGAATCGTTAGCTAAGGCTGCCACCTGAACCGCAGAGAACTACCTGGCCCGTCGCCAACGCCCCATTGAAACGATGAGACGATGCCAAGGATGTGTGGGGATGGATGATCCGGCGTGCAATGGAAGCCGTGGATTAGACTTCCATTGCACTCGGTTATTGTGGCAAGCGTTACGAGGTCCAGGATTTTAAATTCCACCGCTGACTTTTGGGACCGTGCTGATTCTGCGAGATCGTCTGCGCGTTTTCCTGAAGCCACAGAGTCTCTGCCTTACTCAGCGCGGTATTTAACGAGATTTCTCCTTTAAGATAGGCTTCCAAGACCCCCTGAACGTCGGGAGCGGTGATATTCGGCCCAATCCCGAAGTCGAAAAATCCGGTGGTCTTGGAACGTAAAACGGTCTTCAGAAAGCCTCCAACCGACTTGGGCACCGGCGCTCCCTTGGTATTCGGAATGTTACCGCCGGTTCCCTGTGCGGTAAGTAACGCGTCAGGGTGGGGGCTGGAGAGATATTGCAGGAAGTTCACGGCCTGAGGCAACACGTGCTGGGTCACCGCATTTTGGGTAATCGCTTCATTGTTGTTGGCTCCGCCCAATAACGGCATCGGGCTCGCGGTCGGATAGTCCTGTTGGGAGACGGCGGGCAACGACATGGTGCCCCAAGCAAACCGATGACCAATCGCGTCTTTCAGATAGTTGTAGTCCCAGTTCCCGTCCCAGTAAAACGCCAGCCGGCCGTTGACAAAGAGCGAATCGGCCTGTTGGTTGACCAACGTGGTGTCCCAGGGGGGGCCATAATTTGCCAATTTCTTGGCCCATATCCATACTTGGCGGATGGCCGGACTCTTGGTGGTGACCAACTTCAACTGCACCGCCCGCGCGGTTTCCTCGGGAGTCAGAGGACCGCTGGTCGGTCCGTGCCAATAGGCCTTTTTGACCAGATTGCTTTGAATGGCGGACCCGTAAATACCGTAAAACCACCAATTTAACGGATCACTCACCTGATAAAACGGGTAGACTCCGGGCAGGTGGGCTTGTTCAATGCGAACGCTGTCTTGGAATAACTGACCCAAAGTGTGCGGCACGTGGTGAATATGCGCTTTTTGTAAAATCGATTGATTGTAATAAAAGGTGGTGGCAACCACGTCGAGGGGCACTTCGTATTGTTGCCCTTGGGGGCCTAGATTCGGACCTTGCGTGATCAGGGTGTCAGCCCAGGTGGGAGCACTGGGAACGTAAGGATCTTTTTGGGATAAGTAAGGGTTCAGGTTGACCAGGTCGCCCTCGGGGCCGAGGGTAGCCGCTTCACCTTGCACCCAAATGATATCCGGTTCGCTATGGGAGGCAAACCAGGTATCTTCACGGCTGGTATAGGCGTTTCCGGTCATGGGAACTTGGGCCAACACCTTGATGTGCACATTGGGATGCAATTTTTCATACGCCTTGGCCAATTGATCCAAAGCGTCCTGCGGATAGGGGTTGGCGACCGACTTCACCAGGGAATCGGTGGGCGCTAGCGGCCCTAGGTAGATACTGAGCGTGACAGATTTTGCTGCCGCGGCCTGTACCGCTGGGGCTACCCCTAGCGACGCCACTAGCAGGCTCGATGCCGCGCCCACCGGGACCCATCTTCGTACCCACTGCTTGATAGTCATGAGTAAGTCTCCTCTCTCGATAGGTTTTCCGTTGCCATATGGATTTGCCGGCTCCAGTCAATTAATGGGCAATAGGCATTCACCTCCTTCGCTATACCTTGATGGCCCCCGAGACCATGCCCCGAATAAACTGGCGGCTGGTCACCGCGAACAACACCAACAGCGGCAGGCTGGCCAGGGTGTACGCCGCCATTTCCGTCCCAATCGGCCCCCCATATTGACCGCTCATCTGATCCACGGCGACGGTGATGGGAATCCAGTGGGCGGAGGTGACGACCACAGACGGCCAGATGAAGTCATTGAATGCGGCAAAGAATTGCAGTAACCCTGCGGTAAACAGGATGGGGAAACTGAGTGGGAGGGCGATTTTGGCATACGTTTGGAACATGCTTGCCCCGTCGATGCGAGCGGCTTCAAACAAGTCTTCGGGCAAGGCGCCAAAAAAGGTGCGCAATAAAAAGATGGCCATCACTTGCCCGCCGGCAATGCCAGGCAAAATAATCGCCCACGGAGTATTGAACAGGTGAAGACGGACGACGATGAGAAATGCGGGAACCAGATTCATGATGCCGGGAATCATCAACAGCATGATGATGGCGTAATATAAGAGCTCGCGCCCGGGGAACCGATACCGCGCCAGAACAAAGGCGCTAACCGAAGCGATCATTACGCTCCCTATGGCGGTGCTCAGTCCGTAAAGGACGCTATTGAACAGCGGGCGAGCAATCAGCGGCCACACTGCCGTGTAGTTCTGGCCCTGAAACGGCCAGGTCAAGCCAAATGGGTTTTGCAAAAATTGGGAACTACTTTTGAATGAAATTAATACCATGAACCCGAGCGGCATCAGCTGCACCAAGACCACGAAGATGACGATCAGATGTTTGGTGCCCTCGGTGAACCCCTGCCGAAGTGGCCGGGCGTGGCGTCTTGGGGTTGGGGCGGGGGCCGTCGCCATGGATGAGATCATCGGCTACACTTCCTTTTTTGGTGAAACGTTGGCGAATTCGGCGTACAATTCCTCATTAGCGCAGGTAAGCGGCGCGCCTACACATTTTCCCCGTGGTTGCGGACCAACCGATTTAAACCAAGGGTCAAACCCAAGATTCCAACAAATAACAGAATTCCCATTGCGGTGGCCAACCCATATTGGGGAATCCCGCTACCGCTCTCGAAAGCCCATTGGTACATCATCAGACCGGGGACCATGGTGGCGTTATTCGGCCCGCCTTGAGTCATAATCAATGGTTGAAAGAAATTTTGAAGCCCCCCGATAATACCGAGAATGATCAACAGTCGGATCTGACCTGCGACGAGGGGCAAATCGATTCGGCGAATACGACGCCAACTCGTCGCGCCATCGAGTGCTGCCGCTTCAAAAACCGAATCGGGGACACCTTGCAATCCGGCCAGCACGATGAGCGCCCCGAGTCCCCATAAGAACGGAATTCCCATAAAGAGCAGCGCCGGCAAAGCATAATGGTTGTTGGCGAGCCAAGTATGTTCATATCGCCCAAGGCCGAGATCTCCCAGCAAAATATTGAGCAATCCGTTGATCGGGGAATAGAAAAAGGACCAGATCAGCGTTCCGACAATCGCTGGAGTGACCATGGGGACCATAATAAGAAAGCGATAAAGTCCGGCCCACCAATGGCTTTTCATGTTGAATAGCAGTTCGGCGATCAATATGTTGACAAACAGACTAAGTAGCAACGGTACAAAAGTGAGAATTGCAATGTGTTCCAACGCGAGGTAAAACGTGGGATCCGAAAAAATGGCACGAAAGTTGGCAAGGCCGACAAAGTACCGGCTGCCGACGCCATTACCACCGGTATCGTGGTAAAAAGCGGTAATTAATGACAGTAGTGGTGGCCAATAAGAGAATACGGCCAATAAGACAAAAGTGGGCACCAGCCACACGTACAGCCAACGAGCTTTCAACAGGTGCACGGATATGCTCCTCTCGGCTGCTTAACTCCCTAGTCGCTACGTTCCAGTTAATGCGTTAGGCCAGTGAGTAATGTGATGATCAAGTGTAACTATTGCTTAGCGTTTTCAATAAATTACAATATAGGTCATTCAACAAGGTGTCAAGGCGGAACTTGGGATGCCGGGGGCGATTTCACCGGTTTTAGCAATGTTCAAATCCCGCGGTGTGCCAGTAGATGGCCATTTACGAGATTTTTACTGACGAGGTTTGGAACGTTTCCGACATCTGTCAGTCATCACGTCCAGTGAAAGATTGGCCATTCGTGACTAGCGGTTACACTTTTGGGCATGGGTAGAGATTCTTAGCCTGGCCGCGAAGAGCGGGGAGGCCCCTAAAAACGACGGGACCTGCCGCAATGTTGGCGATGTTTCCGCGACGATTTCCCGGGGATCATTGACCTAAGGCCGAAATTGCGGTAGCCTACGAAGGGAATCGGGCTGATAGCGGTTTTAGTTCCACTGAAAGGAGAACGTATGGCGAACATTTATGATGTGGCGCAAAGAGCCGACGTGTCGGTGGCAACGGTGTCCCGGTATATCCGAGGCCAACCTGTGCGCCCTGACAACGCGGAAGTGATCGCCCAGGCGATAGCGGACCTTGACTACCGTCCGAGCATTGCCGCCCGTGCCTTGGTGACCAAACGGACCGGCGTCGTCGGCATGGTGGTGCCCAACATCGCCAATGCGTTCTATTCCGAGGTGTTCCGGGGGTTCCACGACTGTTTGCTGGCAGATAACTATCAAGTGATTCTTGCTAATTCGGATGGTCTCCCGAATCAAGAGACCCAGGTCATCGATTCGTTGGTGCGCCTTGGCGTGGAAGGGTTGGCACTGGTTCCCCTAGCCAGCGAAGCAGCCTTGGGTTCAGAGGCGCAGAGGTCCGCCATACGCCGCCTTCAACGCATTCAAACTTCGGGTAGTACCGCGGTGGTGGTGATTACAGAGTGTCTTCCTTACCAAGAGGCGTTCGATACAGTGAGTGTGGATGGACGGGAGGCAGCCTATGTGGCAACCCGGCATCTTTTACGAACCGGCCGTGAGCACGTCATGCCGTTGGGGGGGCATCCTGAAGCCGACGCCGTTCGAAGGCGAATTGACGGGTATCATCAGGCCATGATCGAATATGGACTCTCGTCCTACAGCCTCAGACATTATCCGGGTGGAATGGATCGAGAAAGCGGATATCGGTTAATGGAGAAGGTTCTACGCGAACATCCTGAGGTGACCGCGGTGTTAGGGGTTAACGACCAAGTGGCGTTAGGGGCTCTTATGTTTTTGGAGGACCATGCGATTCAAATCCCCGAGCAAGTGGCCGTGATGGGAATCGATGATGTTGCCGAGGCGCGCATCGTGCGTCCGCGCCTGAGTACGGTCGCGCAACCTCAATACGAGATAGGTTACGAGGCCGGGAGACTGCTTTTGGCACGGACTGGTGGCGAGGAGGAACCGGACGGTCCAATATGCAGAATGCTTCCTACACGTCTCAAGGTACGCGAATCTACCTGGGAACTGCCGCAGTCCGTTCCAGAGCCAAAACCTGAACCGTTGAGTTCACCGGGGCGTGACGGGTGAGGGCAACACAAATTGGACGGAGGGGGGCGTCGGCACCATGCCCATAGGTCAGAATGGTCAACATCGCAGAGAATTCCTGGTCGGAATTAACTATTTTTCCGGTTGGTGGCGGAGTCTCCCCAACAAGTACGTGGTCGATGCCATCGATTGGCGGTCAGATTACCCCGAACGAGTTGCGTTGCTGGGGTGTTATAACGATCAAGAAACCATGGATCACGAAATTATTGCGGCATCTGAACACACGGTGGATTTTTTCTTGATGTTGTGGTATCCCCCGGAAGTTACCGAAGAGCCCTATGTGGCCCGCTTAAACGAGGGAATTCGGCAGTTTCTTCGATCTCCGGAAAACCATCGGATGTGTTTTGCTGTCGAGTTCTGCAATCATCCGCCGTTTGCGGTTCGTGATTCGAACGTCTGGGATAAGCACTGTGAGGATTGGGTTCAATGGATGCTGCATCCGTCCTATCTCCGCGTGGGCGGAAAACCGATTTTCAAAATCCACAGCCTTCGTTATTGGTTAGCGCAATGCCTAGGCAGTGTAGAACTCGCTTCCCAACGTATAGACCGCATGCGAGATATCGCCCGCTCCAATGGGCTTTCCCTTTTGATTGGCGGAGGAGTCATGGCATTCGAACCATATGACGTAGAGATGAGAGCGTTAGCGAGGGCTGTGGATTTCCTAGCTTCTTATATGGACGTTCCCGACGCCGATGGCGATGCTGGTGACCATCCGTACCAGAATCTTATCGACTTTGCGGAGCGTGGGTGGATACACCATGCGACCGAAAGCGTAGCTGCTTATATGCCGTATCTTCCTGCGGGGTGGAATCCCAAGCCGTGGCACGATCCGCGGCCGTCGTTTGCCTTTCCGGACAGTTCGCAGTGGGTCGCGGCACTAACCCGGATTAAGGACGCATTGAATCGCTATCCCCGATTACGCGTGCCCGATGCAACATCCGTAGGCCAAAAAATATTCAACATTTATGCATGGAATGAATTTGGCGAAGGAGGCATTGTGGCACCGACGATTGGCGACGGATGGATGAAGCTCGAGGGGATTCGCAGCGTGTTCGGTGAGGAAGCGCTGAGCTCGCCCTAGCCTCGTGGTTGGGGATGCACCAAAAATGCTGCGTGTTCTCGTCAAGCCCGAGGGTACCAATCCGAGGCGTTTTGCCTAGGAAGAGAGCTGAGCCTCTATGCAGCCGGTCGGAACGGACCCATCGAATAGGGGCACTTGGGGTATGACCGCGTGTCGTTGCCTATCACCAGGCGCTGTCGCCAAGGGCGCCACCCGGGTCACAATGCGGCTAAACCTGGCGACGCCCTTGTCGGCAAGACAAGGCTCCTTCGGCGCGCGTATAGATTGGGTGTTGTTGCGGCCATTCATCACACAAGATCTTAGGGACGGTGATCAACGATGGATATGGTGTTCAATCGGCATTATACCTTACGGTTAGACGACGATAGGGGGGCACTGCTTTCGGTATCCAACGGTACCCGGGAATTTCTTGCGCAACCCGATGTCCCTAATCCGCTCTTTCGTCTGCGCTTTAGGGCAGACGGGCTTCCGCTCGACCTCTCGGCGGATGACGCCCAAGAATTCTCCGCCACCTCGAATGCATTGGAAGCCGTTTTGACGTATCGGTCGCTAAGCCGTCTACCTGTCCACGTGGTGGTGCATTGTACAGCGGGCTTGGAATCTTCGTTGACCTATTGGGACCTGTTGGTAGAAAATGGCACCGACTACACCTTGGAGTGGATCGAGTTTCCCGGGGTGGTGGTGCCGAATGACTTGGTGGCTCGCGAGGGAACGGCTCGGATCGTATGGCCCGCGATGGAAGGAACTTTGGTGGAAGACGCCGACCTAAGGGAACACGGATGGCTCAAATATCGGGAACCCGGGTATCCCAGCAAGGGCTGGGAAGGGATTTATCCTGGCCCATGTGGCGCCCAATTCATGGCCTATTGTGGGCCCGATGGAGGACTTTACTTAGGAGCTCACGATCCTAACGGCCACGTCAAGTCGATCGAATATCGGAGTGTTGACGGAGGAATTCGGTTACAATTTCGTTTATTTGCCGATGGCTTTGGGCGAGGAACCTATCATCTCGATTATCCGATGGCCCTTGGCATATTTGATGGCGATTGGCACGATGCTGCGGAAATCTACCGCAGCTGGTTTTTACAATCTTTCGCCCCAAAGTTTGAACGTCTCCGCGATAATCGTCATCTTCCCCCGTGGTTTGCCGCATCGCCTGTCACAGTGATCTACCCCGTGCGGGGGTCTCGCGACGTCGGTAGCATGGAACCGAACGAGTATTTTCCCTACGCGCGGGCACTGCCCCATCTCCGCCGGCTGTCGGAACAGTTGGACAGTAAGATTATGGCCCTACTCATGCACTGGGAGGGAACGGCGCCTTGGGCTCCCCCCTATGTGTGGCCACCTTACGGCGGAACCCCGCCATTTACGGAATTTGTCCGTCAGGCCCACGACGATGGATTTTGGGTTGGGGTATACGGTAGCGGCATTGGATGGACGCGGGAAAGCTTACTCGTCCCCGAGTACCACCCACGCCATACGCTTTCTGAGCAGGATTTAAAGAACATTATGTGCACCGCACCCAACGGGGACATTGGCCTATCCAATATTTGCGCTGGAGCGCAACGGTGGGGATACGATATGTGTCCCAAAAGTCCCTTCGTCACCGCCACCGCGACCGCCGAAGTCGCCCACGTCGTGGCCAGTGGAGTGGATTACATTCAGTTTTTCGACCAGAACTTGGGCGGACTCTCGTATGCGTGTTATAGTACGGTCCACGGGCATCCGCCTGGACCGGGAAAATGGCAAACCGAAGCCATGATGGGGCTTTTTCATTCGCTTCAGCGGATCAACTCATCGTCAACGCACAAGGTCGGCCTTGGTTGTGAAGCCGCGGCGGCGGAGCCGTTTATTCCTTACCTCACGTTCAACGACTTGCGGTATAACATTGCACTGTGGGCGGGGTGTCCTATCCCGTTGTATCAATATCTTTACCACGAGTACATTAATAACTTTATGGGCAACCAAAACTCGTCGAGTACGACCATCGATATCGAGCGGTCTCCGTACAATCTTCTATGGCGGACGGGTTATGCCTTCGTTGCCGGCGAAATGCTTACGGTGGTACTCAAAGACCGTGGGCAAATTCATTGGGATTGGGGGACAGAGTGGAACTCGCCCGGCCCGGACCAAGATCTCATCGCACAACTGATCCGGAATTTGAACTCTTGGCGGACGACCATGGGGCAACCGTACCTCATGTACGGGCGTATGCTAAAGCCGTTTCCAGTCTCTGTCGCGTCAAGCCAGACCATCTACATGCGCGCGGGTCATCAACTGCACGTTCCTTCGGTATTGACCAGCCGATGGCGCGGAGACGACGGTACGGAAGCCCAATTTTTAGTAAATTACACACCGGATTCCCAACCAGTCGATGTGCACATCGGCAATTCCGTGTCATCTGGACTGAAGCTCAGCACATTGACTGGGGAAGACATGCCTTGTTCAGTCGACGCTAGGGGAACGCTGTCCATCACGGTGCCGGCCTTATCCTGTCTCATGGTTCGCTACGGCACCACGAGCGAATCCCCATAGTGTTCTCAACGTTCCGACACCCGAATCCAACCGGAAACCCTGGCACTGCACGGTTACGCGAGTTTTAGTAGTCGTATCGACGTCGCGCGGATCATCGGTTCTCGGATGGCGTGAGGCACTCTCTGCTGCTGCTGTAGAAATCCTGGAAAGAAGATCTCCATTGGAACCTCGGTCAGCTCAAGAGTGTATACATTGGATTATAGTTGCCGACCAGGCAAGCCCATCAGACGGGCGAAGGGGACACTGGATCCGAGGAAGCGCGCCAGGATGGCGTAAAAGAGGTGTTGCTGCGCGTACGGTCAGGGAACCTCTCGTGGTGGTAGGCCGCCGAGCAAGCTGGGGTGGCTCTCAGCATGTTACAGCAGTGTTTGGCCACCACGCCATCCGCCAAAAGGCGCGGCACGCGGTAATACTGTACTTGTGTACATAAGTCTTGGCGCAGTAGGCACAGCGTCACCCCACTTTTTGAGCAGGCATTTCCGCACTTGGTAGCCCAGGAGCGTTCCTTGCTGGTATTGCAATCCAGAGAGTTCGGGGTTTTCCAGCTCTCTGTGTCCAAGCCCACGTGCTCCACGCTCAGATCCGCGATGGGTGCGAGCGAGCGAATCCTGGTCAGAGCAGGCAGCGTCTGAGCCACCCGAGGCTCCAAAATCGCGGGAAGCCAACGCGTTTTCCTTTTCCGATTCCAAAACCTGGGTTTTTGATGGCGGGCCTCGTCGTCGGCGGATGCGGGGCCAAGGCTAAAATGCGGTCACTACCCAGAGCCGGCGCGGCGGATTGTGGATGACCGTCGACGGCGGTCGTGGTATTCTCACTTAGGAATGCGCTGACGTCGGCGCCAACGCTACCGACCGCCTCTGCGGTCGAGGGAGGTTTCCACGGGCGTGCATTGGATAGAAGCGGTGCCCAATTTTTCCGAGGGCAAGGATCGCCAAGTCTTGGCCGCACTGGTCAAGGCCGGTGAAGCCGGTGGTGCCGTTGTGCTCGGCATCGATGCCGACGGCGACCATAATCGATCGGTGCTGACCCTGGTCGGAACCGGCGACGCCGTCATGGCCGCACTGCTGGCGACGTCTAGACTGGCGGTCGAGCGCATTGATCTGAGGCGGCACCAGGGAGTCCATCCGCGCATGGGGGCGGTCGACGTCATTCCCTTGATACCCATGGGGGACACGCCTATGGCCACGACCATCGAACTCTCCCGCGAGCTCGGGCGACGTCTGGCCGATGAATTTGGGCTTCCGGTTTATCTGTACGATCAGTCTGCCACCAAGGCCAATCACCGCCAATTGGCGGATGTGCGTCGGGGGGGATTTTCCCGGCTGGGGGAGCGTTTGAAGGATGATCCTCCGGATTACGGGCCGGCGAGGCCGCATCCGACGGCCGGTGCGGTTGCCGTCGGAGCCCGACTCCCGTTGATTGCCTTTAACTGTTACCTGGGAACCACCGATGTTGCCGTGGCACGGCGCATAGCCACCACCGTCAGGGCTTCCGGGGGCGGCCTGATTGGGGTGAGGGCACTTGGCCTGGACACCTCACCGGAAGCGGGAGCTGTTCAGGTGTCGATGAATCTGGTGGATTATCCGCGAACCTCGTTGCCGGTGGCAGTGGAAATGGTGCGCCGGGAGGCGGCCCGATGGGGTACGGCGGTCGTGCGGACGGAATTGGTAGGCAAAATGCCGTTGACCGCACTCTTCGATACCGCCCGCTATTATTTGCGGTTGCCCGACTTGCAAGAGAACGACGTGGTGGAGTTAAATTTGCTCTCTGCCGACCTGAGGCAGGTACGCCTGCGAGAGCGATGACAGCGGCGTTTCCGCCGGTATGGGGCGAGGGATTCGTCCAGGAACACCGAGCAGAGAGCGCAAGGAGGCCTGCCGACGGATGATTTCGGTTATTACCGCGGAACAAGCGCGAGCTGATGACGCCCAAGCCGTTGCCTGGGGGATGGCGGCCAGCACTTTGATGGAGGTTGCCGGAGCCAAGGCGGCAGGGTATTTGGAAGGCGTTTTGCCGGCTGGTGAAGTGGCAGTTGTAGTGGGCAGCGGGCGAAATGGTGGCGACGGGCTGGTGGTGGCCCGCTATTTGGCTCGCGGGCGGCCGACCAGCGTGGTGTTGCTGCATGGGGAACCGCGATTTGAAGGCGCCGCGGACTTACTACGGGCGGCAGAACGCTATGGAGCCCGCTTGCTTGACGACGCCCAACTGAACACGGTGCTGAATCGTTCGCGGGCGGTGGTTGACGCGATATTGGGCACCGGAGTCAGGTTCCCCCTGCGACCCTGGGCCCAGCGCGCGATTCAGGCGATTAATGACAGCGGCTTGCCGGTGTATGCCCTGGATATTCCCTCCGGGGTGGATGCCAATAGCGGACAAGTTGCCGATGCGGTCATCGATGCTGTCGCCACCGTGACCTTTGGCGCCAGCAAATGGGGACATTGGTGTGCTCCGGGTGCAGAGCGGCGGGGGCGGTTGGTGCTGGCGGACATCGGATTGCCCGCTCACGCCCGCGATCGCACGCGGGTGGTCGAAGGGGAGATGCTGGCGCAGTGGCTGAAACCACTTAGGGCGGACGGGCACAAATACCATCGCGGTCGAGTGGCGGTGATTGGCGGTTCGCGCAACATGCCAGGAGCGCCCCAACTGGCGGCCGAAGCCGCTCTGCGGATGGGCGTGGGCTTGGTTCAGTTGATGGTGCCGCGCTCCGTGGCGGCCCGAATTAGCGTCTCGCCAGCGATATTGGTTCAGCCCGCAGATGAAGATGCCGACGGGCGCCTTATCCTATCTGCGACCGATTTGCGAGCCGTCTCCGCAATGGATGCGCTAGTGGTTGGACCTGGGTTGGGGCTCAGAATTTCCCCCCAGCAGATCGCCCGCGTCATCCAGTTGGGCAAGCCGACGGTGATCGACGCAGACGCCTTGGTTCCATTTGCCAGGTTGGCCCAACGCACCCATCCGGCGCCTTTGGTCTTGACTCCCCATGAGGGGGAATTGGCGCGTATGTTGGAAACCGACAGCGGTTGGGTGAAAAGTGATCGACAACGTGCGTTTGCAATGGCATGGGAGCGGTTTCGCGCAGCGCTCGTTCTCAAGGGTCCGTTTACTGTGGCCGGGCGACCCGGAGCGACTTGGTTGAATCCCACCGGTACACCCGTGTTGGCCACCGCCGGCAGCGGCGACGTGTTGGCGGGGATGGCGGGCGGGCTGCTGGCGGCCGGTTATCCAGACTGGCAGGTGGCCGCCATGTCCCCCTTTCTCCATGGCCTGGCGGGGCACCACGCCTTTACCCGCCACGGGGAGAGTGTGATCGCCACCGACCTGATTGACCAACTGGCAGAGGGTTGGAAAGGGTGGCCGGGCACCGCGCCGGCGGTCTGTGAGCGCATCTGACCGCAAGGACAGGCGACGAGCTGGAAGGGAACGAACACGGATGACGCGGCCGACCGAAGTGATCGTGGACTTGGATCGAATTCGTCATAATATTAGCTATTTGAGGTCTCGCCTGGATGCACGTTGCGCACTGATGGCGGTGGTTAAGGCGGATGGATACGGTCACGGTGCGGTCCCGGTGGCACGAGTCGCCATCGACGCGGGTGCTGCCTGGTTGGGGGTGGCCCTGGCCGAAGAGGGCGAGGAACTGCGTCAGGCGGGAATTCGGGTGCCGATTTTAATTCTGGGGGCATCTTCTCGCGAACAGATGGAGGTGGCGGTGCGGCAACGACTTGATGTCACGGTCTTCACCCCTGAACATTTAGCTACCCTTCGGACCATCGCCCGCGGGGTGGGGATACCTGCCCGCTTGCACCTCAAACTGGACACCGGCATGGGACGCATTGGACTGGCTGCGGA
Source organism: Bacillota bacterium (assembly GCA_021846365.1). GTDB lineage: Bacteria > Bacillota > Sulfobacillia > Sulfobacillales > Sulfobacillaceae > JAJZXC01. The sequence goes on along the minus strand of JAJZXC010000034.1, from coordinate 4,031 downwards.
AGGGCTTGACAATGCTTGGCTGACCGCATTGCGGGCTCGGGAGCTGGAATGGGTGGGGGTGTTTACCCATTTCGCCACCAGTGACGCCTTGGAGTCCGGGACAGTGCGTCGTCAGTTGGCCCGATTTTTGTCCGCCTTGGACTTCTTGCGGCGACGAACGGCACTGCCTGCCCAGATTCATGCGGCGAATTCAGCTGCCCTGTTGCGCTATCCGGGGACGCATTTTACCTTAGTCCGGGCGGGACTGGCGATCTATGGTCTGAAACCGTTCGCCGGTGCCGAAGGGCTGCAGCCAGCCCTATCATGGCGGTCGCGGGTAGTCTTCGTGAAGACGGTCCCGGCTGGATTCGCCGTGGGATACGGCCACACCTACGTGACCGACCGACCCCAGAAACTGGTGACGGTTCCGGTGGGTTATGCCGACGGATATCGTCGTGCATGGTCGAATTCCGCCTTGGTCATAATTCGAGGGCACCGTCATCCCGTGGTGGGCAGGGTCTCAATGGATCAACTGACGGTTGCCTTGCCGTTGGAGGATCCGGTAGCAGTGGGCGATCCTGTCACCTTGCTTGGCGCCGACGGCCGGGCCGTGGTGAGTGCGGAGGAATTGGCGGATCGCATGGACTCGATTTCCTATGAGGTGGTGACCGGGATCGGGAAACGGGTGCGGCGGCGATACCGAGGGAATTGACACCCATTTTTTGCGAAGTTTATAATGTGGAGCGTAAGGAAAAGAGGTGGCCAGGTTGAATGCGAGCCGTCGCGTGGTGGTGCGCCTTCCCCATCAGTTGGTGGATGCCTTGGATGTGGTTGCCGGGCAGCGGGGAAGGCATCGCAGTGACGTCATCCGGGAAAGCGTGGAATTTTTTCTTGCCGAACAAGAGCGTAAGACTCTGCGCCAGCAGTTGATCGAAGGGTACCAGGAACTGGGACATATGGGAATCTTTCCGGAGGCGGACGAGCTGTGGGATGTTGTCGGCTGTCCGCAGGATTAGGGACGCTATGGCGGAGACGGCCGAGATTGCGGTGAAGCGAGGCGACATCTTTTTTGCTGACTTGTCACCGGTTGTGGGATCCGAGCAGGGCGGAATGCGCCCGGTGTTGATCATTCAAAATGATATTGGCAATAGATATAGCCCGACCACGATTATTTCGGCCATTACCTCGCGCAAGTTTAAGACCAAATTGCCGATTCATGTCGAACTTTCGGCGCAGGATTCTTCGCTCAATCGCGACTCGGTCATTCTGTTGGAGCAAATTCGAACGATTGATAAGCGTCGGCTTAAGGAACGGATTGCCCACCTGCCGTCGCCTGTCATGTCGCGCATCGACGACGCCATACGCATTAGCTTGGGATTAACCATCTTATAAGAAGGGATTCCGGAACTGGGCGAAGGGGTTACCGCCCAACCGGTGCGGAAAAGCCGTGGTGATGGCACCTATCATAGGATTGACGGTCTCGCGGATTGCCGATCGGCGTGATGCCCTGAGTAGCACATACGTGCAGGCGGTGCAAACCGCGGGGGGCATTGCCATCCTGTTACCGAATATGGTCCCGCCAGATGTGCTCAACGCCGTGGATGGGCTGATTTTGACCGGCGGTGGGGATTTTCATCCCAAGTGGTATGAAGAACCCAACCGTGGCACGCACATGGAGACGATATCGGTCGAGCGGGATATCACCGAAATCGCCCTGATTAAGGAAGCCGAAGGGCGTGGTATGCCCATGTTAGGAATCTGCCGGGGTATACAGGCCTTGGCAGTTGGCTTAGGCGGTACGTTGATCCAGGACGTTACGTCGTCTATCGCCCACTTCCAAACTGCACCTCGGCCCGAGCCCACTCATACGGTGGAGATTGATCCCACCAGTCGGCTGTTTGCTGTTTTGGGCTTGGTCGAGAAGATCAGCGTGAATTCGCTTCATCATCAGGCGGTAGCCGACGTTCCTCCAGGCTGGCGGGTGAGCGCCCGCTCAGAGGACGGCATAATTGAAGCCATGGAAGGTAAGTCCGGGGGGGCATGGAGTTTGGGCGTGCAGTGGCATCCGGAAGACATGGTCCAGGCCGGGGACGGTAGTGCACTTAAGATATTTCAAGGGCTGGTTGAGTCCGCCAGGCATTATCGCGAACGGCGGGGTTAAGCGACGGAAGGGGCGAGGGACATGGCGGAATTGGCAGTAGAAATATTGCGATCGGACCGAGTTGAGAGCAAGGCCTACGCCGACGTCGCGGTGGTCGACAGCCTCGGCCATGTGGTGGCGTGGATGGGGGACCCCTATACAGAAACCTACTGGCGTTCGAGCGCCAAGCCCTTTCAGGCTATGCCAGTCATTTTAAGTGGGGCCGCCGAGCGTTTTGCTTTCGATGGCCCCGACTTGGCCATCGTGGCCGCCTCGCACGGTGGAGAGCCGCGCCACTTGGAGCTGGTAGCCAAGCTGCTGGAAAAGATCTCGGCGAAGGCGGACGACTTGGTCTGCGGCGTCGACTGGCCAGTGAGCGCTTCCGCCCATGACCGGCTGACCAAGGCAGGGCAGACGCCGACGGCGCTCCACAACAATTGTTCCGGCAAGCACACCGGTATGTTGGCGGTCGCGCGACAGTTGCAGGTTGATCCGGCTGGATACCATGAAATCACCCATCCCGTGCAGCGGGCCATTTTTGACAATATTCGGCGAATGACGGGGGTTGCTTCGAACGCAGAGTTGATCACCGCCATCGATGGCTGCGGAGTGCCAACGTTCTATCTCCCTCTGGCCCGGATGGCGATGGCTTATGCGCAACTCGCAGACCCTCGCGGTCTCGAGATGGAATCGGCGGCGGCGGCGTCCGTCGTGGCTGAAGCCATGCGGAGATATCCAGAACTGATCTCGGGGGAAGGCCGCCTTGAACTCCGCCTGGCGGAGGCGAGTGGCTACCGTTTTTTGCTCAAGGGAGGCGCCGAAGCCGTGTTTTGTCTGGGAATCCCCGAACGAGGGTGGGGCATCGCCGTCAAGGTGGCTGACGGCAACCCGCGGACGTTGGCTCCGGCGGTGATCGCTGTGCTCGCCGAGCTGGAATTGTTGGACCACAATGCGCTCGACGCCTTGCACAGCCTGAGCTTGCCGGTGCTACGCAATCGCGCCGGGCTTGCCGTCGGCTCGATGCGACCGGTTTTGCGGCTGCATCGCGGACGCTTGGTAATGGGCTAGATCATCCGTGCGGGATGAAGGGGACTGCCGATATGGTGGCTAGCCGACTGACCCCGCAGCGCGCACCGGAATCAGGTCACCATCACGGCTGGGTCGATAAATATCTCCCTGGCCGTTGAACTGGACGGCACATTGATCGCAAAACCAGTAACCGCGTTCGCTGATTTGTCCGACCGAGGTTTTTCTGCCACATAACGGGCAAGCAAATTGATATTTGGTCATCACGATCCCTCCCGCTTTTAGGCTGTCAATGATAGGGTAGTTCCGAATTGTTTCTAGACTATTGCGGGTGGATGTGACTTTGCTAAGAAAACGTGGAAGCGGCCCAATATTTTTGAAGCCGGGCCGCTCGCCCGAGATATGTAAACTGTGGATAAATAAAGTCCGTATGATCTATACATAGTAAGTGGAGAGTTATCGGAAGTCCCCAAGCATAAAAAGGCCGCGAAGAGGTCTCCCAGGGGCTTCCGATAACTCTGTTGGACTAAACCGCGGTTACCTATGGGAATTCAATCGCTTGTACCCACCTAGGTATGAGCGGAACCTTGGTGTATGTTGCGGTTGTTGCGACAATGATCGCCGGAGTATTGAGATAAAACTGTGCCCTTACTGTAATCCTGATGTCACGCGAGTTGGAACTGAGGTTCCGCATGTCACCTGAGGCAAAAACGGTGAATTTTCGGGACCGGGATACTATATGATATACGCTGCTATATAAAACTTGACTTTCGCACCTCGAAATCACGGCTCTTACGCACTTTCCGTTATGGCCTCCCGAAAATGGGGCAACTCCGTGAAAACAGATCCGTAGCGGAGAGGGGCTGTGAGCTTTCGAAGCAGGGAT
>JAJZXC010000033.1 GCA_021846365.1 Bacillota bacterium | reverse complement strand
GAACTGGATGACATCCCTTTCATCACCTGAGCCTCAATCATCCGTTCGACGGTGGAACTTTGCAGCACACTTTCCAGCGCCTTGGTCATAGTCGACTGGCCCAGCGGGCTCATTAATGCGGCTTCCAACTTGGCGGCGGAAATCGACTGGGAAATGAGGCTCTGCATTTTTGGGGTGCTGAGCTCCGCCTGGACGGCCTTTTCCACTTCGCTGGGGGAAGACCCGGCCGACCCCCCGCTGCCCGTCGACCCGGATTTTGATCCCGCTGACCCGCCGCTGCTGCCTGATGTTCCGCTATGTTGCGCAGATGCTTGAGCATGCTCCGCCGCCGGCGAGCCCATGCTAACCGAACATCCGGTCTGGACCAGCGCCGCCGTCAAAGTGAGCAGCGCGATGATGAACTGCCTCTTTGCCACGACCCACCTCCTCGCTCGTTCGGAGTTAGTGTGGACGCGGGAACGACATTTTAGCCAACCGAATCAAACTCAGCGCCAATATCGCGGCGTACGACGGCACCCTCCAGTGAGATTTGGTCCACGCCGGCATAGGCGGTGGTGCGGGCGGCCGCCAGTTCAGGCCCGAGTCCCACCACGGTTAACACCCGACCGCCACGACTGACCAGCTTTCCGTCGACCAACTGCGTGCCCGCGTGCAGAACGCGAGCGCGGGCAACGTGCCGACCTATCCGTATTGCCCGCCCCACCAGGGACGCGGCTGGGTACCCTTGGGAGGCGACGACCACCGCCACCGCCGCTTGGGTCGAGACCGGCAGGGAGGTCGCCAACAACCTGCCTTCCGTTAATTCGGCCAACCAGGGATAAATGTCGTCGTTTATCAGCGGTAACACCACCGAAGCCTCGGGATCCCCGAGCCGTACATTAAATTCCAACACGTAGGGTCCGTCCTCGGTCATCATGCAGCCGACGTACAAGATTCCCCGATAATCTATGCGGTGTTCCTGCAAGTAGGTCATTAATGGACCCAGCACTTCGGCGTCAATCCGCCGGCGGTCTGCCTCGGTCAGCCAAGGCACCGGACTATAGGCTCCCATCCCGCCCGTGTTGGGACTGCCGACGTCGGCCGTCAATCGTTTGTGATCAACCGCAACGGGAAGCCATACATAGTCCCGACCGTTGGTCAGCACCTCGATGGACACCTCACGGCCATCCAGATACTCCTCCACAATCCACCGGGCCGGCGATTGCCTGGCCGTCTGCTGACCTAAGAACGCGTCCCAATCGGCTTCGCTACGCACGATGGTCACACCTTTTCCCTGGGCCAGCCCGTCTTCCTTGATCACTACCGGCAGCCGCCACTGCCTTCGCACTTGCAAGGCCAGTGTGTCCAGGCCGTCCACCGCGACCGAGCGGGCGGTGGAGATATGCATCTCTTGCATGACCCGCTTAGCATAGATCTTACTGCTTTCGAGGCGTGCGGCTTCGGCTCCGGGACCCACCACGGGCAGCCCGCGCGCGCGCAACCGGTCAGCCAGTCCGGCCGCCAGCGGCGCTTCCGGGCCCACCACGGTAAGCCCCCCCACCCTTTCCGCCAGGTCCACCCACCCATCGACGGTAGTGACGGGCGACAGGCGGGCCAGTTCGGCCAGACCGGGATTGCCGGGGGCCGCCCAGATCTCCCGCACCCAGCGACTTTCCGCCAAAGCCTGGGCCAAGGCGTGCTCGCGAGCCCCCTGACCGATGATTAAGACATTTTTTGCCTGCATTGGCATCCTCCTCGCCCTTTGCCATTCACGCTGTTCAGTGAGTGAAGTGGCGCTCGTCGGTGAACCAAAGCTGAATCCCCGCCTTCTCGGCGGCTTCGATACTCTCGCCGTCGCGGCGCGAACCTCCGGGTTGCACGATCACCGCGATACCGTAGCGGGCTGCTTCGGTCACCACGTCCCCAAAAGGAAAATAGCCGTCCGAAGCCATCGCCGCGCCCCGGGCGCGGTCTCCCGCCCGCCCCAACGCATGCCGGGCCGCGTCGATGCGGTTGGGCTGTCCGCTGCCAATACCTACGCTACCACCGTCCTTAACCACCACAATGGCATTGGAGCGCACGTGACCCACCGTTGTCCAGGCAATTTCGGCGTCGGGTCCGAGTACCGCACCGAGCGGCCCGGCCACCCGCCGAAATTGGGCTCCGGTTCGCACAAAGCGGTCTGGGTGTTGCACCACAAACCCCCCTGCCACCGTGCGCAGATCGACGCGTCGCTCGCCGGTCACGGGCATTTCCAACAACCGTAGGTTTTTTTTGCGGCTTAAGATTACCGTCGCCTCGGGGGTAAACTCCAAGGCGATCACTACCTCCAAAAAGGTTTCCCTCAATGCCTCGGCCAACGCCTGGTCGACCCGTCCATGCACGGCTACCACACCCCCGAAGATAGATACGGGGTCGGCCGCATAGCATAGGGCGTAGCTCTCCCTCGGGGTGGCCTGCACGCCTACCCCGCAGGGAATCTGGTGCTTGACCGCCACCACCGAGTTGGGCGGCAGGTCGCTGGCGAGACGCATGGCCGCCTCGGCATCCAGCACATTGTTATACGAAAGGGCTTTTCCGTTAAGAAGGCGCGCCCGCCCCAAGCCGTCGTTAACCGGCCAGCGATACCAACCGGCCGCTTGATGGGGATTTTCCCCGTAGCGGAGGCTGCCGACTCGTTTTCCGGCCATGACCCAGTAGGGTCCGAATTCCATGTCATCGCCCGCTTCCCCCAACGCGTCGGCAATCATTGCGTCGTAGTAGGCCACATAGCGAAGAGCGTCGGCCGCCCAGGCCCGTCGTTCGTCAACGGTCCACGCCGCCAGCGGTTTTTCCATTACCTTGGCATATTGATCGGGGCGGGTGAGAACCAAAACACGTTCAAAATTCTTTGCCGCCGCACGGATTAAGGCCACCCCGCCGATGTCAATCGCCTCCACCAATTCCCCCCCGGCGGCCCCCATGCTCAGCGTCTCTTCGAACGCATATAAATCCACCGCCACCACCACGATTTCCGGAGCCGCTAACGAGGTGCGGTCGCGGACATCAGCTTCGGTTTCCCGGGAGAGAATGCCAACGTACAGCAGCGGATGCAGCGTCTTCACCCGTCCACTCAGCAGGGGCCCGAGCCCAGTCAGCTCCTCCACTCGGGTGACCGGAATCGATTGGGCTTCCAAATACACCGCCGTGCCTCCGCTGGCCAGGATTGACAGGCCCTGCCCGATGAGATGGCGGGCCAGTTGGTCCACCCCCTGTTTATTGGTTACGCTCAACAGTGCCCACTGCATACTCGTGCTCCTTTTGTGGGATTATTGCCTCCAGACCACCTTGCGTCCACACACAAAAAAACGTTGCTGCTCAAAGGCCTGCAGGACATCGCCGTAGAGTCGGTGTTCCACCGCGTGAATCCGCGCCGCCAGCGACTCTTCGTCATCTTCCGGTTCAACCGGTACCGGTTCCTGGGCTACCACCGGTCCACTGTCCCGGCCCTCGTCAACCAGGTGCACGGTGACCCCGGTCCAGCGCACACCGTAGACCAGCGCTTGGCCAATCGCATGCAGCCCGGGAAACGCGGGCAGCAGCGATGGATGAATGTTAAATATTCGCCCGCGATATGATCGTACGGTGTCGGTATCGAGCCAACGCAAGAATCCGGCCATGGCCACGGCGTCAATCGCCGCGTTCTCCAAAGTCTGCCGCAAGTCAGCCCCGTAGGCTTCCCGACTGGCATAGCGGGAAGGCAGCAACACGGCGGCCGGCACCCGGTGAGCGCGAGCAATCACCAGTGCACCCACCTCGGCCCGGTGCGACACCACCAGACCGATGTCGATTCCGCGGTCAAGCAGCGCAGCCAGGTTGCTCCCGGTTCCTCCCACCAGTACCGCCCATCTCATCGCCAATGCACCCCCGGCCGGTCTATCACCGTGCCCACCCGGACACTGGGGAGCCCCCACTCTTCAAGCCAGCCAACCACCGACTCGCCCGCGGCTTGGTCGACGATCAAAGCAAACCCCAGGCCACCGTTGAACGTGTGCGCCATTTCCTCTGCACTGAGTCCCCCGAGCTCCTGAAACCAGGTCAGCAGCGGGCACAGTCTCCATGCGGCGCGCTCCAGTTCCACGCCTAGAGCCGAGTCTGCCAGCGCCCGGGGCAGATTGTCGATGATCCCTCCCCCGGTGATGTGGGCGAGCCCGCGCACGTGGGGGCCCCATTCCTTAAGGAGTTCCAAGATGGCGGGTACATAGATCGGAGTGGCGGCCAGGAGTGCTTCACCCAACACTCGATGGCCAATGGCGGCATAGGGGCGGTGATAGTCGAGGCCCTCTTCTTCGACGATCTTGCGCACCAAACTAAATCCATTGGCGTGAAAGCCCTCGGCCAAGATGCCGACCACGGCGTCGCCTACCTTCCCCGGCCGCGGCTCAAATACTCGCAAACCGACCGCAAACCCCGCCAAGTCGTAGTCGCCCGGCCGGTAGAGCCCGGGCATTTCGGCCGTCTCGCCGCCCAGCAAGCGGCAGCCAGCCTGCTCGCAGCCTTCCAGCATGCCGGTGACCAGGGTCTCCAACAGATCACCGTCAAGCTCTGCCGCCGCGATGTAATCCAAGAAAAACAACGGCTGCCCCCCCGCCGCCACGATGTCGTTAACATTCATGGCCACCAAGTCCAGGCCGATCGTCCGCGCGTCGCCCATCGCCCGCGCCACCAGCACTTTCGTCCCCACGCCGTCGGCACCCGCCAGCAAGGTAGGGCCGGACTCTAGTGCATAGGCACCGGCAAACCCCCCGATCGCGCTCAAACTCTCGGCTTGCGACGCGCGCCCGCCGACCAGGCGGCGTACGCGGCGCACGACGTCTTCGGCGGTGTCAAGCCGCACTCCGGCCTCCCGGTAGCGATCACCTCCTCGCCTCGCTTTAGTCATGGTCATCCTCCCTGCCCACACACGCGACCGGTTCCAGAGTCGGGGGCACCGGGTAGCCGCCGCCAAAGCAGGCTAGGCACCAACCGCCCCCTTTGAGTCCTCGCTTCAACCCATCTAGCGACAGGTAGGCCAATGAATCGGCTCCAATCATTTGTCGAATCTCTTCCACCGATTTCGTCCGCGCCGCCAGTTCAGTGGCCCGCGAGGTGTCAATCCCGTAATAGCAGGGATCGGTGTAGGGCGGGGAGGCAATGCGCATGTGCACCTGAGTAGCGCCGCAAGCGCGCAGAAGCTGAATCAGATAACGCGCGTTGGTGCCCCGCACCAGCGAGTCGTCGACCAGGACCAGACGCTTGCCACGCACCACTTCGGGTACTGCCGCGAGCTTCAGTTGCACCGAACGCATCCGCTCTGATTGCTTGGGCATGATAAAGGTGCGCCCGACGTAGCGGTTTTTGACTAAGCCAAAATCAAAGGGCAGGTGCGACGCCTCGGCATAGCCCATGGCGTGGGGCAGGCTCGAGTCAGGCACTCCGATCACGACGTCGGCCCCCGCCGGGGCTTCCGCGGCCAGCACACCGCCGAGCCGCCGTCTAGCCATTTGCGCGCTTTCTCCCCGGATCTTAGAATCCGCCCGGGCGAAATAGACGGATTCGAACGCGCAAGGGCTTACCGCCGACCAACCCATGGCGGTGAGCCGGCTTACTCCCTTCGAGTCCAACACCACCAACTCGCCGGGCTCCACTTCGCGCACAAATCTTGCCCGCACGGCGTCCAGGGCGCAGGTCTCCGAGGCCAACATGTGCCCCTGTCCGGATTCGGCCTCGCCGACCACCAGCGGTCGGATACCGTTGGGATCGCGGACACCATACACCGCATCGGGGCTCAAGACGACAAAGGCAAAACCGCCCGCCAACTGGGTAACCGCCTGCACCAGCGCGCCGCTGAGGTCCTCGGCGGCGCTGCGGGCAATTAAATGGGCCAGAATTTCGCTGTCGCTGGTCCCCTGAAAGACGGCGCCTTGCGCTTGCAGCGAGCGTCGCAAGTCTTGCGCGTTGACCACGTTGCCGTTGTGGGCGAGGGCGATCTGGCCAAAACGCGTCCGCATCAAGAGCGGCTGCGCGTTAAACACCTCCGATTCGCCGCTGGTAGAATAACGCACGTGCCCGATGGCTGACCAGGCCGGCGGCAGTTGGCTGAGGACGGGGCTGAGTACCTCGGTTACCAAACCCATTCCCTTGCGGACAACGAGTCGTCCCGGATCCTGCTCATCCACCGCGGCAATGCCTGCGCTTTCCTGACCGCGGTGCTGAAGGCTGAAGATTCCCCAATAGGCATCCGTCACCGCCTCAGGATCGCCGTAAACCCCAAACACGCCGCACTCCTCCTTGAGTTCGTAGGCCATCCTATGCGCCCTCCCATGCGCTCCAGGCGGCTAATAATTCCCCACGCGCCCAGTGCCAAGTAAAGGCTTCCGAACCCGACCCCACCGTCAACCCCAAACCGTCCTCAGCGACGGTCCGCCCTAGGACGCTACTGTCGATTTGGAGCGCGCTCAGTTCAGCCATCACCTCCGGCCAATGGTTCTCGTCAACCGTGAGCACAAACTGCCCCACCACTTCATTCAACAGGCGTTCGGCTAGCATCTCGTCCGCCAGCGTGACCGCGATCCCGGCGCCCCCAGGACCGCCTAATCCCAACAACTTAACCAGGGTCAGCCAAAGTCCCCCCTCGGCCACGGCGCGGACGGCCTCAATCCCCAAGGCGTCGTTGAGCAACGCTTGCCGGAGCCAGCCTACCGTCCGTCGCAAGCGGTCCAGCCCCACCCGCGGATACGCCGTGAGCCGCCCCGCGCGCCGCTCCCAGACGCTTCCCCCCAACTCCGGCCGGGTCGGCGGATTAATCAGCACAATCCGCATCCCGGCCTGAGTCACGACGTCGGCCCACGGCCGGTCAGGCCGCGGGTGGCGCCCGACCGCGCCGATGATGGGAGTGGGCCAGATGGCTACGGCGTCGGTCTCATTGTGAAACGACACGTTGCCCCCGGTCACCGGCACCCCAAGCGCCAGGGCGGCGTCCCGAATTCCCAAGATCATTTGGGAAAAAGCGGTCAACGTTTCCGGCTGGTCGGGGTTGCCGGCATTTAGCCCGTCGGTCAGGCCGAGCGGCTGGACGGCTTGGACGGCCAGCCGCGCCACCGCCAGCGCCACCGCCCCCGCCCCCCCGCTGTAGGCGTCAACCGCGGCCCAGCGTCCGGGTCCGGCCACGCTGATGGCCAGTCCACCAGGCGATTCCTTCAGACGCAAGACAGCCACCTCGTGTTCGGGACCCCAAACCGTCCGGGTTTGAATCATCGAATCATACCGACGGTAAATCGGCTCGCGGCTGCGCAGGTCGGGGTCGGCCAGCATCGCCACTAGCGCCTGGGGCGAAACGGGCTCCGGCGGCGATCCCGTCCCCACCGGTGGGGGGGCTACCCGCGGGGCGGGAGCCGGTTTCAGCGGACAGCCGTCGACCAACCATTGGGCCTCGAGGACAGCAACCCGCTTTCCCTGCAAGGTGAGCACATATTGACCGTCGGCGGTCGTGGTGCCGATTTTCTTCGGCACCAACCCCCATGAGCGGATGGCGGCCAGCGCCTCCTCACCGTGGACGGCGTCGAGCACCAGCAGCATCCGTTCTTGGGTTTCCGAAAGCATGATCTCGTACGCTGTCATCCGCGCTTCGCGGCAGGGCACGTGATCCAAATCGAGCGCGAGTCCCACCCCCGAGCGCACGGCAAGTTCCGAGCTGGCCGAAGCCAGCCCGGCCGCCCCCAGATCCTGCAGCGCGCTCACCCGGCCGGTGGCCAATGCGGCCAGCGTCGCCTCCATCAGCAATTTTCCCGTGTAGGGGTCACCGACTTGCACCGTCGGCCGCAAATCCTGGTCGGCCTGGGAAAAATCCCGGGAAGCCAGGAGACTCGCTCCGTGAATGCCGTCGCGCCCGGTCGCCTGCCCGATGAGATAGACGTCCTCGCCGGGCCGGGCTCCTCCAGCGCCGATCTCCCGGCCCGGGCGGCGCAAACCCACACACAGCACGTTGACCAACGGATTCTTGGCGTAGCCTGGTCCGTAGAAGACTTCTCCGCCAACCGTGGGCACCCCGATCGCATTGCCGTAGTCGCCGATTCCCCGCACCACTCCCTCGCGAATGGCGGTCGAGCGAGAACCAAAACGCAGCGAGTCCATCAGCGCGATCGGTCGTGCGCCCATGGCGACGACGTCGCGGATGATGCCTCCCACCCCGGTTGCCGCACCCTGTACGGGCTCGACGAACGAAGGGTGGTTGTGGGACTCCACCTTAAAGGCGACTTCTACCGCATCATCCAGGCGCACCACGCCCGCGTTGCCACCGGGTCCGGCCACCACCGCCGCCCCCTCTTTGGGCAGCCATCGGAGCCGCGTTCGCGAACTTTTGTAACTGCAGTGTTCGGACCAGAGGACGCCGAACAGACCCCATTCCAGATCGCTCGGTTCGCGGCCGACGAGCTCCCGCACGTAAACCGCCTCTTCTTCGGTCAAACCGACGTCTTGTGCCGTCATCATGGCCCCCCCAGCCACATCCTCAAAAAGCGACGCCCATCTACCGAACCGAAGACTGAATGCATGGCCCGCTCCGGGTGCGGCATGAGACCGATCACACGTCCTCGGCTGATCCCGGCTATGCCGTCGACCGACCCGTTGGGGCTGTAGCCCGTGCTTCGACTTGTGGTCGGGTCGACATAGCGCAGGAACGGGCCCCCTTGGGCCCAAATCTGGGCCAAGCCGTCTTCTTGCACCCGAAAAGCACCCTGGCCGTGGGCGACCGGCAAGCGAAAGCGCATCCCAGTTGAAAATTCCGGCCAGCCAGCGGGAGGCGACGCCACCTCCACCCATTCCCAACGGCAGACAAACTCGCCCGAGGTATTGGACCACAAGGCCCCGGGCAGAATCCCCCGCTCACAGAGAATTTGAAAACCGTTGCAGATCCCGAGCACGCTCACCGCCTCGCGCTCGACGGCGCGTCCGACGGCGTCCATAATCGGGGCGTGGGCCGCCAGAGCGCCCGCCCGCAAGTAATCCCCATAGGAAAAGCCGCCGGGCAGCACCACCCGCTCGCACGCGGGCAGGTCGCGCGCGTCATGGCGTACGACCACCACCTCGGCGTCCAATTGCTCCAACGCCCACACCGTATCGTGATCACAGTTGGATCCGGGGAAGGTGACGACGGCAACTTTATTCCCCATCATGCCCCGTCCGTCGGCCTTGGTCCATCCACACCTCAAACCGCTCGAGCACGGGATTGGCCAGAAACTCGCGGCCTAGTCGGCGGGCAACCTCCAGGGCCTCGGCCGGGTCTCCTGCCTGCACGCTAAAATCGACCAACTTGCCAATTCTAAGCTCGCCGACGGCATCAAATCCCCGTTCGTTGACCACCGCCTGGGTGGCCTGTCCGGCGGGGTCCAACACCTCCGACTTCAACGTGACCGCCATGCGCATCGCGTAACGCGTCACTGTCGCACCCTCCTCCAGGCTTCCCGGTAGCCTTCAATGACGCCGCCCATGTCCCGGCGAAAACGGTCCTTGTCGAGTTTTTCCAGGGTGGTACGGTCCCACAGCCGGCAGGTGTCGGGCGTGATCTCGTCGGCGAGCACGATGCCTTCGCCCTCCCCGCCCGGCGGGCGGCCAAATTCTAGCTTGAAGTCGACCAAGATCATGGCGCGGGCGGCAAGGAATTCCTGCAGCACACGGTTGATCCGAATCGCCATTTGCCGCAGGCGGAGCACCGTTTCCTCATCCGCTATCCCCAACACTCGGATGTGGTCGTCGTTGAGCAACGGGTCACCCAGCGCGTCGTCCTTGAGGTAGAATTCGACTATGGGACGGTCCAGGACGGTGCCTTCGGCTAGACCCGTGCGGGCGGCCAGCGAACCCGCCACCCGGTTTCGCACCACCACCTCCAGCCCAATCATGGTCAGCCGTCGCACTAAAAGCCGCCGTTGGTCAATCTCTGCCAGCAAGTGGGTCGGGATCCGCTGCTCCTCTAAGTAGCGGAACACGCGCGCGGTAAACGCCCGGTTGATGATTCCCTTGTCTTCGATGGTGGCTCGCTTTTGCCCGTTCAAGGCGGTGGCGTCGTCCTTGAATTCCATCACCACCTGGTCGGGGTGGTCGCTGGCGTAGATGCGTTTGGCCTTTCCTTCATAGAGCAGTTCTTCAGCCATTGCTTGCCTCCCCTGGTCGCCCTCAGCGGGCGCCGTCAGCACGTAGACACCGTCGAGCCGCATCACGGCTTGGCGGTGCCGTCCTCAATTCCTATCCGTCGAAACATTTCGTCTACGTGGGTCAGATAGGGCTCAACCCGAAACAGTTGGGCCAGGCGCTCAGCGTCGATGAGCGCGGTCACTTCGGGATCGCGGCTTAGACGCGCGCTAAACGACGGCGAGCCCCGGCTCAGGAAGTCCATGGCGTGGCCTTGAACAACCTTGTACGCCGCTTCCCGCGTCATTCCAGCCTCCACCAGGGCCAATAACACTTTTTGCGAGAACACTAGACCGCCGGTGGCCTGAATGTTCTCCTGCATGCGGTCGCCGCGCACGGTAAGCCCACTCACCACGGTATTCATCGCCTGCAGCAGGTAATCGGCCAAAATCGTCGCGTCGGGCAGGATAACCCGTTCCACCGACGAATGGGAAATGTCGCGCTCGTGCCACAGCACGATGTCTTCCAACCCGGGCACTACGTAGCCGCGCAGGACGCGGGCCAATCCACTGATCTGCTCGCATTTCACCGGGTTACGCTTATGGGGCATGGCGCTGGAACCGCGTTGGCCGGCGGCAAACGGCTCCTCCAGCTCGCCTACCTCAGTCCTTTGCAAATGGCGGATTTCGGTGGCCATAGCGTCGAGTCCGCTGGCCAAGATCGCAAGTGCGGTCAAAACTTCGGCGTGACGGTCGCGGGGCAAGACTTGGGTAGCCAGAGGGGCAGGCTCTAGCCCCAATTTCTTGGCCACGTAGGATTCGACGAAGGGAGGAATGTTGGCGTAGTTGCCGACGGCGCCCGACAGCTTGACCACGCCGACCGCGGCGCGGGCTCGCCCTAGGCGTTCCTGGTCGCGCCCCAGGGCCAGCCACCACAAGGCCAGTTTCAGGCCAAAGCTGGTGGGTTCCGCATGCATGCCGTGGGTTCGGCCCATGATCGCCGTGTATCGGTGGGCCCAAGCCAGCTCACGGAGGGTCCCGCGCAGGGCATCAATGCCTGCCAACACAATCCCTAGCGCCTCGTGCAGCAGGGTGGCCAGCGCAGTGTCCACCACGTCGCTTGACGTCATTCCAAAATGCAAGTACTTGGCGTCTTGGGGGGCCACCGTCTCGCTCACCGCGCTAAGAAATGCTAACACGTCGTGATGATATTGGAGTTCATAGGCGTCCACCCGTTCGGCGTTCACCGAAGCGGCCGCGAGACGGTGGGCTACCCCGTCGGGGATAGCCCCCAGCGCCTCCCAAGCCTCTACCGCCAACTGTTCAATTTCCAACCAGCGCTGGTAACGGTTGTCGTCAGACCACAGCTTTTGCATGGTCGGGCGAGCATAACGGCCAATCACCCGGCATCCCCTTTTCCGAACGTTATAGTTCCACTATAAATTAAACATTCGGGTCTGGTCAATTGCCGTTCTCTCTCCATGACTCCCTGGTCCGAGCTTGCCCCACAGCCAAGCCGCTTAGCCGTGGCCGGTCGCTGCGCCCCCAGGTCTATTCCCACTCAATCGTCGCCGGCGGTTTGGAGGTAATATCGTAGACGACCCGGTTGATCCCGGCCACTTCGGTAACCACCCGCTGACTGATGCGTTCCAGGGTGGACTCGGGCAGCCGCGCCCAGTCTGCCGTCATTCCGTCTTCACTGTGCACCACACGCACCACCAGCGGATGTGCGTACGTGCGCCGATCTCCCATCACTCCCACCGAATTTAGGGCCAAGAGGACCGCAAAAGCCTGCCAAATCCGGTGATCGGGATCCACCCGGGACACTTCCTGGCGAACGATGGCGTCGGCGGCGCGGACCATGGCCAAGCGCTCTGCCGTCACCTCGCCCACAATCCGCACCGCCAGTCCTGGCCCGGGAAACGGCTGACGCCACACCACTGCGGCGGGCAGGCCCAGCTCTGCGCCGATGCGCCGCACCTCGTCTTTAAACAGCCAGCGCAAGGGTTCCACCACCCGCATCTGCATTCCTGGCGGGAGACCGCCGACGTTATGGTGGGACTTAATGATTCCCGCACTTCGGCTTCCCGATTCAATCACGTCGGGATACACGGTGCCTTGGATCAAAACCGAAGCCAGACCCAAGCCCTCGCGGACGCGGTCAAAGGCCGCGATGAACTCGTGGCCGATGACCTTGCGCTTGTGCTCGGGGTCGACCACCCCGCAGAGCGCAGCGAGAAATTCCGCGCGGGCGTCCACGACCAGCAGATCAAGGGCAGGAAAGGCGGCTCGGATGCCTTCCACTTCGTCCGCCCGCAACAGCCCATTATCGACCAGCACCGCTTGCAGGCGATCGCCGAGCGCCATCTCAGCCAACTTGGCGGCTACCGCCGAGTCTACGCCGCCCGACAAGGCCACCAACGCCCTTCCCCGGGGAACGGCGGCACGGACCGCGTTGACGGCTTCGGCAATGATATCCCGAGCTTTCCAGCCGGCACTCAGATTGGCCAGGCGAAACAGGAAGTTGGCCAACACCTCACGTCCCCGAGGCGTATGGGAAACTTCGGGATGAAACTGAACCCCCCACCGGTTCGTGGTCGGGTCGCCCATGGCGGCGACCGGCGTCGTCGCCGTGCGGGCCAAGACCGAAAACCCCGGGGGGGCCACCTCGACGCGGTCACCATGGCTCATCCACACCGTGATCGGACTTTCGAAACCGGCCAACAAAGGCGCGTCGGTAACCCGGGTGAGGCTGCACTTTCCATATTCTCCCCGATCGTCGCCGCTGACTCGCCCGCCCAACATGTGTGCCATCACCTGCATGCCGTAGCAAATGCCCAACATGGGAAGCTTAAGGTCAAAGATGGCCGGGTCGGGGAGCGGCGCGGAGGGAGTCAGCACGCTCGCCGGACCCCCGGAAAAGATCAGTGCCCGTGGGGCTTTGGCTTCAATTTCGGCCGCCGGCGTGTCGTAGGGGATAACTTCACAAAACACCTCGGCCTCCCGGATCCGGCGCGCGATCAGTTGATTGTACTGGGCGCCGAAGTCAAGCACCAGCACCGGAGCCATCTTAAGCCTCCTCTCCCCGCGTCAACCGGCAGACGTCAGGCAGGTTGCGGTAACATTCGTCGAAGTCCAGCCCATAGCCGACCACGAATTGGTCGGGAATGTGAAAACCCACATAGTTAAGGCGCACCTCCACCAGCCGGCGGGCTGATTTGTCCAACAGTGTGCAGATGGCCACACTGGCGGCGCCCCGGTTGGCGAGTTGGTGGTAAATATAGTTCAGCGTCAAGCCCGTATCCACGATGTCTTCAACCACTATCAGATGTTTATCATGCACCTGCTCGTCGAGATCCTTGAGAATGCGCACCACGCCCGAGGACCGGGTCGAGGCTCCGTATGACGAAATCGCCATGAAATCCACGGCCAGCGGAATATCGATGGCGCGAATCAGATCGGCCAAAAAGACAAAGGCGCCGCGTAGGATGCCTACCAAAAGCAGCGGCTTTCCGCCAAAGTCCTGACTGATCTGTTGTCCCAGTTCAGCCACTCGGGCTTGGATTGCCGCTGCCGACACCAACACCTCAACCGATTCTCCGGGGCGTTCGTGCACGTCAGTCGTCCTCCTCTTCATAGGCGTGCTCCCGAAGAATCCGACGCAACGCCGCCTGGCGATCTTTCATAGGGAAGGGAACATGCTTGTGTGCGTCGCCACGCGCAATCCGCTTGCCTTCGAAGTAGCTGTCCGCATCGCGTTCCAGTTCGTAGCCGCCGTCCCGCCGGGCCAGCGCGTCCAGCTCCTTCAGCGTCTCGCGCACGCGTTTTAGCGACTGTCCGCCATCCAACAACTGCTTGATCGCCTTTAAGCGCTCGATGTCCTGATCGCTGTACAGTCGCTGGTTGCCCGGGGTGCGTTGCGGAGACAACAACTGTAGCGTCTCGTAATAGCGAATCCGGCGTTCGGTCAGGCCGGTCGCTGCCTTTACCTCGCCGATGGTATGAAATTGTGATTCCCGATGGGCCTTCATGTCTCCTCCATAATTGCCAGCGGCGAACCCTGCCCCATGGCGAGCAGAGAAGCCGCCCGTCTTAAGTTTTTAGCGCACGGCGGTGGGTCCATCCGTATACGGCGGCGCTCAGCGCCGCCGTCTCCCCGGACGGGCCGTGTACCCGAATATCCGCGTCGTTGGCGCAGAGCCGTCTGTTCTCCCCCGGAGGGAAAGGCATGCGATGATCCACCCCTTTCAACCTTGCCTTCGCCGAGAGTCGGCCCAACCCCGTCGGCAGCGGTCCGACTCCCACCCGCTTGACTGACCCTATCTTAACGAATTTTATCCCCTAACAAAATAGCCAAGGACGTTTGTCTTATCCTTGGCTATCTGGTCTGTCCTCAGGGCCTGCCCGCCGTCGGGCTGGCCCGGCCGGCCTCGGCGAGAAGATTTCCTGCGCACCGGCCTCGACAAATGACCGGATCTGGTTGCGATGGCAGTGTTCACCCAATTCATTAAGGCCCATCGCGCCGGTCTTGTGCAGCGAATAGTCCGGTTGGATATGCCGGGTCCCTGCCGTGCCTTATTCGGCGCGGGCCAGAGAGGCGTTGCCGGCTATCTGCCGCTCCAGGCGGCCGACTTCCTGGTGGGCCTGACCCAATTTGAATGACAGTTGCTGAATCTCGTCGCTTTGGTGGTCAAGCCGGTCGTTGCGCTTGGCCATTTCCTGGCTCAACAGTTCCACCATTTCCCGCATCATTTGATGTTGCGACTCCAGCACCCGGATTAGCGGATACCACGCCTCGCTGGATTCCGAACGCAGGTCAATTCCGGTCCAACGTTCCGACTCTGTCCGCCGCCGGCTGCGTACGCCGGGACTCAGCGACTGTTCCAAGCGTTTGGCCAATTGCCGGTACAGTTCGCGGTCGGATTGCGCCAACACCTCCGCCGCAATCACATACGGCCTGCCCGCCATCCCCTTCTTGCGCTCGGCCGGAAGCCTTCCCGAACGGATATCCTCTCGCAGCATTTGGGCCATTTCGGGCACCAAATCCATCACTTGGCTCAGTGTAACTTCCACACGATTCCCTCCTTAACGTACTCCTGGCTTTTTCTGCCTTAACCTTCCTCAGCATTCCCGTTTCTGCGGCAATCAAACCAAACCCTTCAAAACTTTTGCACGAGTGAATCTTCAACGATGCACGGAAGTAGACGCCAATTGCCGCAACCGGGCCCGGACTAGAAAATAGCCGCTGCGGGCCGGTCAACCGCCGCTCCCGCAGGTTTTTACATCGCGGGCCACGGCAGCGATTGACCCCCGCGGCAAAACCAAAGGCCCCGGCACAGGGCCGGGGCCTTTGGCTGGAAATGGGCCAACCTTACATCATCATGTCGCCCATGCCGCCGCCCATGCCGGGGGCACCGCCAACTGCTGAATCTTTCTTCTCCGGCTTGTCGGCCACCAGCGCTTCCGTAGTCAACAGCATAGCCGCAATCGAAGCCGAGTTTTGCACGGTCGAGCGGGCAACCTTGGCGGGATCCACGATCCCGGCCTCCACCATGTCAACTATCTGCATGGCGGTGGCGTCATAGCCCATGTTCCCGGATTGCCGCTTGACTTGGTCGACCACGATCGACCCTTCAATTCCCGCGTTGTCGGCGATTTGCCGAACAGGCTCTTCCAGCGCGCGCCGCACGATGTTAATCCCGATCCGTTCGTCACCCTCAGACTGCAGGCGGTCGATGACTGGGATGGCGCGAATAAACGCCGTGCCGCCGCCCGGCACGATACCTTCCTCCACGGCCGCCCGAGTTGCGGACAGCGCATCCTCAATCCGCAGCTTCTTTTCCTTGAGCTCCACTTCGGTGGCTGCCCCAACCTGGATCACGGCCACGCCGCCAGCCAGTTTCGCCAGCCGTTCCTGGAGTTTTTCCTTGTCGTAGTCGGAGGTGGTGTCCTCGATCTGGGTGCGGATAACCTGAATCCTCTTCTTAATCTCGGTTTCCGACCCACGTCCCTCAACCAAGGTGGTTTCTTCTTTGGCCACCTTGACCTGGCGGGCCTGGCCCAGCATTTCCGGGGTCACGTTTTCCAATTTGAGGCCGATGTCTTCCGAAATCACCTGGCCACCGGTCAAGACCGCTATGTCCTCCAACATTGCCTTACGACGATCGCCAAAACCCGGTGCCTTCACGGCCACCGCCGTCAGGGTTCCCCGCAGTTTGTTGACGACCAAGGTGGCCAGCGCCTCTCCCTCGACGTCCTCGGCAACAATCAGCAACGGCTTGCCCCGCTGCACAATCTTCTCTAGTACGGGCAACAGGTCTTGAATGGCGGAGATCTTGCGGTCAGTAATCAGGATGTAGGGGTCACTGAGCGCGGCTTCCATCTTTTCCGTGTCGGTCACCATATAGGGAGAAACGTACCCGCGGTCGAACTGCATGCCTTCCACCGTCTCCAAGGTGGTACCCATGGTCTTGGACTCTTCGACGGTGATGACACCGTCGGCACCAACCTTCTCCATGGCCTCGGCGATGAGTTTTCCAATCTCCTCATCGTTGGCCGAAATGGCGGCCACCTGGGTTATGGCTGCCTTGCCCTCAATCGGCTTCGCGATCTCTTTGATGGCTTCGACGGCTACCTTGACGGCCCGCTCAATCCCCCGCTTGATGACCATGGGATTAGCGCCGGCGGTAACATTCTTAAGCCCTTCCTTAATCATCGCTTGAGCCAGCAGCGTGGCGGTGGTGGTTCCATCCCCGGCGACGTCTTGAGTCTTGGTGGCAACTTCCTTAACCAGTTGCGCACCCATTGACTCAAACGGGTCCTCCAGTTCAATCTCGCGCGCGATAGTTACCCCGTCATTGGTGATCAGAGGAGCGCCAAACTTCTTTTCCAGGACGACGTTACGCCCTTTGGGCCCTAGGGTGATCTTCACTGCATTCGACAGCTTGTCGACTCCCCGCTCCAATGCGCGGCGAGCCTCTTCATCGTAGACCATCTGCTTTGCCATCGTTCGCCTTCCTCTCCTTTTATTGCCAGTCTTGGGTGCTTAAGCCAGGACCGGAGTTCCGGCCAGCACCGCGCGGATGTCGGACTCACGCAACAATAGATAGTCGCGTTCTTCGACCCGAACCTTAGTTGCCGGTGACGCTTCAAACAACACCACATCTCCCGCCGTCACTTCCAGCGGAGCCCGGGTACCGTTTTCCAGCAGATGACCGCTACCTACGGCCACCACTCGCCCCTTTTGCAACTGATCTTTGGCCGTCTCGGGTAGAACAATCCCGCCCACGGTGGTCTCTTGGTTGACCACTTCCACCACTACATGGTCGGCCAATGGACGCATTTCCATGCTCCTCGCACCCCTTTCTTGGAGTCGTTGTGTTAGCAGTCGTGCTTAGTGAGTGCTAACCGTTCCATTAGCGAGTGTACCTAGAACCCTTCTCGGAGTCAAATTATTCTCCGCGTGGAAGATACTTGGTCTCGTGGCTCATACGCGCAATATCGCCAGATTACCCAAACTTACTAGGCGTACGGTGATTTTTCGCTTATTGAGGTCGACTTCGACGATCAAAGTGACAACCCTGGCCTGCCCTTTTCGATCTTCTCTGCGCGGGGCCGCCGTCCGCCGGAGCGGGCTCGGCTCACGTGCTCCCGGTCAGCCGGCTTTCGGCCGGAAATCCGAGGCCGTGCGCCAAGTCGAAGGGTGTTTCCTGATAAACGTAATAGTTCAACCAGTTGGCAAACAGCAGATGGGCATGGGCGCGCCAGGTCTGCCGCGGGGATCCCGTAGGCTCGTCTGCCGGAAAGTAATTCTGCGGCAGCCTGGTGTCTAGACCGCGTTCGCAGTCTCGACGATATTCCTCCGCCAACGAGTAGAGGTCATATTCGGGGTGACCGGTGACAAAGATTTGGCGGCCATCGCGGGTAGCTACCAGGTAAACGCCCGCGGTTTCCGACGAGGCGACTAGGTCGAGTTCTGGCACACGGGCTAAATCTTCACTATGGACTCCAGCATAGCGTGAATGAGGAGCCCAGAAACGGTCGTCAAATCCCCGCACGAGCTTGACATTCGCCTCAATTCGATGCGAAAACACGCCAAATATCTTGTCCTTGACCACGTATTTGGGCACGCCAAAATGGTGGTACAACCCCGCCAGTGCAGCCCAACAAACGTACAAAGTAGACGTCACGTGCGTCCGTCGCCAGTCCATGATCTCCTTAAACTCTCGCCAGTATCCGATGGCCTCGAAGGGCAAATGTTCGATCGGCGCCCCAGTGATCACCATGCCATCGAAATAGCGGCCCGCAATCTCCTCCACGGTTTGATAGAACGCGGTCAAGTGTTGGCTTGACGTGTTCTTGGATTCGTGGGTCTTCATTCGCAAGAACACGATGTCGACCTGGAGCGGAGTGTTGCCTAAAAGGCGCAGGATTTGGGTTTCAGCCGTTTCCTTAATCGGCATCAAATTCAAAATCACGATGTGCAAGGGCCGAATGTCTTGGTGAAAGGCACGCTGTTCGGTCATAACAAATATATTTTCGCTCTCCAAGATCTCTCGGGCTGGCAACGTATCCGGTATCTTTATCGGCAACCCGGCACACCTCCTCCAAGGCAATGCTTGCTACTCTATGACGGGCATGGAGCTCGCCTTGCCCGACCCTTGTCCTTCTAAGGTTATCATGCTATCCTCGGTGGGGAAACTCCCCCGACCAGGGACGCGTTGCGCCGATGTCAACTCGAGGCAGCGCCGACTTGGCACATATTTTGGCCTCGGTATCTATCAACATACGCCCCGGCGTCTCGCCACTTTTTGTACAACGCGAGCACTGACCGCCAACGAAAGCGAGGAACCCAGTATGGCCGCCATCGTCATCACCATGTTTGCGCTCGGCCTCGTGGTGGGATTTATCGGCGCCGGCGGATCCGGATTTGTGGTCTCCATCTTGACCACGGTGTTCGGATTCTCCATCCATCTCGCTTCAGGAACTGCCTTGGCGGCGATGGTGCTGACGACCTCGGCAGGAGCCGTCAGTCACCTGCGTGAAAGAAACGTCAAGGCGGGCATCGGCCTGGTGATGGGTTGCCTCGGCGCCGTCGGCGCGCTGATAACCTCCCGACTCGCCGTACGGCTTCCCACCGCCGAGCTTCGCGTGTTGACGGCAGCCATTCTGTTTTTGGCCGCCGCGCTGTTGTTGGTCCGCCTGCGCTTGGTCCAGCGGACGGAGGAAGCTACACCGGAGCGTCCCAAATGGCGACGGGGCGTCTATTCCGCCCTGATTGGTCTGGGTGTGGGCGGACTCTCGGGGATGTTCGGAATTGGGGCGGCACCGTTCATTCAACTAGGGTTGTTAGCGGTGCTCGGCCTGCCCGAACGCCAGGCCGCGGGGACGACGATGTTGGTCATTATTCCTACCGCCCTGGCTGGAGCCATTGGCTATGATCAAGCCGGATTCCTGGACCTTCGGCTGCTGGTCGAAGTCGTCGGCGGCACCGCCATGGGGTCGTACCTGGGGGCCAAATTCACTCGGCGGTTGCCACGGCGATATTTGAAGGCGGCCATGGTTATCGTCCCGGCAATCGCCGGCGGCATCCTCCTTTCCTAAGAACTGTTCGCGAACAGTTCCTCCTGGCATATGGTGTTCTGCCCAGGGGGAGAGGAACCATGGGCTCGGAACTCATCGTCTGCTATCAACTCTTAAGCGCCTTTCAGCGCACATTCACGCGCACCAGTTGGAGCGTATCCCTGATTTCTCCGCAAGGGGCTGGAACCTGGCACTCCTGTGGCCTGGCGGTCGCGATGATCTGCGAGGTAGCGGCTCGATTGCCGAAAAGCACCTGGCCGCCTGGCAATAGATCTCCCCCGCCCACAGCTGGTGGTCCGGCAGCAGCGAGCTCGTCCCCACTGAGCGCCGGTATCTATACTGCTCGCTGGTCAAATTTTCTTAACATACATATGTGTGTTGTGATCAACATGGAGATCTCCGCTGGTTTTCGGCTGTTTGAGTAGTTTGAGCCATGCCAGCATCTCTATGTTAACAGTTTTTCACCCGTGAGCAGTATATATTGGGCGAGGTCGATCAATACTGCGCTCAGCCGCGACTCGCCATTCGGTTAATTCCGGGTACTGTGCCGTGGTGTCAGCAGTTGCCTAAAAACGTAGACACAGATCGACAACGGCTGTTCGCCTGACCTTTTTCTCCCTCCGCAGCGGGGAGAGGAGTTTGGGTGTGTCCTCTTATCGGCGTGTGGTTGA
>JAJZXC010000254.1 GCA_021846365.1 Bacillota bacterium | reverse complement strand
GATCCACTGTTTATTTTCGGAGCCGTGGCCGTTGGCATGTTTGGTCAACCCGCGTTAGGGGCGGTCATCGCCACCGCGCACTATGCAGGTGCGCTGCTGGTCGGTCTTACTTACCGATTTTACGGCAGTCGGCGTGAGCGCCCGCGTGACAGGCAGGGAGTAGTCGTGCGCGGAATCTTTCACCGTGCCACCGAAGCGATGATTCGAGCTCGACTGGAAGATGGACGTTCGATGGGCCGGGTGCTGAATGAAGCGATTTCCGAATCCATCGCCACCCTATTTATGATCATGAGCTTTATTGTCCTGTTTGCCGTGGTGCTACAGGTCCTGAGCCGGACGGAAATCCTGGCGGGCCTGGAACTCCCCTTGGCCGCAGCCTTTCATACCCTCGGACTGTCATCCCAGTTGGTGCCGGCGACCGTGAAAGGGATTTTTGAAATCGACCTGGGCACGGCAGCGGCGGCCAAGGCCAACGCTCCATTGATGGACCAGATGGTGGTGGTTTCGGGTATTATTGCCTGGTCGGGCTTGGCGGTCCACGGTCAGGTAGCGTCGGTTCTCGCCGACACGGACGTTTCCATGAAGCCGTATTTCTTGGCTCGCTTTCTGCACGCGGTGTATGCGGGCATCTTGACCGTCGTGCTGTTTCGGCCGGTCGAGGCGCTTTGGGGAGGCGTGGCTCTGCCCGTTTTTGCCAGCCGGGATTTTGTGGTCGGCGGGGCGACCACGCGGAGTCTGATGGACGCGTTGCATATGAGTTCAGTGCTGGTCGCCGGCTCGCTCGCGGCACTCTTGGTGGGAGCGAGCAGCGTGGGAGTGCTGACCATGCTGCGCGTGCGTTGGTTAGGCTCCCACCGTCACCCGACGTAAAGGGGCAATTGTCTCCCTTCCGCCATAGGTTACCAGCGGGAGGGAGGAGTGATGGGGATCACGACCATGGGCCGCTTCTTCTCTTTGGTGGCTTTCGTGGTGGCGGGCGGAAGTCTTTGGACGACGAATAGCCGATGGGCGGTGTTGTACTGGCGATTGGTGGCCGCCAGCGGGGAGTTGGCATTCTTTTGGACACCATGGTCGCGAATCGGGGCGAGCCTGTTCGTTGTCGGCGCGGGCGCGACTGTGTACCATATGTCCAGAGAAAAGTACTGGCCGACCCATTCGCCGCGCCGACAAGATGCGATAGAATTGATCGAATTGATAGCGTGGTTGTGGATGTTGATAGCGTTGCGATAGCATCGGGGGGACAACTTTGCAGTTTGCAGTCTTAACGTCTGGCGGAGATGCACCCGGAATGAATGCCTGTATTCGTGCAATCGTCCGGCAGTCAATCTATATGCATCATGAGGTTTGGGGGATCGTGCGGGGGTATTTGGGATTAATCGAAGGTCATCGCCGACGGCTTGGGCTTGGCTCGGTGGCTGATCTGATTAAGACGGGAGGTACGTTCTTGCGGACGGCGCGATGCTTGCCGTTTCTCAACGAGGACGGGCAGGAGATGGGCCGCGACCGGCTGTGCGATTGGGGAATTGATGGCTTGATTGTGGTTGGCGGTGACGGTTCCTTGCGGGGAGCGCTTGCGCTGCATGGTCTGGGCGTACCCGTGATTGGGATCCCAGGCAGCATCGACAACGATATTTTTGGAACCGACTATGCGATCGGCTTTGATACGGCTATCAACAATGTCACCCGCTCTATGGACCAAATTCGTGACACCGCCAGCAGCCATGAGCGCGTTTTCGTCATCGAGGTGATGGGCCACACCAGCGGAGCGATCGCGGTGGCGTCGGGGGTGGCCGGGGGTGCGGAGACGATTCTCATCCCCGAGGTGCCGGTGAATTATGAAGCCATGTTGACCAGACTGAAACACTCGCGGGCGCGCGGAAAACGCCACAGCTTGATCGTGGTCGCCGAAGGCGCGGCCAAAGGAGAGGAAGTCGCCAACTTCATCAAGAGTAAAACGGGATATGAGGTCCGACTTTCCGTGCTCGGCCACACTCAGCGCGGCGGCCCACCCACGGCCTTTGACCGGATCTTGGCGTCCCAACTGGGAACGTTTGCCGTACAGCTGTTGACTGACGGTCGGTCGGGGGTGATGGTTGGCAGACAACGTGGTGAACTCACCACGACCTCATTGGACATTGCGGTAAACACCAACAAGGGCCCTGATCTTGAGCTTGCCCAGTTGGCAGCCATCCTAGCCATCTAGCCAGGAGGCGAAAGCCGCTCCCTGAGCTTTCAGGGGTCAAACCTCGCCTGCAGCGACGGCTGGCCGGAAGCGGGGACCATGGTCCAATGCCGTAGCGGATACGGCGGATCTTCGCCCGCTGGGGATTCGGCACGGGGACCGTCAATGCATAATACGCACCATCCCGCTATGAGTCCGTCGGTATAGGTGGCGGCCGTCCGCTGATCGAGTCCCAAATGACGCAAATGGCGGGGCAGGTCCAAAAACGGGTAGACGTTGAGTGCGCCTGTCAGCGCCCCCAGCACTACGACCTGGCTTTCCGGGAACGGAAGCAAGACGGTGATGCGGCAGTCTCTTGCGTACTCAACAACGCACGCCAAGATGGTTTTCCGGTGCCGTAGCATCCCCCACAGTTGAGCTATTGGAAACCACCTCACCCAAGAAGCTAAGTTTGCTACCCAGTCCGACCTCGGGCGGGTGCAGTCCAGCGGCGTTCTCTAATCCGACTTAAGACCTCGTGTCGGTCTGGACTGTTCCCGCACTCTCATCTGAGCCTGCCTTGGTCGGTGATTGTTGCCCCAATTCCTTCAGCTGTCACGGGACCGGGGGTTGGTTCAGAGAACAATCTCACCGATCCGCTGCCGGTCAATCGCTCGGCCGCCGAGGGCTATGGCTCTCACCGGGATCGTGCCAGAAGGCCTTGAAGGGAAGCACGCCTAACACGGTGCCCTCTGGTGAAAGGACGGTTAGCACGGGCGTGTTCGGGGCCAATTGGGTAAGATGTTCGGACAATTCGGGGGGCAAGCTGACGAAGGGGAAGGTTGCCTCGGTTCCATTAGCCAACCGCAAACCGACCTGTCCATCCTTTACCCCGGTTACCAGGGCGCGCTCAAGATGCGGTCTGGCAGCGATATAGTCGGTCTGAATAGCGTCGGTCGATCGCCGACCGAATACCTCCACCGCTTCCCCCGACTGAAGACGGGCACCTCCCAGCAGCGCAGGGCGCGTGAGGGTCAGGGAAAGTGTTTGATGCCGGGTGGCAAGCGCCCAACCTTGGGTTTGCCGGGTGAGCGTGCCGTGCGCTGCGGGCAACAGCATAATAATGGGATGCAGGGATTGCGCGCCCAGCACGGCAACGTGCTGGTGCAGCCGGAGAATTGGCCGCGCCACGGGATAGAATCCAACCCGGAAATAGGCACCGTGAAGGGAGATCCGGGTGGTAGGGGCCTCGGCGCCCGCCGGATAGCGGAGGGTAATGCTTTTGGCATCCACGGCGACGACCCGCCCCGCATAGGGATGCCGTAGGGGATACGTTCTGGCCCCCAGGTGGGAGTTAACCTTCCGGCTTGTCCCTGGTACGGGTGTGGCTAACGCGGGCGAGGCCGTGCCCAGAAGGCCCACGACGGCGAAAACTATAGTCGCCAATTGGTACTTTGCTGTCATCGAGGTACTTACCTCCTTCAACCACCTGCTTTGAGATGGGAAGCGATCGACGGTCAGCCGGAGGCAACCGCTCCTGACTCGACGACCACGTATCCTAGCCTGTACCCCCAACGGAAAACTATTCGGGTCGCGGCGCTTAGCGAATGGACAGAACCTTAACCAACATTACCAAAATCGGGCGTAAAGCCCCGGCGTTCACGCTTGGGGATATCAGCCCGTTGGCCCGTTAGGGCCAAAAGTTT
>JAJZXC010000253.1 GCA_021846365.1 Bacillota bacterium | reverse complement strand
GTCCGCGAGACTGGACGGATGCCTCCGCGCCGCAAGCGCCGGTGGCGGGATCGCGGGGAGACTTTCCGCAACTCGTGTGGATCTTGGTCCCGTCGCGGAGCGCCCACACCAAGGTATTGAATGAATTGATGCGGCGGTATCATCCGCTGCACAGTGCCCACATGGCCGGTACCCAACTGCGCTATCTGGCGATCGCTGGCGACCGCATCTTGGCCGCCTTAGGCTTTGGCTCTGCGGCGCTGAAGCTGGCCGCCCGGGACCACTTCATCGGCTGGACCGCCGCGGAACGCACGGCCCATTTGCATCAGGTGGTCGAAAATCGCCGCTTTTTGGTGCTGCCGTGGGTCCAGGTGCGCGGGTTGGCCTCGAGCTTTCTGGCGGACGTCGCCCGCCGCTTGCCGCACGACTGGGAGCAGCGTTATGGGTATCGACCGGTGCTCCTCGAAACCTTTGTGGAGCACGAACGCTTCGCCGGCACGGCCTATGCCGCCGCGAACTGGCAACGTATCGGCCAGAGTACGGGACGGGGGCGGCTGGCGGCGCATGCCGCGGCGCCGCAACCGATCCGCGACATTTGGGTGTATCCGCTCGATCCGCGGTTTCGCGCGGTGTTGACCGACGGGCGCCGCACCGACGCGGCCCCCTCCCCGGAAGGAGGATCCTTGCGATGACGCCGACCACCGATTCCCCCGCACGCGTAGGCTTTGAACGCTCCGTTCAGAAGTTTGACAAGTTGGTGGGGTTCCTAGAAAGCGACGAAGCGCGCACGCTCACGCATGCCGAGTTAGAAACCCAGGTCGACGCGTATGGCCGTGATTTGCTGCGCCAAGCCGTGGAAGACCATCTGGCGGTACGCGCCTACGAGGAACCGCGGCGCACCGATGTCGTGGATGCAGACGGGGTGCCGCACACGACGGTTGAACGCCATCAAATCCGCACGTTGACCACGATTTTTGGCGATGTGAACGTGGGCCGCCTGGCCTACCGCCACCCGGGGACGACGAATCTCTACCCGGCGGACGCCGCCTTAAATCTCCCCGTCGAACAATACTCCCACGGATTGCGCCAGTTGGCCGCGATCGAAGCGGTGCAGGGCTCTTATGATACCAGCGTGGAGGCCATTGCCCGCACCACGGGGCAGATCGTCGGCAAGCGGCAAATCGAGGCCTTGGTGCAACGGGCGGCACAGGATGTGGAGACGTTCTATAGCAGCCAGTACCGGAATTCTCGGTCTCGTTCGGCCAGAGGAATGCCACGTCCTAGCGGCCCACCCGATGAATTGACGCGTTGCAGCGCTCGGACAAACCCCGCCAGATCTCGTGCTGCCTGAATCGGGTCGATCGCCTCGATAGGCACCGTATCGCCCTCGACCTACGTGTGGACGTCCCAACACCACGGATAGTCGCTATTCGGGAACCCGTGAGCGACCGGTACCGGGATTTGCAGCGCGAGCCTTGGTGCGAGCTTGGGCAGCCATGTGAACTCGTTCCCACCGGGCTTCGTCCGCCCCGCACGACGTGCGATGCGGATGGACAATGCATCGCCCGGTCGGAAGATGGCGTTTACCGTACCAACTGGCTCAATTCGCCGTAGCGGCAGCCCGGCCCACTGCGGGAACTGTGAGCTCAGCAGTCGACGCACCAACGCCTCATCAATCCCCAATTCGTCGACGTGCATCTTTTCACCCATGAGTCACTTCCTGCCCCGAAAACCTACAATAATGTAGGCTCTCTCAATGATTTCCCGCGACTCCTTTCACAACGTGGTGGTCGCAGGAACTAACATTGCAATAATAGGATGCAATTTGGCTTTCTCCTAGCATTTTGGCAAGCAGTTTCAACCTCCGGGCTGACCTTCCGCGTGAAATGCGCTTCCGACCCCTGACGATCCAACGGTAGAATCTGTTTCTCAACCCACGCGTGATGACTTGCCATTGCTTTGGGCGACTTGATTTAGACGATCCTCGAATTCTGGCGAGGGGGAATCTGCTGAGCGATCTTTCCGAGCGCATCCTCAAGTTCCGCCAACTCATCGATGATTGCGTCGGGGCATCAGGAGCCGGCCAAGCATCGTTGCGCTTCCACATCGTTTTGAGCCCAAACGACTTGGCGCCGGCGTCGGCGACGTCGAAAACCGGATGGTCGCCGACGAACATGGCGTACGGGGGAGTAGCCCCGACTCTCATGAGCGCACGGCGAAAGATCTCCGGGTCGGGCTTGCGGACTCCTTCTACTTCAGATATCAAGATCGCGTCAAGGTACTGCTCAAGCGCCAAGGCCTCGACTTTTGGGGCTTGTGACGTACGCAGGCTGTTCGTGATCAAACCGGGACGAAGTCCCTGATGCCGCAGCGCCTTCAGCATGGGGACCAGTCCGGGGTATGCTACTGCGTATTTGGCAAGCCCCGAGCGGAAGTCGTCATTGAGCGTATCCGGTGACATGCCAGCTAGATCCCATTCTGCCAGCAACGTGGCATATATTTCCGATCTTGGGGTGTATCCATCACGAGCCATTGGTCTATCCACGTTCGGCAAGGAGGCGCCCCAGGAAGGGATGCGATGAGTCGCTGGTATTGGTCAGCAGCAATGTGCCTGACCGTATCGTCACGATCTAAGAGAGTGCCATCAAGGTCAAAGAGGCTTGGAGGTTCATCTTCAGGAGCGCTCCCCGGTTTTCTTTGATCATAGCACAGCGGGCGGTCGTTATGCGCCCGAAGAAACCAGCTGACATCACCAGGTCAGCCGTTCTTGCTTTCGGTAACCGATGACTGGCCTGGTGAAGCGGCCAAATATTGTTGGTACCCAACTTGACCGCTCGCTCTCGGCATATGGAATGCGTCCATGTCCTCGGTGCTGAAGTAGACGTATGCGGCGCCGTCATTCGCCGCGCTCGTCGGCCCAATGATGGCCGTAGTCGCAGGGGCGCCGCCCGCTACCGTGTTTTGCCTGAAGGGGTTGATTTTTAGTGTTGCCGGCATCCGTCGTCGTTCGACCTGCCGGCTGCGCCGCCGCTCCCTCACCGGCCAGTCCTTGCGATTAGTGGCGGGACATCGCGACGGGCGCCAATTAGCTGGCCGAGACGCGCGGGTTGTGGTGTTACTGCCGTCGATCCGTCTGAGGGCGACCAAGCTGGCCGACATCAGGAGGAGCCGACCGTCCAGGCCTCCACCGCATGGGCGCGAATCCGTTTGATCATCGCATTGGCCAGGCCTGGGGCCCACGCCTGCAACCGCATGAAGACTCCAATCGGTCGACTCAGCACCACCGAACTCCGACGACGAGTCACACTGTCCAACACCTGGACCGCCGTCTGCTCCGGGGACTGCTTTCTACCGGTACTGTGCCAGGCCGGCATCCGGCTGCTGCTGATATGGCTGCCGCCGGTGGTGAGGGTAGGGCCGGGATATACACCATGGTTTTGATTGTGCGGTCCAGTTCCCGGTCTAGCGTGTGCGTCAAGACCTCTCCGGCGGCTTTAGTGGCAGTACCCGGTCGACCAGGCAAACCCCAAGCGGGCCATGGGAGAGGGCACATAGACCAAAGTCCCCGCAGATTGTGATCGCATGACCGGCAGTGCGGCCTGAACCAAATGGAAGGGTCCATAGAGGTGGACGCGGACCATTTCTTCCAGTTCCTCATCGGTCAAGGTGTCTACCGGGCCCAGGTGTTCGAGCCCTGCGTTCGCTACCATCACATCCAGTCTCCCGAAGTGGTTCAATTCAGACCCAATAGCCGCTATTTGAAACCTGCTCAGACTTACCCACAAGGCAAAAGCCGGTTTCAATTGGGATTCTTCGCTCTTTCGCAGGCCACAGTTTTGCTCCTAGCCGTCTCCGGCTTATCCCCATCCTGCTTTGGGGTATGCGTGGATATAGCGTCTA
>JAJZXC010000252.1 GCA_021846365.1 Bacillota bacterium | reverse complement strand
CGCGATTTGACGGCGGTAGAGTACCCTGAACCATCCTCGGGGCACTCGGCTGGATAGCGGCTGTCGGCGGCAGTGACGACCAACCGGCAAATGCGATGAAGGGAGGGAACCACCCATGCTGCGCTGGGATGATTACCCCGAGCCTTGGCAGGCGGCATTTACCGAGGCTTGGGCGGCCTACCAAGCGGGCTCCTGGCCCATCGGCGCGGTGGTGGTCGACCAGTCTGGCCGCGTTCTCTATCGCGGGCAAAACGGCGTCCTGCTATCCAGGCGATTCTTGTCGCGGACGCGCCTAGCGCACGCCGAATACCTAGTCTTGAGCCAGATTCCCACTCAAGACATCCATCAAGCGCACGACTACTCGTTGTACAGCACCTTGGAGCCCTGTCCGCTCTGTTTTGGGGCGCTGGTCATGTCTAACGTGCGAAATCTTTACTATGCAGCCCGCGACCCGCATGCCGGCAGCACCGAGCTCGCCGACACGACGGCCTTCATTCGACAAAAGGCCATCCGGATTCAAGGACCGAATTCTCGGCTCGGCCCAGTGCAGGCGGCGTTGCTCGCCGACTATATCTTGTGTCACTTTCAGGCCCCGTCTCCGCGGGTGGACGCGATCTTCACCTGTTATCCCCAAATTTCCGATTTGGTTGACTATTGGCGGAAAACCCGACGGTTGGAACGTGCAACTCGGTCTGCACAGGGATTCGGGGCCATCGCCGACGAGCTGGCCGCGTCATGCTAGCGGTCGCCCGGGTCGGTTGGTGAGCCGTGGCGCCCAGATCGTCCCGTCCCCAACCGCGGCCGGGTGACGGAGACCATCGGTTCCAACTTTGGGAGCAATCCGGCCGTCGACCTGATGCAATCCTTGCCATCGTGGACCACCGAGAACGCCTGCTCCTGGTTGAGTAGGGGTTCGCATCGGACCGCAAATGGCGATAACGACGTCTGAAGTTAACAGTTGCCCGCCGTCTAGATGGGAGTTGGTCGCGCTATAGGGAATGGGTCGGCGGAATCCACCGCGAACTCCGCAGAAAAGCCACGCTGAGATTAGGCAGGAATCGTCCCCCGTCCGGCCTTGGTGGTCCTGCGGGCGAGACCCTCCTGGGTGACCGGGTTCGACAGGCATCGCGCGCGATTGCCGTTCTGCGCTACGAAAATGGCACCAGGCAGTATTCCCAACGCG
This sequence comes from Bacillota bacterium, assembly GCA_021846365.1. Lineage (GTDB taxonomy): Bacteria > Bacillota > Sulfobacillia > Sulfobacillales > Sulfobacillaceae > JAJZXC01. The sequence goes on along the minus strand of JAJZXC010000252.1, from coordinate 2,702 downwards.
GCGGCAGTGACCGACCTGACAGCGAGGAGACCATCGCCGGTGTGGGGAAGCATGTGCGGCACTCGGGGGATTAAACCCTCGGCCATCTACGTGTGTTGGGCCATAGCTATCCCCCGCATCGCGGATTGGGTGTGGGGCTACGCTTAGGGCGGTGTTAGGGGTGGCCAACTGCCGTCCACAGGAAGGATAGATGCTGGAGCAAATCGACTACGGAGACCACCGATGAGGTTCGAAGCGGGCTAGCGACGATGCAGGGGCAGACCTTATTAATCCCCGAGGTGGGGGCGAGCTGGATGCGGCCCCGATGGGGGTGCCGGCCAGCTATTGGCGCGACTTGGCCTACTACCATCCAGCCGATCAATTCAGCGCCATGACGCTACCGACACTCGTGCCGCGGGATTACCAGGTGACCGAAAAGGACTTCCGGCGTTTTGAGGAGGCTGTTGCAAATCGATCTTACCTCACCTTTTACCAAAACAGGGCGTAAAGCCCAGGCCTTTAGGCCTGGGGATATAAGCCCGTTGGCCCGTTAGGGCCAAAAGTTTTTTAAGGGGTACGTGTTAGATCACGTGATGATCTGGCAAATTCAGGAGGAACGGCAACGTCGTTCCACGTTTATTCTCCTCAGCAGCAAGATGTCCCTCGTGTATGATGGAAGCAAGACGGTGTTTGGAGGGAAAAGCGTACCGGGTGAGCAAGCGAGCCGGCTGGACGCTTGCCCGTTGGCCACTTATCGTGGTGCCGTGTGGCGGCGCCGTTGGCGCGGTATACCGCCTGGCTTCATGTGCGACTTCGGAGGGAATTCCGGCGGTGCAGTTTCACCTTGGTGCCAACCATCGCATCCGCCGGGTCACGATTGCCATTCACGGTCCTGGCGGTACACGATCGAAGGGAACCGTCGCTTTCATGGTACCATCCGGATTTACGGCCCCGGCGAAGCCAATCCTCATGACTATGAGCACCGCACGCTGACCACGACCCTGCATCCTTTTGCCGGAGGACCGCTGGCGTGGCAGGGAAGCCGTGCGGGCCAGCCGTGCCTTGTGCCGCCTTCCTCCGCAAACCCCGGCGTGCGGATTTCCCGCACCGGGCGCCCCAGCTTCTCGCTCACATCATCGGATGAACCACTCGCGGAGACGGAAGGTGGAACCACCGGCGCCGACGCAGTCACTCCCACGTAACGTGGTGCCGTTGACTGCGCCGCCTCAAGGTACGAATCCAGTACCAAATCACCTGGTCCCGAGCCGCTTTAAGTTTTGACCCGCAGTGCCACCCAAAATACCGGAAGTATCCCCGCCGCTTCGCCCTTAGGCCCTTCTGCTGCACCTGCATTGGGACATGCTGGTTACCCGCCGCAACCACTCCTTGATACCTGGTAGAAACCGCTGCACGCCCTGTGGTCGCCGGGAGCCGGACCACGGCCACCTTGCCCTTCCGGGTGGTCCCCAGCACATGGATGAAACCTAAGAAATCAAACGTGCTGGTGGCTTTCCGACCTGTCGCCAGAACTTGGCTCCGAAGGGGAGTAGCCGCGTCTTTTCGAGCGCGACTTCAAGCCCGAACTTGACCAGCAGTCGAGGACAATACGCTGCATCGGCGCTCATTATTCCCACTCTTGTCCTTGGGCGGAGCCCCAATCCGTCGCTGGGTGACAGTTTTCTGGAGTAATTCTCCACAGCAGATCGTCCAAATCCAAGTTCAAACGCGCCGAGCGAACGATGACCTCCGATTGGCGAACAAGAATTGCGACAGGGCTACCTTCTTTTAGATGAGCCTCTCTTGAGCAACCGAACCATAATATATACTTGAACGCAGACATTGCCAAAAACGCACATGGTTGCGGCGTTTCGCTCACCCTGGAAGTAGGTTCGGTGCAAATGGGGGCCAAGTTCATCGGGCGCGCCGACCGCCGTTGCAGACCCAGACTTCCCTGCTTAACCTCGCTAGCGGGCGGATGTAGCCTCCAATTACAGATAATAAATGATCGCTCTAAAGGCTCTCGCACATCCCTCATGGCATGCAAAAACCCAAGAACATAATATGTTCGATCGGATGGTATACAACCAAACCAACCGTAGAATCTCGCATTGTTGTGAAGTCGGATTTGAAAAGAGTCACGAGGGTCTGCCTGTCGGAGGTTCTTTAAGAGCTTTGGTGAAAGGGGCGATTACTCGTCTAGTAAATTGGTAGTAACGACCAACCAACGCGGACTTCCGCTTGAACTGTTCTTGGTCGGCAAACCCTTTTTCAGTGGAGCTGACGGTCGGACTTGAACCGACAACCTACCGATTACAAATCGGTTGCTCTGCCAATTGAGCTACGCCAGCCTGCCAACAAAAGTGTATCAAGGCTACACCTATCCTGCAAGCGAAAAAGAAACCCCCATGCTTATGGGCTTATTCTGGGGAACTTGTGACCACGCATACCCCAATAACCGGTCATTCACTCCTACCGTCGCTTGTCTCGTCCCCTTGCGGGTAAAGTGAGCACCTACTCTAGTACTCCGTGCGATGCACAGCCGATTTCCCAGAGCCGTTGCTCCTAGTCACGCATCTTTTTGAAGAGAATAGGCCATGACGATCGCCAGCGTCGCCGCCTACTTACCGGCGTTGAGCACGTCGGAACGCCATTGGATGGTTCGCGTCACGCTTGCACCGCCCCCTTCAGCTTCTCGAGTATTTTCTTGTTCTTGTGACTCCGGC
>JAJZXC010000251.1 GCA_021846365.1 Bacillota bacterium | reverse complement strand
AAGACGCCGTTCAGAAAGTGAATCAGGATGTCGGTGTTCTTCTCATCACCGAAAATCCGCTTGAAGAGAAAGTCAACCAGCGGGCTGAGCAAAACTTCCGCCATCTGCGCACCTCCATATATCCATTTTAGCACCTGCATGCTTCGCGGGTCGAAAACATTACCGATCTGTGGGGTGGGAAACTCCGAAAAAGGTCTCGTGCCTAGACCATCGATTTCGAGCCGCGCCGGGAATTTGCGCCAGCCATCTGCACTCATATCGACGCGTATTATTCCCCGTGGCGATGCTCACCAACTGCACCATTAGGTAATCTGCACGATGGCTCTACGATATATATGGCCTTGAGCGAATCTTCTTGTCATGACTTCACATCGCACGAGGGATAAGCCGCATCGGACGCCCTCCCGCCGGTGCGGCTCTGCCTCGTGTCCCTCGCCGTCAGTCGCTCGCCGGGCCGTTCTCGATCCGGGCCAAGGCCGTTTGCAACCCCCGAAGACTTAGATAGGTATGGGTGCGAAATCCCATTTGTTCGGCAACGGCAGTGTTGCGCTCCTTATCGTCGACGAACAAAATTTGCTCAGGCGGCACCCCCAAGCGGTCAATCGCCAACTGATAGATAGCCCGCTCCGGTTTGGCCAGACCAAGGCGATGGGAATTGAGCACCACCTCAAACACGTCGGCAAGACCGAAGTGGTCTAAGCGCCGTTCGAGGTCCGCCCCCGCATTGGACAGCGCCGCCAACCGGTGGCCGGCCCTGATCCCCCGAGCCCAGGCGACCAACTCCTCATCAACCAGGTCCACGCGGTCCATGTGCGCGGCCAACGCGTCTACTCGTGCCGTGAAATGTGGACGGCAGCCCCGCAACCACTGTCTGCCAGAATTGCGCCTCGCTCAGTTCGCCGCATCGATACCCAACCCAGAGGCTCCCCATGGCCCGGGTGAGTTCCTCTGGGCGCACCCCGACCCGTTCTGCCACCGCGTGCAGGCGAGGCTCCGATGGCAAGAAAAACACCCCGTGAATATCAAACAGCACCACGGAAATGCTGCGCTGCACCCTTGGCTGCGCGCTGTTGCCATCCCTGTCCTGCCGACCGTCGGCGGTTGGCTGAGGCGAGTCTCCACGCCAACGCGATCGGCCGTCGTCGTGGCTAGACCGAGTCAATGACCACCACCGCTCCCCCTCGCGGGGGCAGGATCAGGTCAAGCACCGTATCGGGCGTTACGGTGTCTCGCCGGCACACCACCCGATCCCCTTGCGGGCTGTCTTGGTACACTAACGCCTGGTGTTGGCCGCCGGGCAAAAACGTCAAGCCGAGCCTCACCGGCCGGTCTAGAGTCCCGGCCGAGATCGCGCCGATAAACCAGGCCGCTCCCTTGCGCCGGGCGACGACAACCCATTGGCCGGGATAGCCTTCAATCAGCCGACTTTCATCCCAGGTAGCCGGGCATGCCCGCATAAAGACCACGGCATCTTGGCCATAGGCCTGAAAGCCCTCTACGCTCTCGGACCAATGCTGCAACGGCGACTCGAACACTACGGGCAGCGCCAATTGATGGGTGATGGTGGTCGCGTGCCGGGATTTGGAATAGGTCACCGGGGTATAGTCCATCGGCCCCACGACGTTGCGGGTGAAGGGCAGCGTGCAGTTGTGCTGGGCCGTGGGGCCCTCGTGGTTGCGATAGTACTCGGCGCCGTATACGCCCTCCCGGGTCAAAAGGTGCGGCCAGCGTCGCCGTTCTCCCGACGGCTTGGTGGCCCCGTGATAGTTTAAGAGCAACTTCCTCTCCGCGGTGGCGCGGGCGAGGGCGTCATAGACGCGAATCTTCTCCTGAGCATCGCTGTCGAAGAAATCCACCTTCACCCCCTTCACCCCGAGTCCCGCCCACAGGTCGAGGAGGTGCGCGCGGTCGTCCTCGGTCAACACATCCCGATGATGGACCCAGACCAAAATGCCCACGTTTTTGGTGCGGGCGTAGCTGATGAGCCGCTCCAGCCACTCGATTTGCCAGCCGGCATCGCATAGATAGTATTCCCAGCCCATTTTGGCGGCGAAATCCAGGTAGCGGACCTGAGCTTCATAGCTGTCCTGATCTTCTCCTGCCCACCAAGACCAATACACCCGACCGGGGCGAATCCATTGCGTATCCATGAGTTCCGAAGCCGGGTTGAGGTTTTCGATTAAGTTCGACTGAAAGATATCGGAAAGGTCGCGGCCCAGCATTGCCACCCGCCAAGGCGTGAGGAATGGGCGCTCAGCGTCGATCGGGCTGCCTTGGTCCTCGGCCAACGTCCACTCCAGGAGACCCGCCCCATCATCCTGACGGCTCTTGACGTGCGAGCCGCAATAATCTCCGTAGACGGCGGCCTCGGTCAGCAACACCCAGGCCCGCTCGGGGCGGTGAAATAGGATAGGCAGGTTGTAGGTCCCCGTCAGCAGCCCCGAACCAGGCTGGTAAAAGGCCTCATAGTTGGCCACCACGGATTGTGCCCAAGATCGCCAGGCCCCCCCGTCGGCCAAGGCAAATCCGCTGGTCTCGCCGTACACGCGGATGTCGCCTTGGCCGTCAATCGCATAGCGATAGGCCACGCCGTCGTCGTAGGCTCGGACGATCAATTCCATCGCGTGCCGATGACGCCGGAACACGAGCTTGAGTTGGCGAGCATGGTTTATCGCGGTGGCCGTTTTGCCCGCGGTCATAGAGTAGGTCTCCGCGATGGTTGCGGTAGATTCGCGCACAAACACCAAGTCGCTCCGGAAGTCGGCCACACTGGTCCAAATTCCGAGCGGCGACCAATCGCTAATCGGATCGTCCCCGAACCGGACACGATAGCTCAAAAGCCCTTCGGCAAGGCGCACCTCAACCGTCGTCGCTTCTCCTGGCGAGCGAACTTGCCATTGCCTGGCTGGCGATAACTCTTGCATGAATGTCTTCCTCTCCCATCTTCCCTGTTTCTCGTGGCTTCAGCTTCTCCTGGCTTCTCCTGGCTTGATTTGATATCATCTGCGCGCGATTAGAGCACGCTTTCGCCGGCTGCGAAGCGGTCGACGTCGCCAATCCGGGCCTTCACCAAGCCGGCCAAGTCTTGGTCCCGGGAAAGCCCACATACGTCCTCCACCGCGGCGTCAACCCCATCCTCACCGAGCTTGGCCCGCAACGCGCGGGCGGAGGGATCGCTCGTCTCTGCATATCGTAACCCGGCGGCAATCACCAGAGCCAGTGCCCGGGGTACGATTCTCGCCTCCTGGCCAAGGCTGGCGGCGCCGACCAGGCGGTCGTGGAGGCCAAGCTTGCGCAAGGGATCCCGCACTTGGCGTTCCAGGGGATCGGGCAGATTGGGATCCGAATACTTGGCCAAGCGCCCTGTCGGCAAATTGCCTCTGTTCTTCTTTCCGTATATCCATAGCGCTGGCAGATCGCCCGGCCGTTTTGTTCAGCACCGCTCTGGCCACGACGAGGACCCGCGGGTCCCCGGCCGCTTCGTGCAGATACCGATGCCCCGCCAACAGGCCGAGAAAGGCGAGCATGGCGCTCGCGCCGGCATACGTGTAGAGTTGCGCGGTTTGACAGTTCGGCAAAAGGCGAAACCAGCTTACCGCCGGAAGTGGTGCCACCAGCGCGTCGCGGTCGCTTTGCGCCTGCCGCCGGCAACAGTCGCCGAACGCTCTCCAAATGAAAGGCGACGCCTCCATCACCACCCCAGCCCATGCTCCGCCCGGTTCGCCTGAGTCAAACCAATCAGCGCCCCTCGCGCTTGGGGATCCCACCACCGGCTGCGCTCGCCGACGCGGTCACTAGCCGGCAGACACCGCATGCAAGACGAGCGCGCTCTGCCCGTCGAGCAGTTCCAAGGTCAGCCGCTCCACCCAAGCCGGCTCTTCCAGCTCCCAGGTCAGCACGCGCACCGT
>JAJZXC010000032.1 GCA_021846365.1 Bacillota bacterium | reverse complement strand
GGAATAGCGCGCTCGGAAGTCGGGCTGGCGGTCATCAGATCGATGGCGGCCGTCAGGCTCCAGGCGATTTCCTTGGTCCAGGCGGCCTGTTCTCCCCAGGTGGGATCCCACGCGCTGAGATCCTGCTGAAGCACGGCCCGGATGGTGGCATCGCTCAGCATGTTGACCTGGAGCACGCGATCACCCCCTCTACGGAATACCGAAGAGCGGCCGGCTTGCCGGCCGTGCAACCTATTACGGAATAATTGGGTGTCATGATGAAGTCCTCCTCTCGCTGACAATAGGAAAAAAGAGGCTCTTACGCACTTTCTGTTATGGCCTCCCGAAAATGGGGCAACTCCGTGAAAATAGATCCCCAGCGAAGAGGGGCTGTGAGCTTTCGAAGCAAGGATGGCGTGGGTTACCACGCCTGGTTCGCGTCGACCCAGGAGGGGGTGTCTAGGTGATGTTTGATTGGATTGGAGCCTGCCTAGGCGGCCTCGGGATGAGGTGCCTGAGTGGGATCTAAATCATAGTAATACCAGGGCAGCGCAAAGAGTGCGTTGAGTAATTCCAGGCCGGCGCGGCCATACCCCCGGCGACGGACCATTTTGATTTTATTGTTGGTCCCCTCCATGGGGCCATTGCTAATGGCCGGATAGCGGAGGCAGTTTTTCACCGCATCGAGATCCTGTTGCAGTCCGGAGGCGAACACCGCAATCGGTTTCCGACGCGTCGTCCTGATAGGTTTGAATAAATTGGTCCAACCCCGCCTCATCGCCGGTATCCAGAATGGTCGTGAAGGTGGAGAGGCATGCCCGGAGCCGAGCTACGCTCGGCAGCAGGGCTTCCAGACGCGCATACGCTTCGGGGCTCAGGGCCTTGCTGGGCTTTGACACTTTGGAGCGTGTATCGAAAATGATAGCGGCAGTGGCGTCATCGTAGGCGGTCGTATTGATCCAGGGGGCGGGCACGGACGCCGTCTCGGGTGCGGAGACGACCGTACTCTCCGCCGAGGCCAGGCCCGTGCGGGCCTGCAAGACCGTCGCCCGTTCTTGCGCGACTTCCTTATAAGAGGCGCCGATAGATGGAACCCCGAGCAATCCGGGTTAGCCCAATCCGCAGCGGCCGCGCTTCCGCATCGTCTGCAGGACGATCGTCGGAGAGCACGCCCGCAGCCAAGGCGTCTTCCTGCCGCACTTTGAGCAAATACTGGTATACGGCGTTGGCACTCCCGGCAAACCCTGGCTCTTACGCACTTTTTGTTATACGGCCAGGGTCCGCCATTCTAGCTTGGTCCATCTTGTCCCAACGACGTTGCAAGGTGGGGTTGATCGGAACGTAAGATCTCTTCATTTTTCTGGAGAACCATGGAGTCGAGAGTGCAATCCACCAAATACCATCCAATACCCAACGCCAAGGCCCGAGCCAGGGCCATAACAGAAAGTGCGTAAGAGCCCAAACCCTTCCTCAATAATCGCGGCGTGAATCTTTTGATGCCCCTCCCCTTGAGCGGCGAGACGCAGGACGGTTTCGCGATAGGGAGGCCCGCAACAATAACTTCCCCAAGTGCGAAAGCCTGCCAGGCCCTGTGGGTGGTACTCGCAGGTTATCGAGGCTTCTGGCCCACAAATCGGCCGGTGGTTAGGGGGGCGATTGGGCTTAAATCGCCAATAGGGTAGCCTTCGGCCACCCACCCCTCACGGGAGGGCTCGATCGGACGCATCGATGAGAATATCAGAGCATTCGCTAGCTAGGCGCTCTCCTCCGTCAGCTGCGGTTTGATAATGTAATTCCAGTTCCCATGGAAGTCATTCCGTTCGATGTTCAGTGCGGCCAAGGTCGCCTTATCCACCTTGCGCCCCGTCGCGTATTCACGGGTATCTAAGACCGCGCGGACCCGGAGCCCGGTCTTGGTGGTCGTATTGGCGATAAAGTTGACGACAATGTCGAAGCTCCGGAGCGGCTCCCCACGCCAGTTGAGGCTGATCGGGCTGAATAATCGGTGTTCAATGGGGTCCCACTTACTCGTGCCGGGTGGGTAATGACTGACGTGGATCTCCAAACCGCTAGCATTGGCCCAGGCCTGTAATTCGGCTTTGTACAAGTGGCCGCCGGCGGAGTCACTGCCCCCGCTATCGCTTGGTGATATAGAGGCGGGTCGTCGCCGGATACCGCGCTTGGCCCATCGTCTCCCACCACTGACGGATGCTCGCTACGGAAAATTCCGCGGTATCATGGCTCATCCCCACATTGACGAACCCTTCGTTGGCGGTGACATCGTACACGCCGTAGGGTACGGCCTTGCCTTCGGCATCGGAGGGAAAATCGTAAACATTGACCGTCTCCGGCTGACCCTTGGGCTGCCATTGCTGCCCCTTATTCTGAAGCTGAAAGTTACCGATGAGTTCCTTTTTTTTGGTGTCGACGGAAATGGCCGGATCGCCGGCCTCTTGAAAGCGTGCGCTTTGATCGGCGATGAATTTAAACTGCAGGTCGCGATCGGGATGATCCGTTGTGCCTTCGTGGACCTTGCGCAGACTTTGTAAGCTGTAGCCCTCCGCTTTCAGCAACTTGCTCACCGTGCGTTCGCTCACGGTCACGGTATGGTCTTGGGCTTGTAATTCGGCCGTGATTTTGGCCACGCTCTTGGAGGTCCAGCGTAAGGTGCGTTCGGGATCCCCCCGCGTCGCGGGGGCGACCAGCGCGCGTAAATCGTCGAGGAGCGTGGGATCGCCCGCGACCACGGACTTACGCCCGCCGCCGGGGCGTCGCACGCGGTCGGATTGCCGCACGGCCGGATCTTGCACATCATCCATGCCCGCGCGAACCGTCTTGCGCGCCAAGCCGGTAATGCGGACCACGGTGGCGATGCCGGCATAGCAGAGTTGCAGAGCCATCGCTCCCGCCCATACCCGCGTCACTTTTTCATTGAAAAACGGCCCCAGCAGAGAAAACTCCTTATGCGCGAAGGCCTCGATATCTTGTACCATTTGTCCCATGGACACTGTTACCATCTCCCCCAAGTTGTGGAATAGGGGGGGTATTCTATATTACGAACATGGATCCCTTTAGCATGGAATTATTTTGGTCTTTGAAAAAATCCCCATTTGCCGCCATCCTGGTTTGTGCAGTCTGGCCGAGCTGATTACCGATTTCCGACAACACGACCCGTCGTGCCTGTATACATTATTTTCGCGGGCGTCCATTGGGGGATTGAAACTCGCTTGCATTACGTCCGGGATATGGCCTACGATGAGCACCGATCTCAAGTCCGGACCGACAACGAACCGCGTGCCATGGCCATTCTGCGGAACGCGGCGATAGGCATCCTCCGCCATCTCCACTTGCCCAATATTCAGCGAGCGTTCCTCCGCTTAGGGCGCCATCCCGAAAAGGTGGCTATACTCCTCTTAAGCTAACCGCCCAGTCTGCACTGGCTCACTGACCCCATCTTCGACCGGGCCGCCGGTCTTTTGCGTGCGTGGCATCGTGTCCCCTAGGGCTGGGCAAGTTCCCGCCCAGTCTGTTCACATCATCGACCGGGGCTATTGCCAGAGTTTTCATACAGCTACTTTGCCGTTACCTTGGGCAAGAACCCTGTCCGTCCGTCTTGATTCTTGTACGCGGTCTGTTACAATATACGTCGTATTCGTGCTCAGGAGGTGGCCAGCCCTGCCAAGGCAGGGTCATAGACCCCACCCTTAAAGACGGAGGCCTGTCTTTTTAGGTCTGCAGCCCTAGACGGAAAAGCGGGATAACCAACTCTGAGGTGTGCGTGGTTACATCTGTTATCTCGGTCACGACAGGCCGGAATGTTTTTCCAGTTCTGGGCTCTGTCGCCCGGGGTTAAACAGCTGCGAGCAGCGCCGTCGACTCAAAAAATCCGGGAGAAGGCGGGCGAGCAGAGATACCAGGTGTCGAACCGGTCCCTTACGGGGGAAAAGAATAAGGAGAAAGGGCCGCGCCTCATCCTCATGGATAAATCCAGGGGCATCCACGCGGCAAAGAAGGTGAAGTTTGATGAAGGCAGGAATTCATCCCGCCTATGCGCGTACCACGGTGACATGTGCCTGCGGGGCGGTGTATGAGATAGGGTCGACCAAGTCCAACTTGCGAATTGAAGTATGCGGCAAATGCCATCCTCTTTATACCGGGCAGCAGCGTATCGTTGATACCGGGGGTCGCGTGGAGCGATTCAAGAAACGATACGGCCTGAAATAGGAGAGGAGAGCAGAGCCGAAGGCTCTGCTTTTTGCCGTTCTGGGCCAGCCTCAGGCAACCCCGAGCCTCCGGGTCGGAGATCGCTGAGGGCGATAGGTTGGGGATAAAATGGGTGGCGGCCATTTTACCCGTAGACGCGGCTTAGGGCCCTGGGCCGCGATTTTGCCCGCGAATGGGCGTCGGGGCGATTGAGATGGTTAGGAGGTGAAGGCGGCTTCCCGCTCGCCGTGGGCGCCGGAATCCGGGCCGCCGGTCGGATGGATGAGCGCTTAATGGAGCGACTGGAAGAAATTCGGTCGCATTACGCCGAGCTAGGCGAGGAGATCTCACAGCCCGAAGTCACTCAAGATCCGGTACGCATGCGGCGCATCGGGCAAGAAATGGCGCGCTGGGAGGCTGCCGTCAAGACGTATCAAGATTATCTGGGGATTCGGTCGGAAATCGCGACCCTGCATGAATTGGCGCGTCAGGGTGACGACGAGATGCGGAGCTGGGCCAGCGAAGAGATGGAGGGGTTTAGGGCTGCCCTAGAGAAGTTGCAAGAGGAGTTAGTGTTGCTATTAATGCCGCGCGACCCGAACGATGACAAAAACGTCCTGGTCGAGATCCGGGGAGGCGCAGGTGGGGAGGAGGCCGCCCTGTTTGCTACCGATCTGTACCGCATGTATGCCCGCTACGCGGAACGACAGGGATGGAAAGTTGAACTGCTGTCCTCCAACCCGACGGATATCGGGGGCTTCAAAGAGGTGATTTTTATGGTCGAGGGTGACGGCGCGTTCAGCCGCTTAAAATATGAACGCGGAGTACATCGTGTGCAACGCATCCCGGTCACCGAGGCCGGCGGACGCATCCATACCTCCACCGTTACCGTAGCCGTATTGCCGGAAGCGGAGGAGGTGGACGTGGAGATCGACCCCGACGACCTCAGGGTGGAGACCATGCGCTCGGGAGGCGCGGGCGGGCAACACGTCAACAAGACGGAATCCGCGGTGCGGATCACCCACATCCCGACCGCTATCGTCGTGTCTTGCCAGGATGAAAAATCCCAGCATAAAAATCGAGCCAAGGCCATGCGAGTTCTGCGCGCTCGCCTGAAGGCCATGTATGACAGCGAACGAGAAAAGGAATTATCCGACCAGCGCAAGAGTCAAGTAGGCACCGGCGATCGCTCCGAGCGCATCCGCACGTATAATTTCCCTCAGGGGCGAGTGACCGACCACCGGGTGGGACTGACCTTACACCGTCTAGAATCGGTGCTGGACGGAGATATCGATGAAATTTTGCACGCCTTGGCGGCCAAGGAACAGAAAGAGCGCCTAGCGGAGGCGCGTTGATATCATGCCAGCAAGTTCAGAGCCCATCATCGCCCGAGCCATCCGACGCCTGCGCCAGGCCGGGATTGAAGATGCCGAGCGCGAGGGCATTCGCTTGGCAGCGCTTAGCCTTCGACAACCTTCGTTGGAGGCATTTTGGCGTACCCATCCGGCGTGGGATGCCAACGCCGCCGCCCGCTTTGATGACTTGGTCGCCCGTCGGGCGCGCCATGAACCGTATGCCTATTTGAGCGGGGAGCGAGAATTTTTTGGACTGCGCTTATTCACCCCGCCGGGCGTCCTGATCCCTCGGCCCGAAACTGAGCACTTGGTGGAAGCCGTGCTCGCCGAGGCCGACGATTCGGCTGGCCTGGCCGTGGTCGATGTGGGGACGGGCAGCGGAGCCGTGGCCCTGGCCCTGTTGGACGAGAGGCGACAATGGTTGATATGGGCCAGCGACATCGGGTGCTGGCCGCTCTTGGTGGCCCAGCTGAACGCTGCCCGCTGGGGCCTTCCTCTGCGCGTGTTCCGCGACGATTTGCTGTCGGGCACCGAGTTGAGGTTCGACGTCATTGTGGCCAATTTGCCCTATGTCGACCGCGCGGAGGCGGCCGTTCTCAGCGCGGAAACCGCCTATGAACCGGAAGCCGCTCTATACGCTGACGGTGGCGGACTGGCCTTGATCGGCCGTTTGATCGAGCAGGCCCCGGGGCATCTTAACCGCCGAGGCGGCATCTTTTTGGAAGTGGGGGAAGGTCAGGCGGGAAAGGTGGAGCGCCTTTTGACGGCGGAAGGATTCGGCGGGGTGGCCACCGTCTCCGACCTTGCCGGCATCGAACGCATCGTCTATGGTTGGTGGCACAGGGAGTAAGCTGAGAAAGGGAGGAGGGGGCGTGAAATGGGTCAGCGCATTAGCGCCGAGACGCTCTACCATCACTTGCGGGCGGGGGTGCGATTGACCCTGATCGACGTCCGCTGGTCACAGCTGGGTGAAATCCCGGGGGCCGTGCACGTACCGGTCATTGATCTGGAAGACATTCCTCGCCCGTGGCCGCAAGACGAAGATCTGGTGGTCTTTTGCCAGCAGGGGCGGGGCGTGGGCGACTACGCCGCCGAGGTGCTGGAGGAACAAGGCTATACCCGGGTCTTGGTCTTGGAAGGTGGCCTGGACGCCTACCTTAGGGTGGTCAACGAAAAGGCGGCGAATGCCCAACCATGAACACAGAGCGAGTTCGCGCCGACGGCCCCGCGGTAGGGCGGGCGGCGGAGCTATTGAGCGCCGGCGAGGTGGTGGCCTTTCCCACCGAGACGGTGTATGGTCTGGGAGCCGACGCGACTAATTCTATCGCGGTGGCCAAGATCTTTGCGGCCAAGGGCAGACCCGAGGACAACCCGTTGATTGTGCACATCGCCGACCCGAACGATCTCGAGGCCATCGCCGAGCTGGCTCCCGGAGGCATCGCCCACCGCCTTCGGTCCGCCTTCTGGCCCGGGCCGCTGACGCTGGTGCTGCCGGCCAAATCGGGCTTGGCCGCCAACGCATTGGGCGGACTCTCCACGGTCGCCGTGCGTATGCCGAGTCATCCCATCGCCCTGGATCTGATTCGCGCGCTGGGCCGGCCAGTGGCGGCGCCGAGTGCCAACCGTTCCGGACGCCCGAGTCCGACCGATGCGGATGCCGTCTGCGAGGACCTTAACGGTCGCATAGCCATGGTGCTTGACGGGGGGCCGACTGACCTCGGTCTGGAGTCGACGGTGGTCGACTGCACGAGTTCTCCTCCGGTAATCTTGCGGCCGGGCAGCATCGCGCGTCGCGACATCCTCGAGGTTACGGGTAGCTTAGGCACCGCTGACGGGGACCAAAGCACTCGTTCACCAGGTACCAGGTACCGTCATTATGCGCCGAGGGCGCGGGTGGTACGCGTGGCTGCGGCTCAAGCCACGACGCTCAGGGAGCGGGCGGAGTTGGCGGGAGGGCCGGCCATCGATCCGCGGCGGACTGGAGTCCTGGCCCTGGACGAGGTGTTGCGCCGGCTGGTCGGCTGGCCGGGGCCGATTTACAGTTTGGGCGGCAACGTGAGCGAGGCGGCCCGGAGGTTTTTTCGCGGGCTACGGACGCTTGACCGTCCGTCTACCGATGTGATTGCGGTCGTGTGGGATGATGACCAAGGGCTCGGTGAGGCCCTGTTCAACCGCCTCACCAAGGCAGAAGGCAAGACGGTTGACGGAACGGTACTGTTTGTATGCACTGGCAATACTTGCCGCAGTGCGATGGCGGAAGCCTTATGGAACCTCCGCTACCCCGAGCTCACGGCCCGTTCCGCCGGGGTCGCCGCCTTATCGGGAGCCCCGGCGTCACCCGCAGCGTTACGCGCCATCCGGGCGATTTGGCCCCCAGCCGACTTGGAGCAACATCGGTCGCGACGGGTCGACGAGGTGCTGGATGACCCGGCGTGGGTGGTTACGATGACCGACGACCAAACCGAATGGGTGAAGGCGCTGCGACCCGAGTGGAGCGACAGGGTGGCATCGTTGAGCCGGTGGGCGACGGGACGAGGCGGAGATGTGAGCGATCCCTACGGATCCTCCGACGCCGCCTACGAGGCGTTGGCACGGAGAATCGACGAACTTTTGCCGAGATTGTGGCAGGTGCTTTCCGAGCGCATGTCGAAGAACGCATAATATCGCCCAGAGCAGAGGAGGGAAAGGCCATGCGCATTGCAGCGGGTGCGGATCACGCGGGTTGGCCGCTGAAAGAGGGATTGGTGCGCTTTTTGATGGACCGGGGTTGGGATGTCGAAGACTTCGGAACCTTTGGCGACGAGAGCGTGGACTATCCCGACTATGCAGAGAAGGTGGCGCGGGCGGTGGCGGACGGCCAGGTGGATCGCGGGTTGCTCCTGTGTGGCACCGGGCTAGGCATGTGCATTAGCGCTAATAAGGTGGCTGGCGTGCGCGCGGTGACCGTCCACGACGTCATATCCGCGCGCTTGGCCCGCGAGCACAATGATGCCAACGTGATTACGATGGGAGCTCGATTGATTACCCCAGAGGTGGCCAGAGAGGTGCTGGCTGCATGGCTTGACACCCAATTTTGCGGCGGTCGGCACCAGCGTCGGGTGGAAAAGATCCAAGCCCTGGAAAGCCAGACCTTTTGAGCCGCGAATCGTATAGATCGGCGGTGGATCAGCCTTGGGGTCGGATTGCGGACGGCTCGCTGTGATCCGGAAGCCTGCGGGGATGCGGATTCCGACCGCTGGTTGGTAGGAGATGCGGGGTTTTTCCGCAGAAAGGAGGACGGCGGGCTTTTTCGGGCTCCAACCCGACTGCCGCCGAGAAGGCATGGTATGCTGACCGTCGTGGATCACCCCTTGCTCAAAATGCACGTCAGTTGTCTGCGCGATGGCGGCCAGCCGCCGGAGGAGTTTCGGCGGCACCTCCTGCAGATTGCGCGCTTGATGGCGTATCCGGTTTATCGGCGGCTGGCCACCGAGCCCTATTCGGTCACCACGCCGCGGGGGGTTGACGCCACCGGATGGCGAATTGGCGAGGACGTAGTTCTGGTCCCCATCCTGCGGGCCGGTCTAGGGCTGGTAGAGGGTTTTTGGGACGTTTTACCGTCGGCCCAGGTCGCCCATTTGGGCATTTTTCGCCAAGCGGATACGTTGAAGCCGGTTCGGTACTATGGGAATGTCCCCGCTGCGGCGAGGTCTGCCCACTGCTTCTTGCTGGATCCGATGTTGGCCACCGGGGGCTCCGCCGTGGAGGCTTTAGATTACCTGAAAATTCAGGGCGCTCAGCGGATCACGCTGGTGACCGTGATTTCCGCGCCCGAGGGAATTGAGGCGGTCTTCCTTCGCCATGGCGACGTGCCGATATTTACGGCCGCGGTCGATGAAGCATTGGATGCCGAGGGATATATTGTGCCGGGACTAGGAGATGCTGGGGATAGGGTGTTCGGTTGCTGAGGCGGTCCCCGTTGTCGACTTCTCGCTACTTCTGCATACTATTGTAGCAACTGTGGCCTTTGCTTATAATATTTGTGGGAGATAGTACTTGGACCGTGTCTTGGTGACGAAACGCGTCGCCGTACAGGTGGCGGGGTTCGCCATGATGCCCACCGAAGCCCTGAAATTTGAAAGGACGTCGATGGGATTTTTGTGTGAGGCACTCGAATGGACAAACCCGGACGACGGATCGCCAGGTATTGGTCCCTGGCCGCGGCTGGCGGAGAACTGGTTTTTGGGGTTACGGCGGGCGCGCTAATCGGCCAATGGTTGGACCACCACTTGGGTACTTCCCCCTGGTTGACGGCAGGAGGGGTTGCGTTGGGCTTCGTCTTCGGAATGTGGGCGCTTTTCGCCGCTGTGGGCAGAGAATGAAACGTGTCGACGAGGCCAACCGCTTGGTGCGCCGCTGGGTAGTGCTCCTAAGTGTGGTGAGCTTGTTGATGACGTGGGTTCCCGGAATCAAGGAACTAGCTTGGTCGCTTGGGCTGGGGCTAGTGCTGGGGTGGTTGAACTTTCATCTCCTTCTGTCTGGACTCCGGCGGGCTCTCCGCCTGTCCCCAAGCAGTGCGCCTGGAGCATTCCAAGTCGGCAGCTTTGTGCGCTTGTTGCTGATTGGCGGTTTGTTGTTGTGGGCGCTGCTTAAGGGACCGCAACTGATGGTGTGGCCGGTAGTGTTGGGGATATTGGGGCCGGAGGTGTTGTTTGTTGTCGAGTTTTACGGGAGAACTAAGGAGGAGTCGCGTTGATATGGCATATTGGCCCCCTGGCCATTGACGGATCCGAAGTGATCTACACCTGGATTGCGATCATCTTGGTTGGCGGGGCGCTATACTGGCTTTCGCGCCTGGTAACCTCCGGGGTGCCGGGAATTGCCCAGGGGCTAATGGAAACGGTCTTCGAATTCATCGCCGATTTGACCAGGACGAGTTTCGACCCGGACAACGACCCGTTCCTATACGAGTTGCTGGTGTTCTTGTTCTGCTTTTTGGTTGCGGCGAATTTTGAAGGTATGATTCCCGGTGTTCACTCGGCGACCTCGAATCTCAATCTCACGGCTGCTCTTGCGTTGTCGGTGTTCTTCCTGATCCAGATTTTCGGTGTGCGCTCCCACGGGTTCGCCTACTTTAAACACTTCGGCAAGCCCTTTATTCCACTCTTGCCGATTAACCTCATCGAGGAATTGTCCAAGCCGCTAACGCTCGCCTTTCGTCTTTTTGGCAATATTTTGGTGGGCGATATTTTTATGCAGCTGGTTTCGCGGTTTCGCCCGATTTTCTTTCTCTTGGGCGGTTTTATCGCCGCGTTCGTCTGGTGGGGATTTACCGCCTTTGTCGATTTGGTGCAGGCATTTATTTTCATGGTGTTGACCATGGCCTACGTGGGTCGCGCGATGGCCAATCAATAGACGCATTCGCCGTGGAGGTGCTCAGAAGAAGATGGTGACAGCCTTGTTGAGCTTGACTAGTGCCCGAGCAATTGGAGACGCGATTGGATTTGGAGTGGCGGCCGCAGGTGGTTCGGTCGGCGATGGATTGGTGGCTAGCCGACTTATCGAAGGAGTGGCCCGGCAACCGGAAGCTCAAGGTCGTTTGATGCCATTGGCGTTTTTGTTCATCGGATTGGTGGAGGCGCTTCCGATTATCGCGCTGGTGCTGTTCCTGGTTCACTTGATCGGCTAACCGGTCACAGCGTTCCCCCGTAGACGGGAGTAAGGAGGAGCCCAATTTGGGTCATTCGGTGTCGCTCAGTTGGCAGATGATGCTGATCGAACTGGTTTCCGTGCTGATGTTGTTTGGATTTCTTCGTCGCTACGCCTTCCCACCGATGATTAAGGCGATGCGGGAGCGTGCCCAGCGAATTCAACACGACATTGAAACCGCCGAGGCGACGCGGCGAGAAGCAGAAGCATTGAAGACGAGTCTAGAGGTGGAGGTCAAGGAAATTAGGCGGCGGGCGGACGAAACCCTGTCGCGGGCGGTGAAGGACGCCCAAAACGAGCGCCGCCGCATTCTGGAAGAATCGCAAAGGGAGTCCAAGCGCATATTGGAGGAGGCCACGGCCGAAGTCGCCCGGGAGCGCCAGGCAATGCTCACGGCGGTACGCCGGCAAGTGGTGGAACTGTCGGTAGAGGTTGCCGAACGCATGATTCGCGAACGGATGAACCAGGACACCGACCGTAAGCTGGTCAGCGAATTCATCGAACGGATTGGAGTACCGCAATGAGCACCGGCAATGCTGGGTTGGCCCGACGCTATGCCCGCGCTTTGTTCGCCATCAGTGGCCCACGGGCGGCAGCCTACGACGAACAGTTGAGGCGACTGGCCGATGCACTTTCCGAGTCGGCAGGTCGCCGGTTCTTTTTCAACCCCACGGTGGCGGCGGAATCCAAGCGCAAGTTTGTGCACGCGATTTGGGGGCAAAGTTTTCCTGCCTTGGAGAAGTTTTTGTCGGTGGTCATCGAGCACGGTCGAGAGACGTTGGTACAGCAGATGGCGAGCGCTTACCACAGCCTGGTGCTGGCCGAGCAAGGGTTGGCCGAGGCGGTGGTTGAAACCGCCCGGGAGTTGGGAGATAGCGAACGTCAGGCTACCCGCGAGGCTCTGGACAAGTTTTTGGGCGAGCCGACGTGGCCCTCCTTTCGGGTGGAGCCGGGACTGTTGGGTGGGGTGCGCGTGCGCTACGGAGATCGGATGATAGATGCTAGCGTGACCGGCAAACTCCAGCGACTCAAAGGTCGGTTGCTGCGAGCGGCTCAGAGTGAGGTGACGAAATGAGACCGGAGCCCGAAGAGATCACGGCGATATTGAAGTCGGAAATCGAAAAGTTCGGCCAAGATCTTGAGATTGCCGAGGTCGGCACCGTGTTGGAAGTGGGCGACGGCATCGCCCGCGTGTACGGATTGGCCGAGTGCATGGCCGGGGAGATGCTAGAGTTCGAAAATGGAACCGCCGGCTTGGCATTGAATTTGGAAGAGGACAACGTCGGCTGCGTCATCTTGGGCGGCGACGTCGGCATTAAGGAGGGGGATCGCGTTAAGCGCACGGGCCGGGTGGTCGACGTTCCCGTCGGTGAGCCCCTGGTTGGCCGCATCGTCAACGCCCTGGGTGAGCCGATTGACGGCAAGGGGCCGATCTCGGTCGACAAGCGGCGTCCGGTGGAAGGGCCAGCCCCCGGCATTGTTGACCGGCGTCCGGTCAAGATCCCTTTGCAGACGGGGATCAAGGCCATTGACGCCATGATCCCCATCGGCCGCGGCCAACGGGAATTGATTATCGGCGACCGCCAGACCGGCAAGACGGCGCTGGCGGTGGATACGATTCTCAATCAAAAGGGCCAGGACGTGATCTGTATTTACGTTGGGATTGGGCAAAAGGAGTCGACCATCGTGGGGCTGGTGCACATACTCGAGGAACGGGGCGCCATGGACTACACCGTGGTGGTGTCGGCGGCGGCGGCCGAGCCCGCCCCGCTGCAGTATCTGGCCCCTTATGCGGGCTGTGCGATCGGCGAAGAATTTCGTGACGCCGGCCGCCACGCGCTTGTCATCTATGATGACCTGTCCAAGCACGCGGTGGCCTACCGGGCGATGTCGCTTCTGTTGAGGCGGCCGCCGGGACGCGAAGCCTACCCCGGGGACGTCTTTTATCTCCATTCCCGGTTGCTGGAGCGTGCGGCTTGTCTCAGTGAGGAGCGCGGCGGGGGGACGCTGACCGCCTTGCCCGTGATTGAAACCTTGGCCGGCGACATCTCCGCCTACATTCCGACCAACGTCATCTCGATCACTGACGGACAAATCTTCCTCGAGAGCGACCTGTTCTTTGCCGGTCAGCGACCTGCCGTCAACGTGGGCCTATCGGTGTCGAGGGTGGGCTCATCGGCTCAGGTGGGGGCCATGAAACAGGTAGCGGGCACCATGCGCCTGGACCTTGCCCAGTATCGGGAGCTGCAGGCTTTCTCGCAGTTCGGTTCCGACCTTGACAAGGCGACTCAGGCGCGGCTTTCCCGCGGGGCGCACACGATGGAAATTTTGAAGCAGGCGCAGTATGAGCCCATGCCGGTGGAAGAGCAGGTGGTGTCCATTTTCGCCGTCACCCGCGGACACTGGGACGACATTCCGGTAGCCGAGACTAGGCGCGCCGAGGCCGGGCTCTTAGCCTATCTTGGCGAGCACCACCCCGACATCCTGAGCACAATTCGGGAGCAAAAGAAGATGGACGATGCGCTTAAGGCGCGGTTGACGGATGCCATTGAGGCCTATAAAGGGGCGATGGTCTAGCCATGCCGGCAGGAGGATTGCAGGCGCTGCGGCGCAGAATCCGCTCGGTGCAAAACACGGCGCAGATAACCCGGGCCATGAAAATTGTGGCCGGAGCCGAATTGCGCCGGGCCGAGGAGCGGGCCCGCCGTGCGCGTGACTATTTTGAGGCGATGCAAGCGATTACAGCTCGAGCGGTGGCCGGCGGCCATCAATTTCCCCACCCGCTGTTGGTGGAGCGGCCGGTCAACCGGGTGGGCATGCTGGTGGTGTCCTCGGATCGCGGCCTGGCGGGCCCCTTCAACGCCAATATTTTTCGGCAAGCGATGGCCCACCTCGGCGCCGAGGCGGCCGCGAAAAACGGCGTAATCGTCGTGGGCCGCAAGGGCCGGGACTTTTTTCGCTTTCGGGGCCAGCGTCTGCTGGACGAATTCGTCAATCTGGGCGAACGCCCCAGCTACGCGGATGCGCGATCCATTGCCGACGCCATCGTCGGCCACTACTTGGAACACACGGTGGACGTCGTGTACGTGACCTACATGCAATACGTGAATCCGATGGTGCAAAAGCCCAGGACGATTCGTCTGCTGCCTGTCGAACGCCCACCCGTCGACCGTGAACGATCGACGCTCAACTATACCTTCGAGCCGGAGGCGGAGGACGTGTTTGAACATCTGCTCCCCCGCTACCTGGAAGTCTTGGTGTACGGCGCGCTGTTGGAGTCGAAGGCGAGTGAGCAGGGGGCGCGGATGATGGCGATGGACACGGCGACCAAGAATGCGGAAGAAATGATTCGCAAGATGACTTTGCAACGCAACCGCCTCCGCCAGGCCGCGATTACCCGAGAAATCGCGGAACTGGTGGGAGGCGCCGAGGCGATGCGCTAGTCGAGCAGGCTAGCCCGCAGCGAGGAGGGTTATTTTGGCTGAGAGTCAGCATGAGGGCCGGGTGGTCGAAATTCTGGGACCGGTGGTGGAAGTCGAGTTTTGGGACGGGCACCTGCCGGCGATTTTCAACGCGCTTACGGTTGTGTCCGGGCGGCGGCGGTCGCTCGACGAGGGACCGAAGTCGGCCTCCGGTTCCGGTCTTACCCTGGAAGTGATGCATCATTTGGGGGAAAACCGGGTCAGTTGCATCGCCATGGCTTCGACGGACGGATTGGTGCGGGGAATGCGAGTGATTGACCAAGGCGGCCCGATTCGGATGCCGGTGGGGGAGCAGACGTTGGGGCGGATGTTTAACGTGGTTGGGGATCCGATTGACGGCAAGCCGGCCCCTGAGGCAGAGCAGCGAGATCCCATTCATCGCTCGGCCCCGAGCTTCACCGAACTGGCGGTGTCAACTGAAATGTTTGAGACCGGGCTCAAGGTGGTGGACCTGCTCGCCCCCTATCCCAAAGGAGGCAAGGTTGGGCTGTTTGGAGGCGCCGGGGTCGGCAAGACGGTATTGATTATGGAACTCATCCATAATATTGCCAAGCAGCATGGTGGACTGTCGGTGTTTGCCGGGGTGGGGGAGCGGACCCGCGAGGGCAACGAGCTCTACTCGGAAATGATCGAGTCCGGAGTCATCGACAAGACGTCGCTGGTATACGGGCAAATGAACGAGCCGCCGGGTGTGCGCATGCGGGTGGCTCTTTCCGGCTTGACGATTGCCGAGTATTTTCGCGACCGCGAGGGTCGGGACGTCCTCTTCTTCATCGATAATATCTTTCGCTTTGTTCAAGCCGGGTCGGAAGTGTCGGCACTGTTGGGACGGATGCCGTCGGCCGTTGGCTACCAGCCTGTTTTGGCCACCGACCTCGGTGAATTGCAGGAACGGATTACCTCGACCAAACGGGGGTCGATTACTTCCATTCAGGCCGTATTCGTTCCTGCCGACGACTACACGGACCCCGCGCCGGCGACGACGTTTGCCCACCTCGACGCCACCACCAACCTTGAACGATCTATTTCCGACAAGGGGATCTTTCCGGCGGTGGACCCGCTGGCGTCCACCTCCCGCATTTTGGACCCGCAAATCGTGGGTCAGGAACACTATGAAGTGGCGCGAGGGGTCCAGGTGGTGTTGCAACGCTATCGGGAGTTGCAGGACATTATCGCCATTTTAGGGATTGACGAATTGACCGACGAAGACCGGTTGACGGTGGCGCGAGCGCGGAAAATCGAACGCTTCTTGTCCCAACCGATGTTCGTGGCCGAGCAGTTTACCAGCATTTCGGGCCAGTTTGTGCCGGTTGCCGAGTCCGTCCGCGGATTTCGCGAGATTTTGGACGGGCGCCACGACGACTTGCCGGAAATGGCCTTTTATATGGTGGGCACCATTGATGAGGCGGTCGAAAAGGCCAAGAGCCTGGCCTAAGACGGGGGAATAGCAATGGCTGACTTTCGCTTGCGGGTGGTAACCCCGGAACACACCGTAGTCGATGAACCCGTCACCGAGATCGTGACCCGCTCGGTTGAGGGCGAACTCGGGGTATTGGCCCATCACATGCCGCTCATCACCCCCCTGGTTCCTCACGTGATGACGGTGTATCAGGATGGCGAGGGGACGCGGTCGATCGTGGTCTCCGGCGGATTTATGGAAGTCGGCAGCGAAGGCGTGCTGATTTTGGCCGATGCCGCCGAAACACCCGATCAGATTGACCGCGGGCGAGCCGAGGCAGCGCGCGAACGCGCGGAGACGCGCATTCGCAATGGCGGAGCCGAGATCGACCTGGCTCGGGCCAAGCGGGCGTTAGCCCGGGCGGAAAACCGCCTGCAGGCGACTTTACACCCCGCGAGAACTTCGACCTCGGCCCGTTGAGGAAGGGCGGGCCAAGCGCACGCCCTTCCGACCTTGGCCAGGCAGCGACTGAGTGCGGTGGTTCGAGTGTAATTTCCGGTCTGCACCTAATTTTTAAAATCCGAAGAATGGAAGACCTCATATGGCCTTGGGGACCAGCAATCCGGCTCGCTTCGGAGCCAACTTCGGGCTGTGCCACCCCGGGGCGCGCTTGACGCAGTGCCAACCCAGCCTCAATAGCGGGCAAGGATGGATGCCGATTGCCCCCCATTGCCTCACCCCCAAGCCTCCAGCTTGGGGGTGGCTTTTGCGGCGGGACGCATTAACCAACGCCGGTTTTTGTTAGGTGGGCACGGTGCCATCGCGGTGCTGAAGACCGACCCGGGTTATGGGTGATCATCACCCAGCCAGCCCCTCAGAAACGTTAAGCATCTCCCCACCGCCGCTTGGTGATTGCCGAAACCCCTCACTCCTGTCGGAAATCGGGGCACTACAGCGGCGACGGGATCGAAGTTGATCGAGCCATCGGGGCTGCATCCCTTCAGAACATTCCGAAGTGAGGGTTCCAGGCGGCCGATCTGACTGCGACGGGGGCGCCACCGGAACATGCCAGCGTTACAGCTCGACCGGCCCTACCCCCTTTTCATCCGCGTTTGCTTGCAGTAGCGGCGATATGATGCAATTGCCGCTTGATTGCTATCTATATTGTAGGCCGATGGATACAAAGCCCGTACCTCCAAAATGGCCACGCTGATCCGGCTTTTGCGTCCCGTCCCGACAGGTATGAGCCGGCGCCGATCGTGGAACAATTTGGGAAGGAGGCTGCTCCTCGGTCAACGTGGCGTCAAGCAAGGGGGACGGGGAGCCCGTGGAGGCGGACTGGAAGAAACGAAGGAGCCCGAGATTTCTTCGCCGCGCGGTAAAGGGTGATGAAAAATATTTGGTGGATGGCGGCGGTCGCCATCCTGATCTGGATCGGTGCGCAAAGTTCCGCCAATCCATACGGCCCGGCGGAAACGGCCTTCAATGCAACCGGCGCGATTGCGTCGGGGTACAGCCTTAACGGCTGGGTGAGCCTACCGGCGAGCAAACATCCGCCGGGGCTGAGCCGGTTGGTAGCCAGGTTAGCTCGCCGGGCTCATGTGCGGGGACCGGTGCGCTCCTCGGTGGGGCTCAGTTACCGCCAGGCAGAAATCCTCAGCCAACGCGGTTCGGTGCGAACTCAAGTGATCGTCGAACGCTTGGCCTCGGGGGCTACCTACGCTGTCGTCAATCGCAGCGCCGGCGATGGTTTTTACGGGCTTTCTCAAAGCATCCGCTGGGCCGACCGGTTGATGGGGGGAGCCCGCGCCGACCATTTAGCGGTAAATCTGGAAGGCTACGTTCACCGCCGCCTGAACGCGGCCGATGCATGCCGACTCATCGCGCGGGCGTTTTCTACCGTCGGCGCCCATTCCGTCAACCGAGTCGCTACATCCAAGTTCGTTTCGGTTACGGGCGATACCTCTGTGTTGTCGCACCATAATGTCCTCCAGGGTCGTCCGATTAACCTGCAAGTGGCCGTCAACTATAACGCTTATCTGCACGCGACGGAGGTCTTGGTCGGGACCCCGCTATTAACGGTGACCTACTAAAAAATGGGGTAGATGCCAATATACGGATATAAATGGCAAAAAGTGGGCAACCTATAGCCGAGCCTGTGAAAGCATGGCTCCTTCAGAGGTACTGAAGACATCCCTCGCAGGAAGAGGAAGCAGGAGGACACATGGCTAGCAGGACAATGTGGAGGATCGTGGCGGCAGTCGCCGCGTTGATGGTGGCAGTAGGAGTCGGGATCACCATAGCGATTCATGGTGCCCACCGGATGCAGCCGGTCAAGGCTCCGATTCATCATCACCGGAGGGTGACTAAACCTCAACCGACGCGACGGTTGCGGAAAAAGCCGCACCGCCAACCCACCGCGCAGCCCATCGCTGCGCCGCTCATGATGCCGGTCGGGGGAAAGATCCTGGCGAACTTTGGTTGGCAATATTCCGGAGCGCTGAACGAATGGTATTACAACCCAGGGGTGACTATTGCCGCTAAAGCCGGGACCCCGGTACACGCCGCGTGGGGAGGCACGGTGACCAAGGTGATGTCGCTGCCGACCGGATGGCAAGTGACGATCGACAACGGGGATCAGTTTGCTACCAATTATTCACATTTGGAGCAGGCGAAGGTCAAGTCCGGTCAAAGCGTGACTCAGGGAGAGGTCGTGGGCACGGTCGGAAACGCCAATCTATACTCACACCAAGCCGGCCCGCACATGAACTTTCAGATCTACCACCACCAGAAAGCCTCTAACCCGGTGGGGTATCTACACCCTTCTTCGTAAGCTCCCCGCCAGGCGGAAAAATGCCAGAGCGGCATTGTTGCTCTGGCATTTTCACCTTTTTCGGACCATATACTCAAGCAATTGCGGGGGGAGAAAGGGGCCGGAGGGTGAAAGACCACATCTGGCAGCGCGTGGTGCAGGTGGGCAATCATATTCTTAGCAGCGGTGCCACCGTCCGCGATACGGCTAAAGTTTTCGGCGTATCAAAAAGTACCGTCCACAAAGACGTGACCGAACGCCTTCCCAAGGTCAACGCCCAACTAGCCAATGAAGTGAAAAAAGTGCTTGAGCTGAACAAGGCAGAACGCCACCTTCGCGGTGGCGAGGCGACCCGCCAGAAATTCCGCGGGAAGCGTCCCATTTCCGAATAACGCCAGCCCGCAGACCGGTCGCCGGGGCCGCCGCAGACGGATCAGAACACCGGCTCAAAGATATTCACGGCCCCTGTAAAGGCTGCATATACTTACCTGACGGCTTCCGCAGGCCGCTGGCGGGGCTCGCGCTACCTGTCGGAGAGCGGTTTGGTTCGACTGATGAATTTCGAACCGGGTAGGGCAGCCGGCGGGAGTCATCGCCCGCCGACGGCCTTTCGCCGCCGGGCCGGCGAAGATTGACAACACGATACCCCTCCTTTATACTCACTTCGGCATTTATCAATCGCCTCGCACCATCCATGCAGAGAGAATTGACGGTGCCCATATGGAAGAGTCTGGGGGTGCTGCTCGCTGCCAGGACCCGCCCGGCACGGATGGGGTGGATGATGGCTTCGTTGAGTTGGGAGGTGACCGATTGGGCAACGATTTCAAGTTTACGTCCGAATCTGTAACCAAGGGACACCCTGACAAGGTGGCGGACCAGATCTCGGATGCGATATTGGACAAAATCCTGACGAAGGACCCGGTGGCGCGGGTAGCGGCGGAAACGGTGGTTACCACGGGGCTGGCTCTGGTCGCCGGAGAGATTACCACCGGCTGTTACATCGACATTGCGCGCACGGTGCGGGAAACCATTCGAGAGGTCGGCTACACACGGGCTAAGATGGGTTTTGATGCCGATACGGTTGCCGTGTTGACGTCGATCGACGAGCAGTCGCCTGATATTGCGCAAGGGGTGGACCAAGCTTTCGAAATTCGCACCGGCCAAGACGGGGAATTGGACCGCACTGGGGCGGGCGACCAAGGGATGGTTTTTGGGTTTGCCTGCGACGAAACTCCGGAACTGATGCCGTTGCCCATTAGCCTGGCGCACGCTTTGGCACGTCGGCTCGATGAAGTGCGCCAGGAGGAGATTTTGCCCTTTTTATGGCCCGACGGCAAGACGCAAGTGACCGTGCACTATCGTGAGGGACGGCCGCAAGCGGTGGATACGGTACTGGTTTCAGCGCAGCACCGGCCGGAGACGTCGGATGCGGAGTTGCAGGAAGGCCTCCGCGAAATGGTGATAAGACCGGCCTTGGGCCAATGGTGGCAGCCCAAGCTGCGGGTCTTGATCAATCCCACGGGGAGATTTGTGATTGGCGGACCGCAAGGCGACGCCGGTCTAACCGGGCGGAAGATCATTGTCGATACCTACGGAGGCTATGCCCGCCATGGTGGCGGGGCCTTTTCCGGTAAAGATCCGACCAAGGTAGACCGTTCCGCCTCCTATGCCGCACGCTGGGTGGCCAAGAATATCGTGGCGGCGGGACTGGCCTCACGGGTTGAAATTCAGATTGCCTATGCCATTGGGGTGGCTCGCCCAGTGTCGATTATGGTCGATAGCTTCGGTACCGGCAAGGTCGACGACGCCATTCTGGGCGAGTGGGTATCACGGGTCTTCGACTTGCGCCCGCTGGCGGTTATCCGGTCCTTGCAGTTGAGGCGGCCGATCTTCCTGCAAACGGCAGCTTACGGACACTTTGGCCGCACTGACGTCGATCTGCCTTGGGAGGAGACCAACCGGGTGAGCGAACTGCAGGCGGTTGCGAGCAGCGAG
>JAJZXC010000250.1 GCA_021846365.1 Bacillota bacterium | reverse complement strand
CTGGCATGGAAGATGAACATGATCCGAACGACCGGCAGAGCGCTACTGATCCAAGACGCTCATGTGCTTGCCATCAAGTATCACGAAGACGGCGAGGGTATTACCCGTTGCCGGGAGCGGTCAAAACCCGGGCGAACCCCTCCACTGGAATCTTAGACGCGAATGTGGCGAGGAGTTAGGCATTGAGGTGAATATCGGTGAACTGTGCTTTGTGAGAGAATGGATAGACGGGAAACGCGCCATTCACCAAATTGAACTTTCGCTGCGCAGCAGATAAGAAAATTGGCGGGAGCAAGATGCCTGACAGAGGTCAAATCGGCATCGAATGGTTGCCCATCGCAGACATTATGAACCTGCACGTGTACCCTCTCGAAATGAGACCCTATCTACACAAGATGACCGACGATGAAGAGTCCGTTCCCGTGTATCTAGGGTACGGCATGTAAAGTTTTGTCCTCCGCGAACGGGGTACGATGCTGCTCGAATCGCCAAAGCGAACGGTCGAAGACGACATGGCGCGACCAGACGTGATTGATCTTCACACGCTTGCTTTCATCCAACGCCAGCAGGCGCTCTCTATCCGTATTAGCGGTAAATCTGCGGTTGGGCGGTCACACGTCCCGCCGACGACTTGGTTCCGCTCCACTGGATTTTGAGGATGAGGGCAGTCCGCTCCGGCGACAAGGTTTTCGGATGGGCGTACTCGAGTCGGGCGGCAGCCAAGGTGCGTCGGCTCGGGCTTGGTCAGCGAAGCGTCTTGCCCCGCCCCGTAGGTCAGATGAACTCTCCCTGGTGTTCCGGAAATCCCCCATGTCATTCAGCTGCCCCAGGCTTCGGTGTTTAGCCACCCAAGCCAACATATGACATCTAAACCAGCAGAAAATTGCCGTCCGGCTCATTCACAAAGCATCTGTGGATAAGTTGATAACTTGTGAATAACGCTTCCGCTAGAAAGGCAAGTGTGCTAACGCACATCGAATTGGTAGTCGGTTAATTCGGAACCCCGCCACAATTGCAACAAGGGAATGCTGTCGTCTACAGCAGGAATTTTCGACCGCCATGCCGAATCTTTCCGAAGAATTTCCTCCCCATGCGTGGAGGAATCCAGGAGGCCGAACCGCATGAGACAGATCCAGTTTCCGGTAATCGACGTCCAGGGACCCCAGACGGCGTGGGTGACCGATGCGTGCCGCATGGAACCCCACGCCCAGGAAACGTGGGTCTGCGTGGGGGATGTTCTCTTCGCCATTGTGCGCCCGGATGACGAGTATCAGGTCAAGCTAGTCATCGCCCAATTGGTGCGGATGGACGTGATTCCGGTCCGTCGCGCCGCGCAGGCCTTTGGCTATCATCCCAACTCCATTCGCCATTGGGCTCAGCAACTGCAGCGCACCGGGATGCTGTACGAGCAAGACTTCAAGCGTGGCCCCGCCGGTCCTAGTAAGATAACCCCCGATGTGTTCCGCTTTATTCAGGCCCAGCCGCCCAGTAGCTCCAACCGGGCGGTCGCCGACGCGATTGCCGAGCAACTAGATGTCCACGTGAGCGCGGAGACCGTGCGCTATTATCGGCGGCAAGCGGCCGCCGAGCCGCCAGCACCTACGCCGATCGGCCGGTCCACCTTCGACTTCGAGGGGACGGCTCAGGTTTCCGACCAGGGCGGCGCGAATTCGACGACGGAGGCTGCTCTGCCAGCTCCCCGGTCAGCCGAAGTGCTGCCGATTGCGCCCGTAGCGACCGAGACGCCCGGGGCCGAAGAACTGCCCTTAGCGATCCCCCCCACCGGCGAGCTCCCCGCGCCGGATCCCTCGCAGCCGGTGGCCGCACTCGGGTTCCTAACCCTGGCCCCGTATCTGGCTGGGTTGGACTTGCCAACTTGGCTTACCGCGCATCCTTGGGCGGAACCCCATCGATTTGCGCCCTTCAGCGTCTTGCTGGCCTGGGTGCTCGCTTTTTTGCTCGGCTGCCGCAGTGCGGAAGCGACCCCCGTGGGTCCCCGGCCCGATTGGGGCTGGGTCATTGGGGCAAGTCATTATCCCCATCCCGACACCTTGCGAGACTTGACGCACGCCTGGACGGACGGTGCGGAAGGAGGGGCGGCGCTGGTTGCCCATTGCGGTCCCCGCTACCGTGCCGTGCTTCCTGAAACGCCCGCTATCGTGTATTTGGACGGGCATTTTCTGCCCTCTCCCGGCTCGCGGACGACGGCGGGGAAAGGCTATTCCACGTTGCGACGGCTGCCTCTGCCGGGGCATCATCAAACGTCGGCACATGATGCCGACGGGCATCCGTGGTGGGTGGAGGAAGGCGACCGCGAAGTGTCGTTTTATGCCACGCTGGTGCAGGTCAGTACGCGGGTTCAGCAATGGTATCCCGAACAACACCTGTTGGTAGCCTTTGACCGAGGCGTGCTCTCCAAGGAGACGGCAGCGGCGCTGGTCGCGGCCGGCATTGATTTTGTCGGTTACGGCAAGCAGCGCACCGTGCCGGCGACGCTGGAATGGACGTCGACCACCATTCGGCGCGCGGGGGTAAATCGCCAGTGTGAAATCGCGGAGTCGCGGCGCGCCTGGGGGAACTTCGAGGCGGTGCGTGAAATCTGGGTCCGGGAGGGGACCGCCACGTTTCCCGTGCTGACCAGTGATGATGGGCGAGCGGAAGAGGAACTGCTGCAAGCACTGTGGGGCCGCTGGGGACAAGAAAACAACTTCGAATTGTTGGTGCACGACTATGGCCTGAATCATTTTGGGGATCGGGTGCTCACCGAAGGGCCGGATCGGGCCATGGCCAATCCACGGCGGGCACGGATCACGCGCGACCTAGATCGGGTGGAAGCGGGACTGGGACGCCTGCGGCGGCGCTATCCGGATCCGAACGATCGCGATGGCTTGGGCCCGGAGGCGCCCAAGCCAGCGACCATCCAGTGGACCCAGTTGCAGGAACGGCGCGCTACGCTCGCCGCAGCCGTCGATGCCGAACCGGAAACGGTCCCGTTGGCCGATTTAGCACCGAGGGAGCACCGCCAGACCTTTGTGCGTCAACGCAAGGCCTTCCAGGACGCCTGTCGCGTGATCGCGATCAACGGTGAATATTGGCTGCGCGAGCAGTTGGGGCCATATTATCCGAATCCGCGGCATCAACGCGCCCTCGCGCGTTGGCTGGTGCGGTCCACCGGCTGGGTTCGACAAGAGGGGCAGACCTTGCACATTACGTTGGTACGGCCTGCCCGGCCCCGCTGGGCAAAAGCGGTCGCCGACTTCCTGGCCGCGCTCAACGCGCAAGATCCGCGGCATCCGACTAATCCCGGCTACCACTTACGCTTTGCGCTTCAGCCAGCCCGACGTCTTAAACGGTCCCGACTGCCTGGATAAGCGTCGGTCGAGACCGATTCGGTGCGAGCGATGCCTAAAATTAGTGGGTAGAAGGCGGCCTTGGTCATGGTAGCCATAGCACCACTCCCAGTTTCTCCGCCTTTCGGCGGAGTGTGCTTACTGAACCGCCATAATGGCCTTGCGCCGCCACTCCCCTCAGATCCCGGCTTGTCGCTTACCAAAACAGGGCGTAAAGCCCCGGTCTTTAGGCCTGGGGATATAAGCCCGTTGGCCCGTTAGGGCCAAAAGTGTATAAGGATTTGTGTTAATCCCTCCTGATGATCTACAATTCCTGTATGGGTGTTTGAGCAAGCGTGTTGCGTTGATGGTATCCTGCATGGCTGGAAGTGCTGGTAGGCACGTCATCGCATTCAACACGCAAACATCAGTGGACATCGGGGTTCTCCAAGTCGCCAAGGCTCGCGAGTCTTGGCTAGGTGCGGAACCGCTCCTGCGGACGGCTTGGCAACAGGCAACCCAAAACCAACCTGCGAGTCGAGGGACTTGTCCCTCGTCCTTTGGCCGCTTTGTCAGTGGCCCGAGTCAGAGCGGGTCGTCCGAG
>JAJZXC010000249.1:2554-3985 GCA_021846365.1 Bacillota bacterium | reverse complement strand
CGTGTCGTAAGTGCCCTGCAAAACATCGAAGAATTTTATCGCGTACTCCGTCGCCAGGGGCGGATGGTCGTTCAAACCGCGTAAGGAGGATCCAGGGAGAGATCTGCCCAAATGGGAAAATGGGGCCAAAAATCGAAAGAACCAGCCACCTGAGACGCCAAAACTCACGACTATTAATTCGGAATAACGCCGCGTGACTATTATTGGGGAGACAAGAGAGATAATTATGCGTTTTACTAACGGTAATACAAGGGACTTTTTCACCAGTTCTCCTAGCATCTCAATGCTTCGCAAGCCGAAAACATCGCCGATACGTGGGGTGGGAAACTCTCAAAAGTCTCATGCCTAAATCATCGATTTTGAGCCGCGCCCGGAATTTGCGCCAGCCACCTGAACTCATACTTGATGATGTACAATCTCGGCTAGGCCCTTGACATTGAGTTTTGTCAGTGTACTCTGATATTCGACGAATGGCTGATTCAAGATTGTCAACACAGGGGGACTAAAATCAGTCTTGCCGATAAGAGACCCACAAACGGCCGACGACATGAGTAGGCAATAATGTTCTGGTTGAACGCCTGCTCCCCTTTCAGGGACGAGACGGGGCCGACTTAAGTCGACTGGATCGGTGGGACATAAGGGAAAGCATAAATGAGTCGAAAGGGGTGGGTATATGCCTTGGGTATTCGTGAATCCGGGGGAAAACGAGGTCGAAAAAACCACGGCCGCCAAAGGGCCGGAATTGGTATATCGGTTGCGTGTAGATCTACAACACGTTCGTCCTCCCATTTGGCGAAGGTTTACGGTGTTGGGCTCAGCCTCCCTGTACCAGGTTCACCAAGCCATCATAGCGGTAATGGGATGGGGAGGGGCTCATCTCTATTCGATCGAGGTGGCAGGGACGTCCTTCGGCGATCCTGACCCCGAGTTGGGATTGAGAAGTGCCAAGTCAGTGCGCCTGGAGCGCGTTGCCGAGGAGGGTGATGCTTTTACCTACGTCTACGACTTTGGTGATGACTGGCAGCATACGGTGCGCGTTGAAGAAGTTCACCGCTTGTCGCGCGAGGAGAAGGTTCCGCTTGTGCTGGCGGGAAAGCGGGCGTGTCCTCCAGATGACGTGGGTGGTGTCTGGGGATATGATGAGTTCCTCGCCAGTGTCGCCGATCCCAAGCATCCCGAGCACCAAGACATGATGGAATGGATCGGCGGGGAGTGGGATCCCGAAGACTTCCGTCGTGACCTGGCTGAGGCGCGGTTGCGACAGGTTGCGCGCCGGGGTCGTTGGGCGCGCTAGCTAATCCACCGCCGGGGGCCATAGATCGCGTCTTTTTGTCCTCCCGCGGGTGGTCGTGTCATGCCGGCAGCCGATTTGGCTATCCACTTGCTTCGAGAAATGTCTAATATTGATCGCCCATAATTGTTGCCATCCTT
>JAJZXC010000249.1:0-2454 GCA_021846365.1 Bacillota bacterium | reverse complement strand
GGGCCTGACGACGATACTCCGCCACGGGCTCCAGAGCCGTCTTGCGGCCCCAAGGAGACCGTTTCTTGACCCCTTCGGGAACGTCTGTTGCTCTCTAAGGGCGTCCTGGAGGTCTAAGAAACGGTCTGCCTTCTCTAAGAGGTCGCGAGCCTTCGCCATCACCTGGCCGCTCCATTCCCGCAACAAGACAAACAGGTGCAACCCATTCGCCATGAGGCGATTGGGCTTTTGATTCGTACGATTTCCCCTTTGCTGGGAGCCTTGCGTTCGGCCTCCTAGCTATAATCGGTAGATCGATGTCGTACGGCGGCCGGATAGGCTCCCGCATCTGCAGATTGCACCGTCGGTCAAACCCGGCGCTCGGCGAGGGCGGCCCCCACACGATAGGCAAAGGCCCGTGGTGAACAGGTTGACGGTTACCCGTGTCAAACCAAGCCCGTGGTACCGGGGCGGATCTTGAACCAATCTGCCGCCGCGGCCAGCATCACATAGGCAGAGAGCGCGCCCGGATCACCCACACCTAGGCTGCGTTCGGCCAGTCGACTGGCGCGTCCCCTGCGGGCGGGCATGTCTTCAGTGCGCTGGAACCCCTGCCAGCCAGCGACGACCGCCGCCTCCAGGCCTGCCCGCGAGCCCTCTCGGCGGTGGGTGGCGAAGGCTTCCCAGGCTGGAATCCAAACATCCATCATGGTCTTTTCTCCCACCTCAGCCTTACCGCGGGCACGAAGGCCCTCAACCCATCCCTGAAACGCGCGACCGGCGTCGTCCACCTTCAGACTGGCATGCCCGTCGACCGCCCCGGCAGCACGCAAAAAGGCAGTGGCGTACAGTGGACCCACGGTTGCCCCCACGGCGTTCAGGAAGGCTTGCCCTGCAGTACGCAGTACCTCGCTGGGCGTCCCGTCGGCAAACGGCTCGGTGGCCACCAGCACAGCATCGAAGCCCTGTACCATACTCACCCCGTGATCACCGTCGCCCACTTGATTGTCCAGCGCGGTGAGTTCGTCTTGGTGGTCACGGAGTCTTTGGGCAATGAATCGCAGCAGTTCGATCACTTCTTGCGCGGTCATTGACTCTCCCTTGGCTAACATCCCTGTCGCCAGCCCAGCCCGTGGCAGGGTGCGTTCAGCAGGTTCAAAAGGCTGTCGTCGGCGTCCAGCATGGTCAACGAACATCCCCCCATCTCCTGCGAGGTGATAAATTCTCCCACCCGCACCCAGGCGACTTCAATCCGATATTTCTCTAGGCGCGCCATCACCGAGCGCAGATATACGTAAAGTTCCATTAGGGAGGTCGAGCCCAGCCCGTTGACCAGAAGCGCCACCCGCCGGGGCGCAATCGGAAAGTCGTCGAGCACCGTGGTCAGGGTTAACTCTGCAATCTGATCCGCGCTCCCCATGGCAACCCGCTGCACGCCCGGCTCCCCATGCACCCCGATGCCCAGTTCCATTTCGCCGGCTGCCAAAGCGAAGCTCTCTACCCCCGTGGTGGGAAGCGTGCATGGGGTCCAGGCGACACCAATCGACCGACAGTTTGCCATCGCCTGCCGAGCCAACTCCGCCAGCGGAGCCAATGCGTAGCCCATATCGGCGGCGGCGCCCACGATCTTGTACGCGAGCACTTCGCCCGCAATCCCGCGCCGGTCACCTCGCTCCTGATAGGGGGCGCTGCCGACGTCATCGGCGATCACCAAGGACTCGACCGGAATACCCTCGGCGGTCAACAATTCGGCCGCCATCTCAAAGTTCATGACGTCGCCCGAATAGTTTCCATAAATCAAGAGAACCCCGGCGCCGGTTTCGGTGCCCCGAGCGGCTGCCACGATGGGGTCGGGAGGCGGCGAGGCGAAGAAATTCCCCAGCGCCACGCCATCGGCAAGCCCTGTGCCCACATAGCCCAAGAATGCCGGCTCATGGCCCGACCCACCGCCGATAATCACCGCGACTTTGTGGTCGGCGCGACCCGCCCGCACCAGCGCCCGCGGGTGTTGGACCGACCGCCGCAACACCTCCGGATGCGCCCCCACAATGCCCTCGGTCATCTCGTCGATGGCCTCCTCGGGCCTATTCAGCAGCTTCTTCACGGGGCTTCCCTCCTCGCTGTCGCTCCTCCCAGGCGGCAATTTTCCTTATCTTTCGCGTCGAGCCACCATCTTCGAACTCGCTCTGAAGCCAGGCCTCAACGATGGTCTTAGCCAACTCCGGTCCCACCACGCGTCCGCCCATGGTTAGGATTTGGGCATTATTGCTCTTGCGCGCGCGTTCGGCGGAATATACGTCGTGACAGAGTGCGGCGTACACGCCGGGCACCTTGTTGGCCGATATCGCCATCCCGATTCCGGTTCCACAGATGAGAATGCCGCGCTCAAACTCCCCCTGGGCGATGGCCGCGGCTACCTTAAACGCCACATCCGGATAGTCCCCCTGTTGCGGATCTTTTACCCCAAAGTCGTGG
>JAJZXC010000031.1 GCA_021846365.1 Bacillota bacterium | reverse complement strand
ACCGGCGGAGGGTGGACTTCGATACACCCAGGAATTTTGCCGTTTCAGCTACAGTTGCCATCTTGCTCATATTAATATATTACGAGTAACTATAGATAATGTCAAGGCAAACTGTTAAAACCCCTGCCATGCCCACAAATTCAACGGCCGCATTGTGCTCATCGGCGAAAAGCTTTACCGGGTCGAGGTGGCCGCCCTGCTGCTAAGCACGGCCAGTCAACTCTTGGTTCGTATCGCGGCCCTGCCTTAGGCGTCATAGCGGTGAAGCGCCGACAGGCGGGGCAGAGCCCATAAAATGCCCTCCTCGACGGGATCACCGCTCTTGCCCAGGCTGACATAATCGGCGGCGGCGCGGGCCTCGGCGGCGCCGTGGGCCATGGCCACGGCCTGACCTGCCCACTGCAACATGTGCACATCGTTGAGACCATCGCCGAGGGCGAGGACGTCGCTTGCAGGCACGTGAAAGCGTTTGGCGAGGGCATTGAGCGCCTCGACTTTGTCGACCCCGGGGGCGCAGATGTTGACCTCGCGAAAGGGTCCGCGGGGGAATATCGAAAGTTCATAATCCCGTCCCAGGAGACCGAAGCGGGCAATAAATGGGTCGACTTGGCGCGAGCCGCCCAGGAAGAAAATCTCGAGCGGGTCGATGTCCAAAGTGCTGGCCAATGACCCGACCACACGGTCTTCCGGGCGCAGCCAGGAGAGGCGATGCTCATTGCTGAAGAAATTGAAGACCACCGGGTGTTGCGCCCCCAGATAGCAACGCACCATGATCCCTTCCTGATTGGCGAAGGCCACCATCTCGCGGGCCGTGGTCGCCGGCACCGGGCGCCGAAAGAACTCCTCCTCGCGAGCGGTATCAAAGGCGTAGGCGCCGTTGTGGGAGATAATGGGTCCCCTGAGTCTCAGCTCGCGCTGGACCTGAATCGCCGTTCGCCAGCTGCGCCCGGTAGCCAAAACCACGACCATCCCTTGCTGCCACAAGGCATGCAACAGACGGGCGCTATGCGGACGAAGACGTCCGTGGGCGTCGAGCAAAGTTCCATCGAGATCACAGGCGATGAGCCGAATCATGGGCAAAACCTCCCTAAAGCGGTGGCCGATGCCAAGGCGACAAAATTTTGGCAGGGATTAGCCGCCTGGCCGCGAATACTTCTTCCTGGAACGCGGCGGCCCGCGTCCCCCCAAACTTTTACCCCACGGAGGTTTCTATGTCGCCACCTTCCGTAGTCATCGCTGCTGCCCGTCAACTACAAGCTGAATGTCGGCGGTGGTGCGAGCGTCACCGGGCGCTTGACCCCAAGGCGCCGTTGCTGATTCTGACCCCGTCCCCCAGCGTGGCCCGGTCGCTGGCGGCGGCGTTGGATCACCCGCAGGCGGTGGATCTGGTTGCGGTCGAGGACTTCGCCCTCAATTGCCTGCCCTCACCGGATGCCGTATGGCGGCCGCCGGCCGGCCTCGATGGGCTGCTGGCGGCCAATTTGCCATCCGATCTGGGCCGGAGTCTGCATCCGGAAGAAATCCCCGGCCTTTATCTTAACCTGATTGACACCATCTTGGAATGCCGCCGGCACGGGATCGAGGCAGCAGAATTAGCTAAATATGGTCTCGCTTGGGCGAAGCTGTGGCAGTGGGTGGACGATGTGCTGCCCGACGGGGTGATCGACCCGTATCGCCTCTATCAATATGCCAGTCGGTCGCTTGCCGCTCCTATGCCCCCTTACCGCGCGGCGTGGGTGCATCACGCCGGGCTCATGCCGGCCTCGGCCGTGCCGTTCTTGGCGGAGTTAGCCCGGCTGGTGCAGGTGACGGCGGCGGTCGAGCCGAGACCTGGCCTGGCGCCGCATCTTAGGCGTTGGGGGCTCACATCGGCGCGGCGGGTACGGCTGCCGCGCGAGTCGCCCAAACTGCAGGCGGAGGTGTTGTTCGCGGCCGAGGAGCAGATGGTGGCGCGGGCGCTCGCCGTGATCGGCGAGCGGGGATGGTCGGCTCCCTTAGAAGTGCTGGCTGACGATCAGGGCCGGGGCCAGGATTTGGTCAAGAGGGTGCGCCGAGACTGGGGATACTCGGAGGAGGGGCCTGGACGCACCGCCTGGGTCAAGTGGCAGCGGTTTTGGAAGGTGAGTCAGGGCAGCGCCACCCGGGCGGAGACGGTGGCTTGGCTTGAGGACGCCGGGGCGGGGATTTCTCCCCCAACTCGCCGGTCGCTCTGGCGCCGAGCCCGGACCTGGCGCCAAGATATTCGCCGTGAGGAAGCGTGCGGGCGGTGGCTGGAGTGGGCGCGAGGGTGGGGTGAGCGCGCTCTCGCCAGCCCGACTCCGGCCGCTTTAGCCGACCGATTGGAGGAGGCGGAGCGCAGGCTGGAGGTCGTGGTCAACCCTGACCTCAAGGCGCTTCGGGCCATGGCTCACGCCTCGCTGGGACTCTCGCCGGCACTCATCGAGGAGCTCGTCTTGTCCCCGCCGGCGGTTGTGGGGGGCGAGCCGGGAGCCGGCGGCGTGGACTTGGTGGATGCCTTGCATCGCGCGGGCAGGGTCGGTGGAACGGTCATCGCCTGCCAAGGCACCGCCAGACCCGGATTGCCGGTGGCCCTGTTGCCGTCCGACGCCGGCCGCCGTTTGGGGCTGGGGACACTGGACGGCGAGCTCACCCGTTTCGTGTGGAGCCATCTCGCCGATGGAGCCGATCACGTGCTGTACGTGGTGCCCAAGGCGGATAAAGGCCGGTTTTTGCGCAGCCCGGCGGGGCAGCGCGCGGTGGAGGTAGCTTCCCCACCGCCGTCCGCTGCGGCGAGTCGGGGACTGACGGCCAATTGTGACCTCGTGCGGTGGTGGTACCAATCCCATCGGGACCGGGCACAGTGGGATGCCTGGAGCGGTCTGAGCGCGGAGCGGACGGAGGCGATGGCGGCCAGTCCTTCGGACTTTGAACGCTATGGCCGCTGCCCGCTGGCCTATTTCTATCGCCTGCGGCTTATGATCGACGAACCCGACGGCGAAGAGGAGCCGCTGGTTCCCAGCCGGTCGCTGATTGGCCGCTGGGCTCACCAGGCCCTGGCCGAGGTTATCGGGACCGCCATTGATTTGGGCGACCCCGCCCGCCTGAGCGCCCGGATGGCGGCAGCGGTGGCGCGGGCGGCGACAACCCTGCCACCGCCGCCAGCGGTGCCGACGGTGGTGATGGAAGGCGTCCAGGCGGCCTTGGCGGGAGAACTGGCGGAAGCGGTATGGCTTCATCGCGATCGGTTCGCCGAGCCCGCCGAAACCGAGCGGGAACTTCGTTGGACGTACGCCGGCATTGAGTGGCGAGGAAGAATCGATCGCCTGCAGATGGCTGGGGACGGAACCAGCTTCACGGTGCTGGATTTCAAGACCGGGGACATGGTCGATCCCGC
Organism: Bacillota bacterium; assembly: GCA_021846365.1. Taxonomy (GTDB): domain Bacteria; phylum Bacillota; class Sulfobacillia; order Sulfobacillales; family Sulfobacillaceae; genus JAJZXC01. The sequence continues at coordinate 17,763 of JAJZXC010000031.1, read as the reverse complement.
CCTCATACGGCCCGACAACCTGCAACTGGCCTTGTATCGGGAGGGCGTGATAACGGCCTTGGGCGCTCCCCGTCAGCGGGTGGCGGCATGGCTGGTGGGAGTGAGCGCGCGCAATCGATTCCGCTGGTTTTCGCTGGGGGACGACCCCCCAGCGGTCGAACGCCTGCGGCAGGTGACGGAGGAGATCGTCCGCCGCATCCAGACAGGCCGTTTTCATCCCTTGCCCGCCGCCAGTGACGCTCCCTGCCGATCTTGCGCCTATCGGCTGGCCTGTCCGGCGCGGATCGCGGAAGAGGCGCGGAGAAAGCTGGTGGCGGCCGACGGTGACGGCTTTGCCGACCTCTGGCGGACAGCGGAAGACGACGACGCCGCCGGCGACGAGGAGGGCGAAGCATGACGGTGGATGGCTACGAACGCGAGCGAGTGGCCACCGACTTTGGCGCCAATCTGGTGGTGGAGGCGGGAGCTGGCACGGGAAAGACTACGCTGCTGGTCGAGCGTGCCTTTCAGGCCCTGGTGGCCGAGGGGGCAGGGGTGCAGCAACTGGTTCTGGTCACCTTCATGGAGCGGGCGGCCGAAGAAATCCGCGAGCGTCTGTCCCAACGGCTGGAAACGGCGCTGGCGGAGTCCGAGGGAGATCAGCGGGAGCGGATAGCGGCGGCCTTGGCCCACTTGGACCGGGCGACGATCACCACCATTCATGGATTAGCCCAGCGCATCCTGGCCGAGTTTGCGGTCGAGGCCAGGGTGCCGATAGGGTTTGGGGTCCTCGACGCCTTCGACGCCGAGCGAAGATGGGCCGAGTGTTGGCGGCGCTGGGTGTCGACGGCGAGGTCGAAGGCCTCGGCGTCGACCATGCGGGAACTGCTGGGGCTCGGCGAAAGTTTGGCCACATTAGCCGAGTTTGCGCACACGATGTCGGCTAGCGACGCCGGCGAAGGGATCCGGGGAGGCCGCCCGCGACCCGATTTGGCGGCGTTTTGCCGCCGCTGGGCCGCTAGCCTTAGCACCTGGTGCGCAGGCTTGGAGGGGGTGGCCGCGCGCGACGATCGGGGACGGCGTCAAGCCGAGGAGCTGGCCGCCAAATTGGCGTACTTGAGCGGGGTGGCGGGCGAGGCCCAAGCCGGGGCAATCCTGGAATGGAACCACGGGTTCAGACTGGCTGGGAATCAGAAGGACTGGCGACCCAAAGACCGTCTCCGGGAGCAAAAGGCCCTGCTGGGCGAGTTTCGTCAGGAATTGGCGGCGGTGCAGCAGGAATATGCTGACTTTTTGCTGGAACACTGGTACCGTGCGATGATCGACGACTGGCTGCCCTTTTGGCGCCGGTTTCGCTTCCAGCGCGGCTATCTGCTCTTCGACGATCTCTTGCGCGAGGCGCGATCCCTATTGGCCGAAAATCCCCGCGTGCGGCACGTCTTGTTCCGCCGCTGGCGGTACATCTTGGTCGACGAATTTCAGGACACCGATCCGATTCAGAGCGAACTGCTATTTCGTTTGGCTGGCGAGCCGGCGAGCGACGACTGGAGGACGGCGGCAATTCCTCCCGGCCGTCTCTTTGTGGTCGGCGACGTCAAACAATCCATCTACCGCTTTCGGGGGGCTGACGTGGAGACTTTTCAGGCCATGCGATCGACAATTGTCGAGCAGGGGGGTGAGGTTCTCAAAATTCGCCAAAATTTTCGTTCCGACCGGGCGGTAACTGAATTTGTCAACGCCGTCTTTCACGCTCGGATGCCGGCGGCCACCGACCCCGAACGACCGTACTGGGCCACCTACGATCCCTTGGTGGCGGCGATCCATCGCACGCCCGAGGACCGGGTTTGGTGGCTCGGGGGACCGGGCCCCAAAGCGCTCCGCGAACGTCGGCAGCGAGAAGCCGACTGGACGGCGCTGGCCATATCCACCGCGGTGCAGGGCGGATGGCCGGTGTGGGACCCAACTGCGGGCGGTGTGCGGCCGATAACCTACCGAGACATCGCCGTCTTGGTGCCCAACCGCACCGGCATCAGTGAATACCGCGCCGTCTTTCAGCAGCGGGAGATTCCCTTGGCCAGCATCGGCGGGGTGGGTTTTTTTGAACAGGATGAAATCCGGGGTTTTTCCGCCTTGTTGACGTTGGTGGTCGACCCAGATAATGCCATTGCTTGGCTGGCCTTTTTGGCTTCGCCATGGGTCGGGGCCAGCCATGCCCAATTGGAGGATCATGTGCGGGCGGCGGGGGCGCTTAGCGAGGGGAGCGATGACACCGTGGGTCGGTGGGTTCAACAAATCGGAGGATGGTTGGCCCAACGTGACGGATGGCTGCCGGTGGACGTTTTTGACGCGTTGCACGATGCCTCGGGGCTCAGCCAGGCCTTGAAGCAGCGGGGGGATCGGCAGGCGCTGGCCAATCTGGATAAGCTAAGGGAACTGGCCCGCAGCTATGGCGGCGCGTGGGGGCTCGCCGACTTTGAATCGTGGCTGAAGATGCGGGTGACCGCGGGTGAGCCGGAAGCCGAAGGGGTGGTGGAAGACATCGGCGATGCCGTCCAACTCTCCACCGTCCATCAGGCCAAAGGGCTGGAATGGCCGATGTGCGTGGTAACCAATTGGCATCTTGAACGCCGGCCCTTACCGCGATTGCTGCGCGATGCCAAGACGGGTGCGGTGGGCTGGCGGACCAGTCATTTCGAGAGCGGGGATTACGCGTCACTTAAAGCCGGCGCAGTCGACCGCGAGGAGGCTGAACGCGTCCGCCTGTGGTATGTCGCGCTGACCAGGGCCCGCGACTACCTGGTGGTGGTGGAAAATTACGACCAAGCGGCGGGGCCTGGCTTGCAAGTGGAGGAGGTGGCGGCCGAATTTCCGATGACTCGCTCGATGCGGTGAATCAAGTGGCCAAGCTTAGCATATCCGTTTACTGGAGAGGTGGACGCGGATATGGTTTGGCGAAAAGCGTTATGGGGCGCCGCAGTTATCGGTTTGACCTTGCTGGCCGGCTTGGCGGCGGGATTTCATCGCATTTCGGAGTGGAGGCAGGGAAGGGCCCACGTGGAGTGGTCGATTCCCTTTGGGTCCGCCAGCGGGGAGGTGGGCCGGGGCCGGGGGATGAACGGAAGGGTGTATGGTCCGCTGGCGATAGCGGTGGGCGGATCGGGCGGTCAAAGGCGCCTGATCGTGGCCGACACCTACCATGACCGAATCCTGGAGGTTTCGGCACACGCCGTGCGTGCGATTCCAATTGCCGACAGCTTTATCGATACGGTGGCCCTGTCTCCGGACGGGCGCCAGATCTACGCAGTAGACAACCGCACCCCCCAGATCTGGGCGGTGGACTCCTCGGGAGCAAGACGCTGGGCGGAGCTCTCGCCGGCGCGGCCAGGCTACACGCAGTCAATTTGGGACCTGGCCGCGGGCGGCGCGAGCAGCCTTTGGATGGACTGGATTCGGGTCGGGCGGGGCCGCGTGGTGACTGGGCTATCCCGCGTTGCCGACGGGCAAAACGGAGAATTCCGGCAGACGATCACTCTGCCGAGGGTGGTCGCGTCCCTGGCCCGATCTCCCGCCGGCAGTCTCTACGTTGCGTTGCCCGGCAATTCCGACCGCTGGCTGCGGGTGGTCGTGTATTCGCCGGCGGGGGCGGTCAAGCGGTCACTCAGCTTGGAGACCGCGATGCCGATGCAATCGCCCCAACTGTTGGGAGTGGACGCGCGGGGCGACATTTACCTGGACTTGGGCAGCCTAAGCCACGGGGCCGGCCCGATCGAGATCTTCAACCGTAACGGCAAGTCAATCGGCCGCTTCAGGGTGCCGCCATCGCCGATCGGCACCTGGCATCCTGGCTCAGTGCAGGCTGACGGCACCGTGTATGTCATCGACTCGACGGGCGACCGTTTTCGCGTCCTTCGCTACCGGTGCCGGGCGGTTCAGCGCTGGGTCTGGCGATGGCCGTGATTAGCGCAGGGGCAGCGGCGCCCGGTACGCGGCCAGGGCTTGGCGGGGCGAAATCATGCCTGTGGTCACCATCCGGCTGAGCACCTCGCGCTGGCGGGCCTTGGCCGAGCTTAGATGCACGAGCGGATCAAAGGCACTGGGGGCTTGGGGCAATCCGGCCAGCAGGGATCCCTCGGCCAGGTTGAGGCGGCTGGCGGGAAGACCAAAATACCGCTCCGAAGCGGCTTGAATCCCATAGGCGCCGTCACCCAGGTAGACTTCGTTGATAAACATGGAGAGGATTTCCTGCTTGGGGTACCAGGCGGTGGCATATAGGGACAGTACGCTGCCGGTAAACTTGCGGGTAAGGGTCTTGCGCGGGGTCAGCAGCAGATCGCGGATGAGTTGCTGGGTAAGGGTGGAGCCTCCCTGAGTGAACTGGCCGGTGCGCAGGTCGACCCACAAGGCCCGTAAGGTGCCTTCAAAAGAGACGCCCCAGTTGGTGTAAAAGGTCGCATCTTCGGTGGCAATCAAGGCGCGGATAAAAGGGCGCGCGGTACGGGAGGCGGGGATCCACCGGCCTCCATGCGATACCGTTCGTTGAAAGGCGATCCGGCGCAATGATCCAAGATCGCTAGCGTAGCGCACTCCCACCGCCCCCGCAGCGCTTAAGAATACCGCCGCGATCACGCCCAGGAGCCAGAACACTCGACGCAACAGGATTGAAGAACGGTTTCGGCTGCCATCTATGAGTTCACGCTGTGCCTTCCGGGGCGATTTGGCGGTGCTCACCTGCATCCCTTCTTTAGGTTACAAGATAAGAAGCGTGTGAAGAAACGCTCCTGGAAACCTATCGCAACCATAGTTTACCCTATCTGCATGAGGACTCCATGAAAGTTGGGTTAACCACCAGGAAAGCGATGTATAGAGGTCGTTATGGCGGCGAGAATCGGTCCCGGCCGGTCGGTATCCAAGAGATCATTTAACGGTTCTGCCCAGGCCTTACATGCGATCTCGGTGTCAAAATAGCTACGAGCATAGGCCCAAAGGTGTTCACGGGCATGAAAGATGTCCAGGATTTTGATGATTAGGCTCCCCAGTTTTCCCAGATACTCGTCAGCATCTCGCCAAATCCAGTCGGCACCATCGCCCAGCAAGATCACCAGGGTACAGGTCGGCGACGCCAGTCCGTGCTGGAGGGCATGAGCGCGCACGCGGGCCCAAAACGCCGGTCGCGGCTCCACTCCGAGACAATAGCCGGACTCTTGCAGCGGTTGCCAGACGGAGGCAGCCGACGCCGTCGGCGTCGGGGACACGCGCTGCAAAGGTCGACAGACCGCGACTTTGACCTCGTGATAGGTGTGCCCTGCACGAAATGGTGCCATCGCCCCGTCAACGCTGACGACCAACGCATCGGGTGCCAGGGCAGGCAGGCGGTGCGCTCCCGGTTGAGATTCCGGTTGGGCAGCAACCGGCCCCGCGGTCCCGGGCTGTGTGGCTTCGGCCTCCGCCCCCTCGGGCCGCGCAGCTTCGGCCGTCAAGGCGGTGATGGTGGCTTGTTCGTCAGCTTCCGCCACGTTCCCAACGCGCTCTACCACCCGGCGGATGGTGTCTCCGTCGAGTTCGAGATCCACCAGCGTGTTGATGAGCGGCGGGATCTGATCAAACCGGAGCGTCGCCGCAAACGCGGTGACGGCCTGGGCGACGGCGGTGGTGAACCGTTGCCGCCCCAGGGCCAGGAGGGCATCCGGGGGGGCTAGCCCTCCATCGCCAGCCGGGCAGACATAGTACGCCCGGCGCCATTGATACGTCCCCAACATCCCGAGTTTGGTGATGGAGCGATAGTCTACCTTACGCATCGTCATCGCGCACTTCAAACAATGGGGTGTCGATGGCTCCCGGATCTGCATGGTCTTGCGCGTCCAGCCCTGTGCGAGGGTCTGGCCGAAGATCGGGGTCAACTGGCGGGTCACCGCTTCGATCCCTTCTAAGGTGATCATCTGAGTCGTGAGGATCGGAGGCAATCGATTCAAGAGCGCGAGCGCTTCTTGGACAACGAGCTCTCCGAATTCCTTCACCACGGTCTGAACTTCATTCCTCAGGCAAGTCCGCATTCTGCATGGGGTACCACTCCTCTCGCATAGGTCCAATCATCAGGTACAGCGGGTAGATTTCTGACCAAATGGTCGGGAGGCTGGATATGCTCTTATATGCCTCCGGCTAAATTAAAAATCTTTTTAATGAATCCCGAAATCATTACCACTGTTGGAATTCTATGGTCATGCTTCAGAGCTGGTCGGTTTCCTTTAGACCCGCGGTAAAGGCCATTTTGGCCAGCCAAATCTATCTCTAACCGGCAGGGATTCCGGGGAGACGGGAGGATTTCTGCGAATGGGATAGGGGGCAGGGTCTAAGGCGCGGAACCAGCACGAGACGCTACGAGAACGCCGCTCAGCTTAGGCGAATTTATCGCTATGAACCTTTATACTAGTTGGGAGACATCATGCTGGGAGTTTTTTGACGCAAGATGTCTGCCATATGGCCTAATCGTGTGGACGCACGAACGGGGGACCCAAAGATTCTGGGGCGTGCATGTATATGGGGGTTGCTTTCCACCCTAGCCCGTCAGCTTACCTCGTCGGCAAGGAAAGCCTGTGCCTCTGAGCCCGGGCTGGCCCGGGAATTTTTATTCCCGTCATCCAAATATCCACACGACCATCAGGTGTTAGGTGTTGCCTAAAGACACCAAGGAGGGTCCCATGGGATATTCACCATTACAGCGTTCGGCCGAGCCAAGCCAGGAGCCGGCGCGACACTTACGCGCGATGATTGCCGACGCTCAGGCACCGGTCACGTCTAAAGCGTACCACGGATACGTTCCCTGGATGGTGGTGGGCGTAATCGTGATCCTGTGGTGGGCGGTATCCGCGCTGCACGTTTTTCCCTCGTTGGCCTTGCCGTCCCCCGGGCGCGTAGCGCGCGACGGCTACGTGATCGCGACCACCGGCTATAACGGTTACAGTTTGCTCGCTAACATCGGTGCCAGCGTTACCCGGATCGCCGTAGGCTTCCTGGCGGCGATCATTGTCGGGGTGCCGATAGGTTTTTTGATGGCTTCGAGCAAGATCATTTTCAACGCCATAGACCCGCTTTTGCAGTTTCTCCGCCCCATTCCGCCTCTGGCCTACATTCCCGTGATGGTGATTTGGTTCGGAGTTGGACAACTGTCAAAATTCGTGCTGATCTTTGTCTGCACGATTCCGATCATCATTATCAACGCGATGTCGGGAGCCAAGAACGTCCAAGAAACGCGCATTCGGGTGGCCCAAGTATTTGGCGCCGATAGTCGGCAGCTCTTTCGCTACGTGATTTTGCCGTCAGCGTTGCCGGAAATCTTCACCGGCATGCGGGTTGCCATTGGCGTTGCGTGGACGTGCCTGGTCGCTGCGGAAATGATCGCCGCCCAGACTGGACTGGGGGCGATGATCCTAACCGCGGGCAATGAGTTGCGGATGGGGGTCGTGTTTGTCGGAATCATTCTGATCGGGCTGATTGGCTACCTTATGGAGCTGTCTATCCGTACCGTCGAAACCCGGATGGTTCCTTGGAAGGGCAAGGCCTAAAGCCGGGAGCAAGGGGGCGTATGGCCTCGGACGGGGCTCCACTGCGCAGTCCCTTTACTGGAGAGGGGCGCGGTTATGGCTTGGGCACGTCAACGGAGACGTTCATATACCATGAGGAGGTGGTTCTAGGTGGCCAAAGTTCCGCCTAGAGGAAGCGCATTACTGGCCGCCGGACTGGCGGCAGGATTAGCCGTCGGCGCGGTGCCGGCGCACGCAGCCAACACGCGGCCGACGATCACAGTAAGCATTGGATACGAGAATGCACCTGATCCGGAGGCCGTCGCCATCGAACAGCATTTCTTTCAAAAGTATATGCATGCGCGGGTCGTTTTGCGGTATTTCTCCGATGGGCCGTTGGCTTTGACTGACTTGGCGTCGGGCCGACTGGATTTTATGACCACGCTGGGCAATCCGCCCACGGCGTCCGCGATCGCCGACGGGGTTCCGCTGAGGGTGGTTTGGGCCATGGAGCGGTATACTACGGGCGAGGGCTTGGTCGTGTCCAAATCGAGTCATATTACCAGCTTGCAGCAACTCAAAGGCAAGACCGTCGCTTTGGTGAAAGGGTCGACCTCGCCCTTTGAACTGGACACCGCGCTAAAGCAGCACCATATCCCTGTCTCCAGCGTGACTCAGCTGAACATGACCCCACCGGAAATGGTGGCGGCGTGGAAGACGCATCGGCTGGTGGCGGCCTACACCTGGGTTCCATTTGTGACCGCGATGGCCCAGTCCAGCGGACACATGCTGATGTACGATCAGAACGTGTATCGCCAGGCGCCTATTTTTAACCTGGCTGTGGTCAACGCCAAGTGGGCGGCTGCCCATCCGCGCCTGGTGGAAGGTTTCGTCGCCGCCGAGCAGGCGGGCGTGCGGTTTTTCCATCAGCATCCGCAACAGGCTTACGCGGACATGGGCAAGCTTAATCATATTACCGCTGCGCAGGCAAAAGCGCAGACCAAGGGGTTTAGCTTCACGAGCCTGCCTCAAGAGCTGACTCTGCACCGGATGGGCAATCCGGCCAACAAGTCGAGCTCCCTGGTGGCCAAATCATTGACGGCAGCCGTGCGATGGCTGTACCAGACGCACCAAATCTCCCATTTGCCGAAAAACATGTCGAGTTATATCGCGCCCAGATTTGTGCAAGCGGTGTTGCACGGCCACGGCTAGACCATTCATCCTGATCATGAGACTCCGCCGGGGGGGTTGCCCCCCGGCGGAGTCTCATGATGGCCGACGGAAGGGCAAACCCGCCGCCGGTTGACACGCCTTGTTATCTTGTTTAAGGAGGCCTTAGCGTGATCGAACTGCACGGCGTGAGCAAGGTGTTTCCGGCGCCCAACGCACGCTCCGAGCCGGTGGTGGCGGTTTCAAACGTCGATATGGCGATTGGCGATGGAGAGTTCGTTACCGTGGTCGGCCCCAGCGGCTGCGGGAAAACCACGATCCTCAACATGATCGCCGGGTTTGAGCATCCGTCGCAGGGGGACATTTTGCTCGACGGCGCCCCTGTGTTAAAACCGGGTCCGGAACGCGCGGTGGTGTTTCAGCAACCGTCCCTTTTGCCGTGGATGACGGTGGCGGACAATATTGCCTTTGGTTTGACTCTGCGCGACGGCAGGCGGGGAGTGGATCGGGCGCGGCTGGAGGGGACGTTGCAGACGATGGGACTGCAGGATTTCGCCACCCACTATCCCTACCAACTGTCGGGTGGAATGCAACAGCGGGCGGCGATTGCCCGCGCCCTCATCACCGACCCCGCGATCTTGCTCATGGACGAACCGTTTGGCGCCCTCGACGCGCAAACCCGGAGCGACATGCAGCGGTTTCTGCTGTCGGTTTGGACCGAATTGCAGCACACGGTGCTGTTCGTGACCCACGATGTGGAAGAGGCCATATTGCTCGCCGACCGGGTGTTGATTATGAGCCCGCGGCCGGGACGGATTGCCGCCAATCTTCGCATTGGGCTGTCGCGCCCGCGGCGTTGGGACATGGTAATGGACCGAGATTTCAACGAATATAAGCGAAAGGTGTTGAAGGTTCTGCGGCCGCAATAGGGGCCGCCGCCACGATTTGGATCTTCAGAATTTTGGTAAAGAAGGCGGGCGCGACGACTTCCGATTCGAAATGTTTTATAATGTATCGCGTCGAATGATGGGGCCATAGGCGGGTCTGGGAATGCCCGGCCAACCAGCCGAAGCATTGCACCATAGTGCTCGACGGGCAGGGTAACAGAAGGGAGGGGAGCGGCGCCTGAGGTCGCGCCGCGCGCAAATGATGAATGAGACGCTCCGCCGACCGCTAGCAGTTCGGTTTGGAGAGGACGTCGGGTGGTCCAAGGAACTCTGGCGCCCGGTGGGGATTATGGCGGCGGGCTTGCTGTTGGCCCTGTTGAGCCCTTTGGCCGGAGCCCTGGTGATGTTGATAGGGTTTGCCTGGGTGCTGGCGCGGACGATTCCGATTGCCTTGGCTACGTATATCGTGATGGCTCCGATTCCTCTCAAGATAGTCGTCCATGCGCACAAGCTCTACGTCTCCGACATCATGGCCATTTTGCTCATGTTGGCGGTCGTGTACAAGCTGTGGCAGGCGGCTGCCAATCTGGTCGAATTTCGGCAAAAGGTCTGGGATCTGTTCTTTCCGCGTGCCTACCGTTGGGCGCTGGCCTGTTTGCTCGTACTCTCGGTGCTCTCTCTGGCCACCGCGCTTAGCCACGCCGGCACGGTGATTAAGATTTTGGAGTACGTGGAATTTTTCGTCGTGATTATCGGTGTTGCGCGCTTTACGGGACTCAATGCGGGAGTTTGGAAGCTATATATCTATGCCTTGCTGGCGGCGGCTTCCGTGCTGTCGCTGTATGGATTTGGCCAATTTCTGGTCGGCGCCGGTCCGCTTTCCAACCAGATTGCCGTATTCCACGTGCGCGCCGATTCATTGTTCGGGCAGCCGAATCCGTTCGGCGGATTCAACGCCGATCTGTTTCCCATGGTAGCCGCCTTGGTCGCCATCGGTCCCAAGGATCTGCCCAAGCGGTGGCTGACCGTTGGCCTGGTGATCATCACCATCGGCGTGATCAGTTCGTATTCCAGGGGAGCTTGGGTTTCCGACGCGGGCGCCGTCGTGCTGATGGGCCTGGTCGCCGTGGCGACGCGAGGCAGGCGTATTCTCGCGCCGCTGTTGCCGTATGCGGTGGCGCTTCCGGTCGTCGTGTTCGCCCTGGTGGACCTGATCGGCAAGATCGACCTCAAGCCCTTTTATCATCATTTGGTTGCCGAGCCTAGGGCTTCCGCGCTGCCTATGACCCATGTCGCCCACAGCAAGCTGTCAGCCTTGCGATTGACGACTCAACACCACCCGCATAAAGCGGTTGGAGTTTTGGCCCACGCGAATACGTTGACAAAGGTCTTTTCCATCTTCGAAGTGATCCTGCATCCGCACAAATACTATGACGTCCAGCAGCGCTTCATTATCTGGGGCAGCGCTATCCAAGCCTTCCTAAGACATCCCCTCCTCGGCGTGGGGCTGGGGAATTTCCACCTCTATATTCAACATCACCGTCCCCGCCACCTGGTGGGCGGCATTCCGCCCATGGCTCACGACTTGTTCCTGGAGTGGGGTGCGGACCTCGGGGTGGGCGGGTTCATCGCCGGGCTTTGGCTCGAATGGCGGTGGCTGGCGTCGGGCGTGCGCGCGGTGCGGGAAAGTCTAGCCTCGCTGGAGGATCCGTTCTGGTATGCTTTGAGCCTGGGGGCCTTTGGCACCGTCATTGCTTTCATCCTGCAAAACCTGATCGATTTGTTGATTGACCACGGGGTCATCGTGCCCTTTCTGTTGGCCATGGCCTTGATTACGCTCATGATTTCGCGGGCTCAAGACGCGGGTTTAGCCAGGCAGGGTAAACGACCGTCCTAGCCCGGCCGGTTGGCCGGCTCCTACGCGATGCCCAAAGCGGCCCGGCCCACCTCGCCAATCCGGGCCGCGAGGATGCCCAAGTCATCGGAAAGCTCCAAAATGGCGGCTAACACGCGTCGCTCGAACTCGGGTCCGTGCGTTAAGATGTAAAGACGTACAGAGGTTTCGCGTTGCCGCAGTTCGGGATTTTTTTGCACCACCGAGCGCAGCGCCTCCAAATCGCGGTCGGCGATCGCGGTGGCCAGCATACGATAGTGGACTTGGATATCGTCCATCAACTCTTCTACCTGCCCCGCCAGCTTAGGCGTCCAGGTGAAGTCGCGACCGCTCAGCTTGACCCGGGTGTCGACGACCTTTACCACGCTGTCACTCAGGTGCTCTAAACGGTTGGTCAGATAAAAGAGTTCAATCTGCCGGGTGCGGTCGGCGTCGTTAAGGCGCTGGGCTCGGCCCAGGCTGACCAGGTAATGGGTAATGGCATCATGCAGCAGGTCAATTTCCATTTCGGCCTCACGCAGCCGCCGCTCTTCGTCGTCGCGGGCTTGAAACAACCACGGTTTGAGCGGCTCGATCAAACGGTCATCGATGAGCAACGCCATGCGGCCGATTTCAGAATTGGTTTGCGGCAGGGCAGCCGAGGGCCGCGAGAGCAGGGCGGCGTCGAGGCGGGTAATCGGCACCGGTTTGGGATCCGGCAGGAGCCGACTTAATCCTCTGGCCAGCCAGGGGGTGACGGGCAAAAAGCCGGCCGCCAGGGCGAGGTTGAACAGCGAATGGGCGTCGGCTAGGGTGCGCGCCGGGCTGGGGTCTACCGCCACCACCAGGCCGGCAAACCAGTTGGCGCCCAGCGTGAAAACGATGGCGCCGGCCAACTTCATCAAGAAGTAGCCGAGCGCCGTGCGCTTGGAGGCGCGCGAGCCGCCCAAAAGGGCGGTATAGACGCTGGCCGCGGTGGAACCGAGGTTGGCGCCCAGCACCATCTCCAGTCCTACCGGCAGGGTGGCCAAGTGGTGGATTTGGAAGGTCATGGCCAGCGCGATGATGGTGGCCGAGTTCTGAATGATCGCGGTGGCCAAAAAGGCCAGCAGTCCCGCCAGCAGGGGCACCCCATTGAGGGCGCTCAAGCTTTGGTGCACCCAGAGCAGGCCGGCCAGGGTATGCACCGAGGCCACAATACGATTCATACCATACAAGATGAAGCCGAGGCCCAACAACATGGGGGCGATGCGGGGAGTGTCCCGACCCCGTTCAACCAGCATCCACACCACGCCGGCGAACAGAAGCAAAGGCGCATAGGTGGTGACGTGAAAAGAAATCATCTGGACGGTGAGGGTGGTGCCCACCGAGGCACCCAAAATTACATCAAAGGCTTGGCGCAGGGAGAGCAGCCCGGTGTTGACAAAGCCGACCGCAATCACCGTGATGGCGCTCGACGACCCTGCCAGCAAGGTGGCCAAAAAGCCGGTTCCGGCGGCGCCAAAGGGAGTGCGGGCAACGCTGGTCAGACGGCGGCGAAGGACTCCGCTGGTCAAGGCGCGGATGCTGTCACCGGTTTGATTGAGGCCGAAGGTGAAGAGGGCGAGTCCGCCCAGCAACCCAATCCAGGCCAGAAAAAGTGACGCCGCGGTCATTTGCCGGAGTTGTTCTTGCCGCCGCTGTCTGCGCTCGCCGAGTGTGGGGCGTGCCGGAACGGCTGACGTACTCCCTCAACCATGTAGACGGTCATTTCGGCCAGATTCACCGTATGATCGGCAACACGTTCCAGGTAGCGCGCCACCAACAGCAGATTCGCGGCCTGCTCGACTCTTGACGGGTCGCGCCGCATGACGTCCATCAGCTCACAGTGAAGATTGAGATAGAGTTGATCGACGGCGTCATCGCGCCCGCTGACCTCATAGGCGATTTGGAGGTCCTTGCTGACCACCGCCTCTCCCGCCCGGCGCAGCATCGCTCGGGTCAATTCGCCCATTCGGGAAAGATTGCTTAACGGTTTAAGGTCGGGAGCGCTTTCTAGGGGCTGGGCAATTTCGGCGATGTCGCAAGCATAGTCTCCGATCCGTTCGAGGTCGCGCACCACGCGCAACGCTGCCGTCAGCACGCGCAGGTCCTCTTGCGCGGGCTGTTGCAACGAGATGAGTTCGATGGCCGCCTGTTCGATGCCGTCGGTCTCCGCGTCCACCACGTCATCATAGTCGATCACTGCCTGGGCGCCGTCAGGGGTGGGGTGCCAGAGAACGTCGAGGCTTCGGCGCAACATGTCCGACACCATTTCGGTAAGACCCACCATGCGGTCTTCAACCGTCCGAATTCCCTGGTTGTATCGGTCTACAAACGCCATGTGCCGCCTCCTTTTGTCTAGCGATAATTGTATACGACGGCTGGAAGAAATTCACCAAGTTTGGCCGTGTTCCCTATGAGCGAGCAGGGAAATCATTTACGATGGGTAAGACTAGCAGGGATTTTTGCCGCGGATCCCGAATTATCGTTCAGCAACTGCGCGATGGAGCAAGCGCACACGGTGACCCAAACTGTGCGAGCATGGTTTATTTGGCAAGGAATCCAGTACTGCAGCAAGGGAGTCGAGGCATTTGGCACGTTGGCTGGTTATATTGGCTGGAGGGCGGGGCGAGCGTTTTTGGCCGCTTTCCCGGATGATGCATCCCAAGCAGTTCTTGTCCCTGGTCGGTCGCGAAAGCATGTTGCGCACGACCCGCGAGCGGTTGAAACCCCTGATCGACGATGCCCACACCTGGGTGGTGACCGGCCGCGATTACGTCGGCAAGGTTCGGGAGAATTTGCCGCTGATGCCGCCGGCTCAAATTTTGGGTGAGCCAGCGGGCAGGAATACCGCGCCTTCCATCGCGTGGGCGGCGTACGAGATTTTTGCCAGGGATCCGGAAGGTGTGATGACGGTGTTGCCATCGGATCACATGATCCGCCGAACCGACGAGTTTCGCCGTTTGGTGCAGGCCGCGCTAGAACAAGCCGAGACCCGCGGAGGATTTTATACGTTCGGTATCGTGCCTAGTCATCCCGAAACTGGCTATGGGTACATCGAACAAGATGGTGAGGGCAGCAGTCCGTCAGTCCAGCGAGTGGCTAGGTTTGTAGAGAAGCCACCGTTGGAGCAAGCTGAGGCGATGGTCGAGTCAGGCAGGTACTATTGGAACTCGGGCATGTTTGTTTTTCCGGTTTCCGAATTTTTGCAAGCCGTCAAGGTGCATCTTCCCCAAGTGTACCAAGGCTTGGAAAGTATCCAACAAGATCCGAGCCAGCTCGATGCCGTGTTCACGCGATTTCCCCAAGTATCCGTAGATCACGGAATTCTTGAAAAGGTCCACCCGATGTATGTGCTGCCGGCCGATATCGGCTGGGACGACGTGGGGACGTTTGCCGCCCTGGCCCGACTCTTGCCCCGTAACGACGAAAAGAACGCCGCCCGTGGGCATGCGGTCTTCGTTGATAGTGAAAACGTGACGGCAATTAGCGAAGGGCCAGTGGTTTCGTTTATCGGAGTTAAAGATTTAGTGGTGGTGGCGACTCGCGATGCCGTATTGATCCTGCCCCCCGAGCGCGCCCAAGACGTTCGGCAAGTGGTCCAGGCGCTGAAAGAGGGCCGTCACGAACACCTCCTCTAACCCCTCGCCGGCTCAGCACGTAACCCGGCGTAAACCCGGGGAGATTAGACTTAAGGAGGAACTTCCCATGATAACTAAGGCAGTCATTCCAGCGGCTGGTCTCGGAACGCGGTTTTTGCCGGCGACAAAGGCTCAACCCAAGGAAATGTTACCCTTGATCGACACCCCAACCATTCAATATGTCGTGGAAGAGGCCAAACAATCCGGCGTGGAAGACATTCTAGTCATTATTGGCCGCGACAAAGGCAGCATCGAGGACCATTTCGACCGCGCACCGGAATTAGAAGAGTTCTTGCGGACAAAAGGCAAGGCGGATTTGCTGGAGGTAGTTCAAGCCGTGAGCCATCTGGCCGACCTGCACTTCATTCGTCAAAAAGTGCCGATGGGCCTAGGTCATGCCGTTTTGTCCGCCCGGCGTCACGTCGGGGCCAATCCGTTTTGTGTGCTGCTGGGTGACGACGTCATGGTCGGCGAACCTCCGGTCCTGCGCCAGTTAATTGAACGCTGGCGACCGGGTCTTTCGGTCGTGGCCGTGCAGCCCGTCGACCGCGAGGAGGCATCGCGCTATGGAATCGCGTTCGGAAATTGGACCACGGATGGCGTCCTCAAGGTTTCCCATCTAGTCGAAAAGCCGCGGACCCTGCCGGCGGATGTTCAGCCGGTGGCGGTCATGGGCCGCTATGTCTTGGAGCCCGCGGTCTTCGAGGCGTTGGACGGCTTGGAGCCCGGCGCCGGCGGTGAGATTCAGCTCACCGATGCGCTCGACCGGCTGGCCCGGGATGGGCAGTTGATCGCCGTCCCCTATGTTGGCAAGCGTTACGACGTAGGCGAAAAGTTGGGATTTGTCAAGGCAACCATTGAAGTCAGCCTAGGGCGGCCCGATTTGCGAGATGCCATACTTGAATACCTGAAGTCGCTGCTAGCGGAATACGACGAAGCAAGTCTTTCTCAAATGTTGCGCAAGCTGTAGTTTGACCCGCCGACGGACGGCGAAAGGCGCGTTGGCGACCGTATGGCGGTGAATGCGGGGGACCATCGGCGAAACTCGGCAGGCAAGCCTGGTGATGGTCGAATATCGTGATCGATTAGCCCGCTTTGGCTTGGGTTATCTCGAAACCTTTCTGCCTGCCTTTGGTGCGCGGGTGGTCGTCATGGAACACCCGTTGAACGACGATCAGCAAGAATTGGTGGAAGACTTGATTGCCATTATACTGCTCGGGGTTCAAATCTTTCGTTTCTCTGGATGGGGCGGAAGCCACCCCCGAGCAGGCGAATCCTGCGGGCTCCGCGAGGAGTCGAGAGAGCCTACCGAGATTATTGTAGGTTTGTCGAACCATTTTGAGGCAACCCCAGAGAAGAAAGTGGCGGCCGACAGACGTTAGGCAGGCTGGGCGCTGAACTTGCCTACCCTTACGAAGGATCCTTCAATGGATGGATGAGGTGGTCAACCATTCTGGCCACGGGCTGGGTTGCAATGGGCTCCAGCACCGCGTCCGCCAAAGCTTGGACTGCTGGCGGAGCCGACGGCAGCGCATAAGCGGTGTCGGCGACTTCGAACATTTCTCGATCATTCCAGTCGTTGCCGAACGCCACCATTCGCCGCGGCCGACCGTAACGCTCGAATAGGCGTAAGAATCCGTAGCCCTTGCTAACCCGTTCAGCCACAATTTCGGTCTGCCGGAGGAAGCGGTTGACCGCACGTGTCCCCATCGGCAGCGAGGCCACCGCAGCACTTGAGGCGTCGGCTTCCCCCACCAGCAGCACCTTCAGGCAGCGGTCCTGTTCGGTGACCGGGAAAACTTGCAGTCCATAGTGCCACGCCACGCGTTCTAGTGCGTCGAGTTGAGTTGCTGAAATCGTCGTTCGGCTGAAGAGGACGCCGCTGGCGTCCTCTACCCAGGCCCCATCGAGCGCCACTAGCGGCGATTCTAGACGGCAAGTCGCGGCCAGTGCGCGCAAATATGACGGTCGTCGTCCGCTGGCCAAAATCACCCATGCGCCTGCCTTGCGCGCCGAACCAAGGACCTGGCGTGTAAGCCAGGGTACGCCGTGGCCATCAGCGATGGTTCCGTCGACATCCACGGCTAGCCAAGTGCCCTGCAAGCCACCGTCGGTTGGAGCCTGCTGACTTGTCAATAGCGTGCCACTCCTCGATTTGCCGGATACTCTTGACCATCCAAATGCCTCTGTGCCATCCCGATGCGCTGAGTTGCTGAGCGGGCATTGTCGGTTGGCCGGCAACGCCAACAGTGCCACGCCGACGTTCAAAACGGTCAAGAAGCAGGATGCGGCCGACGCCGGCATCGGACGTACTGGCCACTGCGGCAAGGCTTCCTTGCTCGGCATCTATGAGCCTTCAGGCACGCGCTATCCGGTCCCCTTCATCAGCGCGGTGTTCTCGCTGCCGACAGCTATGGCCATTCAAAGTCGGCTACCACAGGCAGATGGTCCGACGCCGTACGCAAGAGGTCGTCGTCCGGCACGAAAACGCGTTGGAGATAGCGGCCGAGGGCGGGGCTAACCATGATGTGGTCCACCGAAGAACGCCAGCCTAGGCCTAGCACGGTGCTGGGGATCTGTTGCGGGTCAGTTCCTTGCAGGCGCCAAACGTCCTCCACCCCGCTGTTGCGAATGCAGTCGGTCACCTCGCCGCGAATGGCGGCAATATGGTCTTG
>JAJZXC010000030.1 GCA_021846365.1 Bacillota bacterium | reverse complement strand
TATCAAAGACTTTGCCGTCGGAGGTGGTTAGGGGCTTGGCGACACCCCGATCACCGCCCTGAGTATGTTTGGCAAGCTGATCAGCGGATAAATCCTGAGTTTCGCCATTAGCTGGCGCCAAAACCCGGAAACCCTTGCTGTTCTAGCGATAGAAGGATTGACTAAGTGTAAGGGTACACACAAAAACCGGGGAGCGCTCGATCTCCTCATAATGAGTAGATTCTACACGACTATCCCGTATTCCTGCCGTGAAACGCCAGGAAAACCGTAGCTTACACATACAGGTCCGGAAATCCCTTACGCAATGCGGATTTTCGCGGTTGTGCAAAAATAACCGCAAAACTCAAGTGATACTTCGAGGGCATCCAAGACAAGACGTGGGCCAATATTCCCGAGTACATCAGGTCCTTCCAGATCGACGGGCAGATCAATCAACCCTGGCGCACCGACACTGAATATTGTCTGAAAATCATTGATTTTTGTCCCGTTCATGCCGCATAGTCTAATCGACACGCGAAATATTGTAGAGACTTGCAGATCAAAAGTGAAAGAACGGAGGTGAGGTGCGCAGTGTCTGCAGACTTTGTGCCTTCTGGCCCGATCGAGGAAATAGCGGCGCGCCTGGAGCGCCTGCCAACCACCCGTTTTACCTGGCGAATCGTCACCTTGGGCTCGTTGGCCTTTGTCATCGAGTCGTTGAGTATCGGTGCGATGGGTGTCGTCTTGCCGGTTTTGAAGGGAGCCTGGGCGCTCAGTTCGGGAATGATCGGACTGCTCGCCGTGTCGTCAACCATCGGCATCATCGTCGGACTGATTCCAGCCGGCCGCTTAGCCGACCGGTACGGCCGCAAGGCTGTGCTGTTTTGGGGAATTATCGAATACAGTGCGCTGACCATGCTGGCCGCACTGAGTCCGAACTATAGGTGGCTTTTGGCTATTCGGTTTCTTTCCGGACTCGGCATGGGGGCGGTCTTTCCCATGCCCTATTCCATAATCAGCGAATTCGTCCCGAGTGACCGGCGTACGCTTTTCAACGGTGTTATGGATTCCGCCCTTTCCGCGGGCTACTTTTTAGCCCCGTTATTCGGGCTCGCCATTTTACCCCGTCTGGCCCCGGATCTGTCTTGGCGCATCTTTTTCCTGACCTCGGGTATACCGCTGATCTTCGCCTTTCTCATCCGCCGCTATTTGCCCGAGTCGCCTCGCTGGCTCGTCCGCAGCGGACATCAAGAACGGGCGTTCTCGGTGATGACGAACATTGAACGGGAAGTTTCCCGGGGCTTGGGTCGTCCTCTCCCGCCCCCGCAGACGAAACCAGTGCCAGTGCCCACCGCACCCCGCGACTACAATTTGCTAAGCCCCTGGCGCCGGGCCCATCTCCGGCGCACGGTGGTCCTGGCATCAGCGGCCATAGGTACGTTTTTCATGTTTTATATTGTGATGACGTATCTTCCCCTGATATTTAGCAAGCAGGGCTTCGTTTTCGCCCAGTCGCTCTGGTTTACGGCCATCATTACGGCTGCCGCCATCCCCGGCAAATTGTTGAACGGCTGGTTGGGCGAAAGTCTCGGCCGCAAGTGGATGTATGTCCTGTTCATGGTCGTCGCCGGTGCTGGCGCGCTCTTCTTCGGTTTCGCCCGCACTGCCCCCTTGATGATCTTCTACGGGTGCGTAATGTCCTTTTTTGGCACGGGAACGTTTCCGGTGCTCAAGATAGCCTATTCCGAACAGTACCCCACCCTCATTCGGACCACCGGGGCGGCCACCGTGGAAACCCTGGGACGCCTGTTTGGCGGCGTGGTAGGACCCTACGCCTTTCCCGCGCTCATCACCGCGGCGGGATTGGGCGCTTCCTTCGACCTGGTGGCGGTGGTCGCATTCTTGGCCGTGGTGATTATGCTGCTGTTCGGCCAAGAATCCAAGCAGCAAAGCCTAGAGGCCCTGGAGGCCAAACTGGGCTAACCGTATAAATGACCCCGGCCAACCGCACAACGAGCGCAGGTTTGGCCGGGGTCCCCGGGGAAGGCTTATACCGGCGTTCGTCGGCGCTCGGCGACCCACGCAATCAGCGCTTCGGCGCTTTGAGCGAGCAAGGTGGCTCCCCGTTCTCGGAAAAGCCCGTATGACAATGGCCCCGGCGACCCGTCCAGCACGCCGCAAAAAAGACATGGCGGGTCTTCGAGTGACCGTTCCGCCTCATAACGGGACGCGGTTTGCCAGTCGTCGAGGTTATCTCCGGCAAATATCATCAACCGTGGCCGCAATACCTTGGCCACCCGAAAAAGCCCTTCGGGATTGGGCTTTTTCAAGCCCTCACTTTCCGTAATCATGGCCTCGCGGCGGAAGACGCCGTGAAGTCCGGCCAAGTCGAGCGCCTTCAACGCCTCTCCGTAATTGCGACCCGTATATACGCCATATTGAAGGCCCGCGCGTTCCAGCACGGCGCGTGCAATCAGCGCCTTCTCCCGCTTCATCATGCCGGGTCCAGTGACTTTCAGGTCAGCAAGTCCGAATACGGTGCCGGCTTCCTCACCGGCGTAAAACTCCTGACAAAGCCGAGTGATGCGTTCGCAGTCCCACTGATTCTGAACCGAGTGCCAGTCTTGGACTTCCACCAGGTTCTGCAGCGCTTGGCTCAATCCGGAAAGTCCGCCTCCAAACTCGGCCGAGGCGCGGGCGACCGTCTGCAGATTGGGTTCCGCGCCGACCAGGCCATCAAGGTCGCGGCTGCCGCGAGCCGCCGATTTGACCAGATAGCTGAGAACAATTCCCTGGGCCAGATTCCAGTCGCTGTTAAAACCGCCGGCCGCCTTGAAAAAGGTTGTCTCCTCCGGGGTGGCAGGCGGCGTGCTGCCGATGAACCCTATCTCCTTAAGATAGGCGTCGGTAGCCAGACAGATCACATACGGGTAGCTCTGGTGGACGTCAATCAGGACGCCGTCAACGTCAAATACTACAACATCCGCCACCTCTGCTTGCATCACCGCGCGAGAGGTGGAATGCACCCCGAGCGCAACTTGAACTAACTCTTGGTTCACCGCCCGAAGGCCCTCCAGCCGGCGTAGGTTAGGGCGGCATCCTCATCCTCCATGAGTAGCAACCGGTTATACTTGGCGATGCGTTCGCTGCGGGCAGGTGCGCCGGTTTTCAGCTGGCCAGCGTTAACTGCCACCGCCAAATCGGCGATGGTGGTATCTTCCGTCTCCCCCGAACGGTGCGAAATGACCGTCCGCCAGCCATGATCTTGGGCCATGTAAATGGCGTCCAGTGTCTCCGACACGGTGCCGATCTGATTCAGCTTAACCAACACCGCGTTGGCCGCCTTCTCCTCCAGCCCCCGTCGAATGCGAGCGGGATTGGTCACGAAGATGTCGTCGCCGACCAGTTGCAAGCGGCTTCCCAACCGCTCGACCAACACTTTCCAGCCTTGCCAGTCGTCCTCGGCCAGTCCGTCCTCAATCGAGACGATGGGGTAGTGGTCGACCAATTCCTCATAGTAGGCAATCATCCGGGCTGGGCTACGCTGCTCGTTTTCCATCACGTAGGCGCCGTCGTTCCAGAGTTCCGAGGCCGCCACGTCGATGGCCAGGGCAATATCCTCGCCCACGGTATATCCCGCCTTGGCAATGGCCTCCAGCAGGAGATCCAGCGCTTCCCGGTTGCTGCCCAAATCGGGGGCAAAGCCGCCTTCATCGCCCACGGCGGTGCGGTAGCCCTTTTGCTTCAAAATTGCCTTCAGCGCCTGATAGGTTTCGGCCGCCATTTGCAGCGCCTGGTGAAACGACGTCGCGCCACCAGGCACCAGCATGAATTCCTGGATATCCACGTTGTTATCGGCGTGGGCACCCCCGTTGAGCACGTTCAACTGGGGCACCGGCAAGTGCCGTGCCCGCACCCCGCCCAGGTAGCGGTAGAGCGGAAGCCCGGTGACTTGACTGCCGGCCAACACTACCGCCATCGAGACACCTAAGATCGCGTTGGCGCCCAGCTTCGATTTTTGTTCGGTGCCATCCTGTTCGATGAGGATTTGATCAATAGTTTTCGTCTCCAACACGCTGCGACCGGTAACGGCGGGCGCTAAGACGTCGTTGACGTGGCGTACGGCGGTCTGCACCCCCTTGCCTTGAAAGCGCGCACCGCCGTCACGCAATTCGACCGCTTCGTGCGCTCCCGTCGACGCACCCGAGGGCACTCGTGACCAAACCTCGGTGCCGTCCTCCAGCGTTAGACAGACGGCAACGGTGGGATTTCCCCGCGAGTCCAATATCTGGTGAGCGCGTACGGTCTGAATCGTTGCACTCCGTTTTTGTCTCATGTCTTTTCTTCCTCCTCCAAGTTGGCCGCCCGCTGCCTTCGTGGCCCTCCGCCCTCCAGGCCTAACGTTCGATGAGGGACGTTCCCTGCATTTCGGGCGGCGGCGCGATACCCATTATGTCGAGCAGGGTCGGCGCCACGTCCTTTAGCGCCCCCGTCCGCAGTCTGGCCTTCTGCCACCGGGGATCGGCGGAGACCAGGATTACCGGTACCGGGCTCGTGGTGTGGTTGGTATGCGGCCCGCCGTCGGCCTCGCGCATGATTTCCGCATTGCCGTGGTCAGCCGTGATCAACAGGTTGCCCCCCGCCTTCAAGACTGCATCGGCGATCCGCCCAATTTGGGCGTCTGCCACCCGCACCGCCTCCTCGGTGGCCTCGAGCTTGCCAGTGTGTCCTACCATATCGGCGTTGGCAAAATTCAGGACAACAAAGTCGTGCGCTCCCGCCGCCAAATCCTCCACCACCACGTCGGCGATGGCCACTGCCGACATGGACGGCTCAAGGTCGTAGGTCGCCACCTTCGGCGATGGAATCAACCGGCGGTCTTCTCCCGGGAATTGCCGTTCCTGACCACCGTTGAAAAAAAACGTCACGTGGGCGTACTTTTCCGTCTCGGCGACGTGGAACTGCCGAATTTCGTGCTCACTCAGCCATTCGGCCAAATTGTGGGCAACCTGGGGGGGATCGAACACGCGGGGTAGGGCGAAGTCTTCATCGTATTGCGTCATCGTCCCCAGCCAGTGCACCTTGGCATACGGCCGCCGGAAGTGGGCAAATTCGGGGTCGGCCAGCGCCCGACTGATTTGGCGCCCACGGTCGGCCCGAAAATTAAAGATGAACACGGCGTCATCCTCGCCGACGGTAGCAACTGGGGATCCGTCCTCGCCCACCATGACGGTGGGAACCACAAACTCGTCCGTCACTCCCCCACCGTAGCTGCGCTCCAAGACTTCGGGGGCGCTGCGCGCCGTCGGCCCCTGCCCCTCAACCATCGCCCGATATGCCTTTTCGGTTCGCTCCCACCGCTTGTCGCGGTCCATCGCCCAGTAGCGACCGGCCATGGTGGCAATGCGCCCCAAGCCGGTTTGGTTGATGACGCCGGCCAGATACTTCAACGATCCGGCGGCACTTTCCGGGGGCACGTCCCGACCGTCGAGCCATACATGGAGATAGACGCCGTCGGTCACCCCGTGTTGACGCAGAAGTTGCAGCAGCGCTCCCAGGTGGGTCTGGTGGCTGTGCACGCCGCCGGGTGAACATAGCCCCATGAGGTGAAGGCGCCTTGAACGGGAAATCTCCAACAAGTCGCGGATTACCGGCATTTTGGCCAGGCTGCCATCGGACACCGCCCGATGAATCCGGGTCAAGTTCTGGTCGATGACCCGGCCGGCGCCTATCGTCAAGTGCCCAACATTGGAATCGCCCATCTGTCCAGCCAAAAGGCCGACCTCATCGCCGTGGGCCGTGAGCAAACTGGAGGGGTACTCCTTTTGCAGGCGCTCCATGACTGCTGCCGGAGCCCCCAAAATCGCGTTATCGGGCCCGGGTTCGGCGTAACCCCAGCCATCTAAAACCATCAATACGGTTGGACGTATTGCTACCACCACCTTATCTGTGTTTCTAAAATTTCCTGCTGACCGCCCCTATCGTGCCCTCGGGCCCTCCTGCTGGGCCGCGCGCACCATCGCCGCCATTTCTCCGGCAGCGAGCGAAGCGCCTCCAATCAGGGCTCCGCCCACGTCGGCTTGGTTTAAGAATCCTCCCAGATTCTTGGCGTTCACGCTGCCGCCGTAGAGCACCGCCACCCTATTTTCCGCCTCGGGCCAGCGTGCGCCCACTTCTCCGTGAATGATCGCGGCAATCTCGGCGACCTCCTCCGGCTCGGGTACCCGCCCCGACCCGATTGCCCACACCGGCTCATAGGCGATGGTCAACCCCCCCTTCAGAGGGCCGGCCAGGAGTAGATTCAATTGCTGGCGCACGACGCGCTCGGTCGCGCCCTGATTGCGTTCGGCTTCCGTTTCCCCGATGCAGACCACCGCATTCAGGCCGGCCTGCCAGGCTGCCTTGACCTTTTCGGTGATCAAGGCGTCATCTTCAGCAAAGTGCTGGCGGCGTTCCGAGTGTCCCACGATCACCCAGCGCGCCCCCGCCTCATAGAGCAAGTAGCCGGAAATCCCCCCGGTCAGCGCTCCCTCGGTGCCCAATTCCAGGTTTTGGCCTGCCACCGCGATGTCTGTGCCCGCGAGGATTCGGCCCACCGCGGCAATGGCAAGCGCGGTGGGAGCCAAGACAACTTGCACCAGCTTGGGATCCCACCAGTCTTCCAGGGCTCTAATCAGCGTGCGCGCGTGGCCAGCGGATCCTTCAACCGTCTTGTTCATCTTCCAATTGCCGATTAGGAGCGCCCGCCCCTGCATGACCAATCCCCCTGACTTCAAGAGTGTCCTCTATGCTCGGACAACGTATCATTGAGGTGGTTGTTACCCATCGCGGCTAGCTCTCTCACCAGCAGCGGGCTAGCCTTGGCCCCATTACTTGGCTAGCGCCAAGACCCCGGGCAGAGCCTTGCCTTCCAAGAACTCGAGCGCCGCCCCGCCCCCGGTGGACACGTGAGTCAGACGGTCGGCAATCCCTGCCTTGGCCACCGCAGCGACCGAATCGCCGCCCCCGACGACCACTTTCGCCGTCGATTCGGCTAAGGCGCTCGCCACGCCTATCGTGCCTGACGAAAACGCCTCCCATTCGAACACGCCCATGGGGCCGTTCCAAAATACGGTACGGGCGGCAGCCAGCCACTGTCCAATCTTTTCCACGGTTGCCGGACCAATGTCGAGGGCCAGTTCGTCATCGCCCACCCGATCGGGAGTGGTGACATGGTGGGCGGAGTCGGGGGCAAAAGCCTCGGCCACTACCAAATCCACCGGCAGTCCGATGGGAACTCCGCGCTCGCGGGCCTGTTCCAACAAGGTCTTGGCTTTGGCCGCTGCCTCCGCCTCAACCTTGGACGCCCCCAAGTGGTAGCCCTCGGCGGCCAGAAACGTATTGGCCATGCCGCCGCCAATGACCAAGCCGTCGGCGGTGGCCACCAAACGGTCCAGCAGCGCCACCTTATCGCTGACTTTGGCTCCGCCAATGATTGCCCAGTACGGGCGCTCCGGGCTTCCCAAGACGTCTCCCAACATGGCGAGTTCCCGCTCCATCAGGAGCCCGGCGGCCGACGGCAAGAACGCCGGTACGCCCGCCACCGACGCATGAGCGCGGTGGGCGCTGCCAAACGCATCGTCCACATAGACGTCAGCCAGGCTGGCTAACTGTCGGGCCAATTCCGGATCATTTTTTGTCTCCCCGGGATGGAAACGCACGTTTTCCAACATCAACACGTCTCCCGGTTCAAGCTTGGCCACGGCCTGTTTCACGGCCGGCCCCACCAGTTCGCCCACAAACCCGACCGGTCTTGCCAACAGTCTCGCTAGATGCTCGGCCACCGGTCTCAGGCTAAACTTGGGGTCGGGTCCCTTGGGCCGTCCCAAATGGCTCATCAAAATGACCCGGGCATTTTGGCCGAGCAGCCAGCGGATGGTTGGCAAAGCCGCCCGCATGCGCGTATCGTCGGTGATGGTTTTGCTTTCCGGATCCATCGGCACGTTAAAATCCACCCGGACCAAGGCGCATTTGCCGGCCAGCGGTCCCAGGTCGTTTAGTCCGCGGTAGCTGGCCATGGTTACGCGCCTTCCTTTTGGGCGACCAGTTCGGTAACGTCAACCAGGCGGTTGGCATAGCCCCACTCGTTGTCATACCAAGCCAAGACCTTGACCATATGGTCGCCGACGGTCATGGTTTGCTGAGCGTCAAAAATGCTGGAATGGGGATTGCCCTTGAAGTCTTGAGATACCAGGGGAAGATCGGTATATTCCAAGATCCCTTGCAGCGGGCCCTCGGCCGCCACTTTCATGGCTTGATTGGTGCTTTGTACGCTCGCCGGCCGCGTGGTCGTCACCGTGAGGTCCACGATGGACACCACCGGGGTGGGTACCCTAAGACTGATGCCATTTAGTTTGCCCTTTAGCTGCGGCAGCACCAAATGCAGGGCGCGCGCCGCTCCCGTGCTGGTGGGAATGATGTTGAGCGCCGCCGCCCGCGCCCGCCGCAAATCCTTGTGCGGCAGGTCCAACAGGCGCTGATCGTTGGTGTACGAGTGCACCGTGGTCATCAATCCCTGCTCAATGCCGAAGGCTTCGTCCAGAACCTTGGCCACCGGCGCCAGACAGTTGGTGGTACAGGAGGCGTTGGAAAGGATGAAGTGCCGCTCGGGGTCATATCTATCGCCATTGACCCCCAGCACTAAGGTGATGTCGGCGCCATCGGCGGGGGCGGAAATAATCACCCGCTTGGCACCGGCCGCCAGGTGCGCTTTAGCTTTTTCGGCCTTGGTAAAGAGTCCGGTCGACTCGACCACGATGTCTACGCCCAGCGCCTTCCACGGCAAATTTGCCGGGTCGCGTTCGGCCAGGATCTGAATCGGCCGACCCCCCACCCGTATCACGTTGCCGTCGACCTCCACCCGCTGGGTCATTCTTCCGTAGTTGGTGTCGTACTCAAGCAACTGGGCGAGCGTCTTCGCATCTGTGATGTCGTTAATTGCCACCACTTCGAAATCCGCCTGCCTTTGCAGCCAAATCCGCAAAAATCTACGGCCGATGCTGCCAAATCCATTAATGCCAATTCGTCGCATGCTGTTCCCTCCTACTGGCTTGCTGACCTCCTAAACCTCAACCCTACTGACTTGCCGGCAAAATGTCTTTCTGAATCCTGGCCGGACTCCGCCACCCGCCTATGTATTGAGCTCGTTCCGTTCTCCGGTGACCATGTAGACCACCCATTCACCCAGGTTGGTGGCGTGATCGGCAATCCGTTCCAGGTAGTTGGCCACGAAGACCAAATACGTTGCCTGCGCCGCCGTCTCGGGACGGTCGCGCATCAAGTCCACCAAGTCGCGAAAGATCTGGGCGTAGAGATGGTCGACGTCGTCGTCCAAACGAATCATCGCCATGGCCTCTTCAACACTGCGGTGGATATATGCGTCTAAGGCCGCCCGAACCATGGAAATGGCCAACCTTGCCATCGCCGGCAGGTCGACCAACGGCTTGATCCAATCTTCGTCCGCCAAGCGGACGGTCACTTTGGCGATGTCGGAGGCGTGATCCGCCATCCGCTCCAAGTCGGTAATGATTTTGAGGATGGTTGACACCACCCGCAAATCACCGGCCAGCGGCTGTTGCAAGGCCAGTAGGGTCAGACAATTCCGCTCAATTTCCGACTCCAGCCGATCAACCCGGTCATCGTCGCGAATGACCTCTCGGGCCACCACCAAATCATGATCAGCCAAGGAACGCACCGCGCGCCGGATCTGGTCTTCAACCAGCCCTCCCATGCGGATGAGCTCTTGTTCCAGCTCCTTCAATTCGCCTTGAAGATACTGACGAATCGTCTCACCTCTTATTCGAACTGACCAGTAAGATATGCTTCCGTGCGCCGGTCGCGGGGGGCGGTGAAGATTTGGGAGGTCTCCCCCAATTCGATCAACTGCCCTCGATCGAGAAATCCGGTAAAATCCGACACTCTCGCCGCCTGTTGCAGATTGTGGGTCACGATCAGCACCGTGTACTGCCCTTTTAAATGTACCACTAATTCCTCGATCCGTGCAGCCGATCCGGGATCGAGTGAGCTCGTCGGCTCGTCCATCAGAATGGCTTCGGGATTGACCGCCAGCGCCCGCGCGAGCGCCAAGCGCTGCTGTTGGCCACCCGAGAGCCCGTGCGCCGGCCGCCGGAGCTTGCCCCGCACCTCGTCCCAGAGCGCCGCCTGCTTGAGGCTCCCCTCAACCACCCGCCGCAGTTGATGGGGATTTTTCATTCCGTGCAAGCGCGGACCGTAGGCCACATTGTCGAAAATCGAAAACGGGAAGGAGACCGGTCGTTGAAAAATCATCCCCACCCGCCGTCGCAAGAGTGCGAGATCGACGTCGGGAGCCAAGATGTCGTGGCCGTCGATGAGTACCCGACCCGCCACCCGGGCGGCCGGGGTCCGCTCGACGAGCCGGTTTAGCACCCGGAGCAGGGTGGATTTCCCACAGCCCGAGGGACCGATCAGGGCCAGCACCGAACCCGGCTCAACTTCAAGCGACACATCGTTCAGGGCCTTGACTCGGCCGTACCAGACCGAAACCCTCTCCATGGTGATGGCCGCCATCGCTCGTCCTCCTTTTCTCCTGCCGGGCGGCGCCCGATTCCCCGCCGAGAGGGCGGGCTCAGCCCCTCTCGCTGACACCAACCCCGCGCTTAGCCAGGATTCTGGCTGCCCACAGCTTGGCCCCCAGCACCGCCCCGGCCGTGATCGTCACCAGCACCAGCCCGGTAGCGGCGGCTACCATGCGCCAGTCCGGCATGGCGCCTTCGGTTCTAACGTACCAGAAGTGAACCGCCAGCGTCTCCCCGGGCTGGAACCATCCCCACCGGGGTCCCACGTTAATTCCGGCAGTGAAGATCAGTGCCGCCGTCTCGCCCGCCAACCGGGCCCAGGAATATCCCAGCTGATCGATCAAGGCGGGCAGGGCGGCTGGCAACATCAGGCGCCAGACGGTTTGAATCCTCGTCGCTCCCAGCGCCAGCGACCCTTCCCGGAGTCGGCCGGGTACCTCGCTCAGCACGGTCGCCCCCAGCACGGCGACCGCCGGCAGGTTCAGCACGGCCAGCGCGATGGTTCCCGACCCCACCGAAAGCGGCCAACCCAGCCCGTCGACCAAGGTCTGGTAGACGATCAGGCCGACGACGATGGCGGGAATGCTTTGAAACCCTATCAGCACCCGTTTAAGCCACCCCACCCAAGCCGCCGGCGGCGCATAATCCGTTAACCATACCGCAACCGCCATACCCACCGGGGCGCTGAAACATTCGGCCAACATCACCATGCTCACGGTATTGACCAATTCGGGAGCAATCCCGCCCCCCGAGCGCAGTTCGCGGGGAAATCGGGTCAACCGCGACCAATGCCAGCCGGCCAGTCCGTCTTTGGCCAGCAGTAAGAGCACCCACAGCACGATGGCCAAAGCAACCACCGTGATCCCAGCCGAAACCGCATACCATCGACGGCCCCGCTTCATGGTCGCTCGTCCCCGCGCTGGGCCCAGATGGTCAATAGGGTCAATCCCGCCAGCAAGATCACGGCCATCAGGTCGAGGACGCCGTGAGCAGGATGGCCGAGGGGCAAGATGGCCATATCGGTCAGGATTTGGGTGGTTAACGTCGCCCCCGGCCCCAGCATGCCGTGAAACCCATAAACGGCCCCCCCGATAACCATTTGGACAGCCACCGTCTCTCCCATCGCCCGGGCGACGGCGGTCAGGAAGGCCGTCTTCAGCCCGGGCAGGCTTACCCTGAGCGCCATTTGCAGTAAGTTCTGATCCTCGCTGGCTCCCAAGGCCAACGAAGCCTGGTGCCAGTCTTCCGGCACCTTGTCGAGCACCTCCAGTGCCAGCAAGCCGAAGGTGGGCAGGAGCATCACCGCCAGCACGGCCCCGGCTGCCAACAGACTGAAGCCGGGCCCGCCGCCGATCCGGCGCAGGCCGGGCACCACCACGGCCAGTCCCCACCAGCCCATGGCGACCGACGGCACCGCGGCCAAGACGGTCAGCAACCAGCGCAAGGCGGTGCGCTCCCACGAGCTTGCCACATAGGCACCAAAAACCGCAACGCCTAAGCCGAAGGGAAGCGTCATCGCCATGGCCAGCGCGGTGACGATGATGGTATCGACGATGAACAGACCAATCTCAAAATGTCCAGCCAGAGGATTCCAGTTAGCCCCCAACAAGACTCCTAGCCGCCACCCGCGGCTTTGGAGAAATCTCGTCGCGCCCACCGCCAAAACCAGTGTGA
Source organism: Bacillota bacterium (assembly GCA_021846365.1). GTDB lineage: Bacteria > Bacillota > Sulfobacillia > Sulfobacillales > Sulfobacillaceae > JAJZXC01. The sequence continues at coordinate 8,933 of JAJZXC010000030.1, read as the reverse complement.
TGGCCAGCACCAGCATCGCCACCAGTAGCGTGGCCGCCCACAGCAGGCGAGCCTGCCAGCGCTCGATCCAACCGTTCAGTGCTTGCCGTTCCATGACTAGCCCCCGAACCGGCGCCGGGCCGCGGGCACAATTCCGAACCCGGTTTTCCGCGGGCTGCTGGCCAGAGCATGACTCAAACTCCAAATCGCCGGTCCTGCCGAGGCGGGGAAATATAGGCGGGGCAGCGCGTAAAGGGGCCATGGCCCGCCCGGCCGATATGCCTGGCCGTCGATCCGACAAACCACCACCCCCAGCCAGGGCCGGTCGCCCTCCACATAGCCTACCGCTCCCGGCATTTCGGAGACGGTGCGAACCACGGCCCCATTGGACAACTGCACAATCTGCAGCACATCCGGCGCCGGCGCGCCCAGGCGCGCGTCGATGACGTGACGAGCCCCCGACCCGGCTTGACGGACCACCAGGCGGACGGCCGCCTTCCGACCCCCCAACTGGCTCCAGCGGCGGACCTGCCCGCGCCATACACGGCGGAGCGCGCCCATGGTCAAATTCGACACCCCCGCCTGCCTGTTTATCACCAAGAGCACCGGCATCTTTCCGATCGGGAGCTCTTTGAGGGCCGTCCCCGGCGAAAACGGGATGTCCGACAGGGCGATGTCGGCGCGGCCAAGGCGGAGTGCATACCAGCCGCCCAACGACCCGCCGCCGGTCAAGGCGACCCGCGTCGACGGATTGTCCCGGCTCCATTGCCCGATGACGGCGCGGGCGTAGGGCAGCAAGGAGGTCGCCCCCGCCACCGTGATGGCGGCCGGCTGCAGGGCGGCCGCCGCTCCCGGGCCCAAGATGACCGCCAAGGTCACCAGCAGATGCCGGATGCTCACGCCTCTCGCCTCTCTCGGGTCGATAACCATACGGTAAACTCGGACCCTTGTCCGACTGCACTCTTCACTTCTATGCGCCCGTGATGCAATTCAATGATATGTTTTACAATGGCAAGTCCGAGTCCGGTTCCGCCCGACGCCCGCGAACGGGCGCGATCGACGCGATAGAAGCGTTCGAAGATTCGCGCGAGGTCACTCTGCGGAATGCCTATCCCGGTGTCGGTGACCCGAATGGCGACCATTTCTCCGGCCGGGTCCGCCAGCGAATCCAGGGTCACCCTGCCACCGCTCGCCGTGTATTGAATCGCGTTGGCGATGAGATTAATCAAAAGCTCCGACAGCAAGTCGGGATCTCCCCAGACCGCGGGCAGGCGGGCGGGCAGCCGGTTGTTGAGTACTAGTCCCTGCGCCTCGGCGCGCCCGTTCAGTTTGGTCACCGTACCCTCCACCAGCACGGTCAGATCGACCGCCTGCCAGCGGACGGGCAAGCTGTGGTGCTCCAACCGCGACAGCGCAAGCAGGTCGTCGACCAAGCGCGACATGCGGTTGGCCTCCTCGTTAATCAGTTCCAAAAAGCGCGGCTGCCGTTCGAAATCGGGATCATCGAGCAAGGTCTCGGTAAACCCCTTAATCACGGTCAGCGGCGTCTGCAGTTCATGGCTCACGTTGGCCACAAAATCCTGGCGCAAACGGTTGACCTGACGTTGAGAAGAGACGTCGCGGGCCACCAGCACGGCTCCAGGTCCGCCCATCGGCTGATATAGAGGAGCGATGGTGCATTCCACCACCACACTGTCGTTTTCCGCCGGGCTCCAATCTGTGGTCACGGTGATGCCCTGGCCGGTGACCGCTTCAAGGGCGTCGGTGAGCCCGGTGTCGCGGATCATCTCCAGAACATTGCGTCCCTGCGGGCTCGGTGCTTGAATCTCAAACAGGCGAATCGCCGCCTGGTTGATAAGCGTCACCGCGAGTGAATGGCTAAAGATGATAATCCCGTTGGCCATGCTCGACAAGATGGTCTCCAAACGCTCTTTGTCCTGGCCCAAGTCCCGCGTACGCTCCATCAGCACTTCCGCCACGCGATTCATGCCGTGCGCCAGCGAGTCGAGCGGATCTTCCTGGTCCAAATAGACCCTGGCTTCCAAGTCACCCGCCGCCCAGCGATCGACGGTCTCGGTCAACTGCACCACGGATTCCTGCAGTAACGCCGTGCGCAGCCGCCCCGCGCGCAGTTGGCCGATGCCCCACGCCCAGGCTATCGCCAGCAGAATGCCGCCCTCGATGGCTCCGTGGGTTAGCGGCGTCACCACCGCCGCCACCGTGCTGAGCGCCAACCCCCCCAAGATCCCCCAGCACGGCAACCCCGCCCCCCCGTTCATGGCGCCCGGAAGCGATATCCTACCCCGCGCACGGTTTCGATGAAGCGGGGCGCCGCCATTTCCTCCTCCAATTTTTCGCGTAGGTGGCGAATATGCACGTCGACCGTGCGCGTGTCCCCGTAAAAGTCTTCCCCCCACACCCGGCGCAGCAGCTCTTCACGGGTAAACGCCCGCCCCGGATGGCGCATTAAGGTATGGAGCACCTCGAACTCGGTGAAGGTCAGGTCCACGTCGCGCTCGTTCAAGCGCACGTGGCGCCGTTCCGAATCTATGGTCAGGCCCGCTTGGCTGACGATGCCTTCGTGTTCTTCCGGCTGCTGCCGTTTCGAGCTGCGACGCAAAATGGCCTTGATCCGGGCCACCAGCTCACGCGGTGAAAAGGGCTTGGTGACATAGTCGTCGGCTCCCAATTCCAATCCCAGCACGCGGTCAACCTCGTCCTTGCGGGCGGTCAGCAAGATAATCGGCACATCGGTCACCTGCCGCAAGTTTCGGCACACGTCAAGTCCCGACATTTTGGGCAACATGACGTCTAGCACGATCAAGTCGGGAGCCTCCGCCGCCGCCCGAACCATGGCACCATCGCCGTCGCGTTCCACCAGCACGGAAAATCCCTCGCGTTCCAGGTTATATTGAACGAGTTCCACGATACTAGGTTCGTCGTCCACCACCAGGATCCGCTGCATGGCCTACCCCCTCCCTAAATTCCCCGTTATCTGGCGCGCCTCGACGACGACTTCGACCACATTTAAGGCCGTCATTCGTTCAATGGCTGCCCGCACCTGGGATTGCACGGTGCCGATGACGCCCAACACGTCCCTGGGTGCGGCGAGGGTGACTTCCAGGTTCAAGTGCACACCGTCGCCGGCTGACTGCACGACGACGCGACCGACCTCGGCCACGTTGGCGCATTGATCGGCGCTATGGGCGGCAATGGCGGAGAGCACGGTATCGGCAATATAAAAGCGCCCCAGCAAGGAATAGGTTGGCCGTACGATGGATTTTTCCACCGCGACTCTCACCCCCCGGCCATGGCGAAAAAAGATAAACTGCAGGGGGGCGATCAGATAACCTGAAAACGTCTTGCGCACCTCCAGGGTGGGCACCGGAATCACATGCCGGCCCTCGCCCTCGCGCTCCTGGCGCGCCGTCTCGATCTCCTGTCCCGTCGCAATTTGATCAATAAACACCACCTCGACCGCATGACCGTTCAGCTCCAGCGAGCTCATAATCCGCTCGACCATGCGTCTTGAGGTACCCAGGATCAGGAGCCGCTCGGGAGCTTGTGCCCGCATCGCCTCGCGCACATCGCGGGCATGATCCGGGTCCAGCAATATGGCGCGCTTCACCGCGGCCACCCGAGTTGATTCGCTCTTGGCCGAACGGCCGGCCAAGATTCTTCCGTCAACAATATAGAGTCCGTCATCCAAAATGGCGTCTGCCTGATAGCGGTCGGCGACCATCGAAGCCCGGTGACTCTTACCGGTCCCGCTGGGACCGATCAGCGCGACTATCTCCACACGCGTCACTCCTACCCATTGGCGGGTATCCAGGGCTGTCGAACCACCCTTCGTTACTCGAATTGTATCAAAAAATATGCGGTCCCTGGGCCGGTTGGCCGACCGACCGCGGATAACCTTAGACGCGAGCCCAACGCCAACTCGCCAAGCCTCTCTGCCTTCCCCGTCTTTCTTAGCTTTCTTTCTTCGCCTAATTATTGCCGTCATGCCGCCAAAGAGTGTAAAGCGGCGGGCAGACGTCAAACCTTAGCATATTCCAAGCGTCTGCAGATGAGGCGATGCTCATAGGGTTGGTCATCACAGAAGGGTCGCTCTTAGTCCTTCTCCCCGCCTTGGTGCGCCGCGTCTTGCGGATAGTGCTCAACCGGCCCCTCGTGGAGACCATCGCCGAACTGTATGTGTGGCTGCGTTCGACGTCGGCGATGGACTTTTTGTACCAGTCCCTGCGCGCGGCCAGCGGCGAGGTGGTGGTTCGGCCCATGGGCTCGCGCCGACCTACCCATGACTTTCATGATCTGGCCTTCAATGGGGCTCAATTAGCCCGCCGTCCCGTTGCCGCCGACGTTCCCGTGCATTTGGAACCCGTCCCCGGTGCCGACCCGGCAAGACCGCTCACCTTTTCCATGCCCGTTTACGTCTCGGGCATGGCCTCTAGATTGGCTTTAAACGCAAATGCCGGCCTCGCTTTGGCCGAGGCCGGCGGACGTTCAGAGGTGCCCCTGAACTCTGGGCAGGGCCCGTTGCTGGAAGCCGAACGGGCCGAAGCCTATCGGTCCGGCAGTTCGGGCGCTGGGTGTGCAACCGCAATCCACCATTTTGCGGCAGGCGGACATGATTGAGGTACAGGCAGGACAGGGCGCCATGCTCGGAAACACCGTCCTTTCTTCGTGGTTGTAAACCAAGGCTTGCGGCTGGGACGGATGAAGTGGGACCCAAAATCATGGCTTAATGGGCCTCACGGGCGGGCAGGCGCCGCGCATCCATTCCGATCTGTTCTTAAGAACGCCCGGATCATCCCACCCCGCTCAAAGACGTCGTGGCTTACCTGGGGAACACCGTCCCGGCATCCCGATTGCCCTCATGATGGGTGCCGACGACCTTTTGGCGGACAATATTGTCGGTCTCGACGCCGGTGTCGACGGCAGCCAAGGCGGCACCGGCAATGCGCCGATTACCCTGTCCGACCACTTCGGGATTCCGACCCTGTACGCCCTGATTCGCACCAGGAGGCGTCAACTCGAGCGGCGGCCGACCGGGTCTACCTCGTGGTCTCGGGCGGGTTTGGTGAGCCGGCTTTCTCAAGGCCCTCGCCCTGGGTACCCAGGCGGTCGGCATCGGCACCATGGCCATGTTTGCGCTCGCCCATCGCCAAATTACCGGATTCGATACCCTTATACCCGCCCGACAACCTGCTCTTTTGCCGCAGCCAACCGAAGTTGTCGCTCGACGTCGGCCTGGCCAGCGCGGGTTTCCACAATTTCCTGGAAAGTTGCCGCTAGGAGATAGCCATCGCCCTGCGCACGATGGGCCATACCGACATTCACGCCTTGGCACCCGCCGACCTTTCGGCCCTCGACTCGTAAATCGCCCGCCTTACCGGTATTCATTTGGTGGGCGACGGCCCTGCCTGAACCCTAATCACCGCGCGCTCCAAGAGATCCAAAAAGGTTGCCCGGTCTTGATCCAGCACCAAATGGCCCCCGCTTTCCATCACCCAGAGCGGAAACCGCCCGCCTACCCCCTGGATAACCTTAGGCAGCGGAAACAGACGGTCAGCCCGGCCGGCAATCACCACCGTCGGCACGCCCGCCGCCTGGAGCCGTTCAGCCATCCGCTCGGTGTGGTAAAAGCGGCCCATACGCGCCATTTCGCGAGCCCGACGCCATCCATAGCGCAGACGACGGCGGTCTTGTTTGGTGAGCTGACTCGGGTCCACCCCAAGACCCGAGAGAATTCTATGACCGACCCAGTTGGTCGAGGTAAGCCAGATGCCCAGCCGATTGACCCAAACCCAGGGAGTGGGCTCGAAGGCACCCTCGGGCACACACCAGCCGGCGCTGGCCGCCAGCACCGTCCCCGCGATCCGCGCCGGCGCTGAGATCGCGGATTCAGCCGCCACCAATCCGCCAAAAGAGTGGCCCACCAGAACCGGGCGCTCCAACTCCGCCGTCTCGACAAAGCCCAGCACGGCGAGCACGAAATCTCCCACTTGCTGACGGACACGCGGCAGCGTCGACCCGCCGAACCCGGGCAAATCCAGCGCGTAGAGGGGGTTTTCCACATGCATCGCCTGCAATTGGGGCAAAAAAGCCCATCGGCTCGAACCCATGCCGTGGATGAAGAGCAGCGGCCGCCCGGTGCCCGGGCGAACGGCATAGGCAATACGAAGGCTCTCCCCCTTGACGACCAGGTCGATGAATCGTTCAGGGTCAATGTTCATGGCCCCTGCACCTCCGCAGGTTACGCTTTCGAGGCCAAACGCATCCCATTGCCGCCGGCGGCCACCACCCACAGCGGCCCGCCGCCCGCCACCGTGAACAGGGCGGTGCCCCTGCGGTCGGTTTTGCCGAAAGCGATGGTGCGTCCGTGGCGGCAAATCTTGATCGGTTGGTCGGCCTCGACAATCCCGTTCCCGCTCTGGGCAACGGTCACCTGAACGGTATCCGGCGAGGCCCGAAACGCCACCACCGACAAGTCGGCACCGCCGGTGGCAAATTTCCACTGCAGACGTAGCCGACCTTGATGCCCGTCTTGATAGACGGCCTCTGCGCTGAATTTTACCGTATAAACGGTGTACGGGTCTAAGACCACATCCGGCACCATCGCCGCTTGATTTCCGCTCAACGCACTCGACCCCGGCCGAACGACCGTCACCGGCACCGGGGCTCGGCGGTTTGACAAGGTCAGCGCAACCCGGCTCAGCCGCGCCGCCGTCGGCACATCCACGGTAACCGGATAGCCATACTGACTCCCAAATCCACCGGGCATCGGGTTGGGCGATTCCAGGTCGGTCCAGGCCACGGCTACCCCCCGTTGACCGGGATAAGGGTAAACCACCGCCGGCGGCAATCGCGAGAGATAGCCATAGCCCAAATCGAGTACGACGGCTCCGGAGGGCCCTATCGAGCGCCCCGCGCCGGCGGCGTAAAGATTGTCTGAAAAGAGGTCGAGGCGGTGGTATACGGTGTCGATCAGCGATGCCATCACTAGCGCAGGACGCATGGGGTGGTTCCATTCAATCCCAACCTCGCCCGCCAGCGAACTCGGCCAGCCAAACGCCAGATCGCGATCCCAGGGATATTTGCCGCTGAATCCTAGCCGTCCCGGATCCTCCTCGTGAAAAGACGGTGCCCGGTAGCCGTTTTCCGCCAGATAGCCGGCATGGGCTTCGGCGGCCAAGGCGAGAGGGCGGTCGAAACCTATGGCGCCCTCACCGAGCAGACGACGGTAGGCATTGAGAACCACCAAGAGCTCACGGCCATAGGCCTCGGGCGGTTGGGGCAGTCGACGGTCGATCATCCCCACCGTCCAAGCGGCCGGCGGGCGATTGAACCGATCGGCGCGAAATTGTACCTGAACAGACGACGCCGGTGCCCGTCGGGGATAGCCGACCAGGTCGCTCGGAAGATAGACCAGGCTCTCGTTGGGCAATCGTCCGTGCGACGTGCGCACCGCGATTTCAAGGTCGTCGCGGGCCAACTGGCGAGGGGCGTCACCGATGAATTGCACAGCGTACCACGGCGGACCTGCAAACGCGCGATACGGTCCGGGCACTACCGGACTGATCGCATCGGGCGATTCGTAGCCGTGATTGTTCGCGGTGGAAAAGGGCCCAAACCGACGGGCATTGAGCCGTGGACGAGAAAACTGGGCTAACTGCTCACCCACCACGGCGGGCCGGCTGACATACGAACCAGCGATAAACGTCACGCTAGCCAGGGCGACCGCCGTCGCCCCCGCGCCCACCGTATGGTTTTTCACCCTGCCTCCCTCCGCACCGTTATGGTCCCCCGTTCTGACCGCGCTATGCCGCCCCTCTTGGCGATCCCGATCGAATACCGTAATATGAGCACAAGGCCATTGCGGAAGGAGTTACCCGGATGCCGGAGATGAGTGCGCTGGTGGTCGTCGACGTGCAAAGAGATTTTTGCCCGGGGGGCGCTCTCGCCGTATCCCGCGGAGACGCCGTAGTGCCCATTATCAACGCGTGGATTCAAAGGGCTTGGGGAGAGGAGTGGCCCGTGGCTGTATCCCGCGACTGGCATCCCGCTCAGCATTGTTCCTTTCGATCACGCGGCGGTCCCTGGCCCCCGCACTGCGTTGCGGAGACGCCGGGGGCACAATTTCATCCAGAACTCTTGGTGCGGGCCAGCGTTCGGGTATTCAGCAAGGGCAGCGATCCGGATCGCGAAGCGTACAGTGCATTTGATGGGGTTTCGGAAGTCGGCCAGCCACTCGCCCTATGGCTTCGCGCGCGAGGAGTGAACCACCTTTATGTGGGGGGCCTGGCCACCGACTATTGCGTCAAGGCCACCGTGTTAGACGCCCTCGCCATAGGTTTTGGCGTTTCGGTGCTCCGCCGCGGGATTCGCGGCGTCAACGTACATCCCGGCGATGCCGAGGCGGCCCTTAAGGCAATGCGAGCTCGGGGAGCGCGACTTATCGACGGGCTAACGCCCCCACGCGAGCGGTAGGCGATAAACATCGTGGTGTTGAGATAGCGGGAGTACCGGCAACCAAGAGCCGGTGGCGACTGGAAACACCAGCCACTCGGCGTTCGTTCCGGTCGCGGGGAACTCGGATATAACAATCTGCCTTTCCAGGCTCCATATAGTGGGAACCCGCAGTACCACTCCGACTCGGCTAATGCGTTCGGGTGCAAGCGGGCCGGGTTGCCTACGAAGATGCTATCCAGATCTGAACGGCCGCCAACAGCAACGGCGGATCGCCGGTAGCGGTCTGCAAATGCGCGGCCGGAGCCGGTGGCAGAACCGGGAGTCCGCGAATCAAGCACTGCCCCCGGGGGGGCGATTCAGAGCGCTTAGATCGACGGCGCATCGACATCACGCGTAAGGGGAAGTTCTATCCCATGTCATCGGCGTCTACCAGGAATCAGGTAGTTATCCCGATCTATGTCGAACGTTTGGTTTCTTGA
>JAJZXC010000248.1 GCA_021846365.1 Bacillota bacterium | reverse complement strand
CTCGCGGTCGAGCTGCTATGCCTGATACTCTGGCGCGTCACCGGTGCCAGCCGTCGCAGGTCGGCAGCGCCCCGGCTTGATCGCGAGCAACCGCAAGGGCGCTAAAGTTTAATGCCCAAGGCGATCGCGGCTAGGCTGACATCTTCTTGGAGCGCCTCGGTGGTAAGGGCAAGCCCTGCGCTCGAGGGGATCCAACTGCCGGGGGTGAACTTGAGCCGCCGTGAAGTTTGGTAGCCGGTGGGATACGGGATAACATCCACGCCGACCGCCCGAAAATCTCGGATGGCTTGCACCATGTGAAAGGCAGAGGTGAGTAATATCGGTCGCGTCCAATGGTGTCGGCGCAAGATGGCCGCCGAGTTAACGGCGTTTTCATACGTGGTCTGGCTGCGCGCGTCCACGTAGATCGGGGAGACTCCCAGCCCACGCAGGACGGCCCGGCCGATCAGCGATTCATTCCCGTCGCCGAAGGATCCCTTACCTCCCGACAAAATGATGGGCAAGTGCGTCTGCCGGGCCAAGTCGACGGCGCTTAGGTACTCACCGGCCATGACGCCGGAAAGCGAACCGCTGCCCTGATTTTGCGGCGTGTGCGGCACCGCGCCCTCCCCTAGCACAATGATGGCATCGCCTTGACTGACCACTCCCCGGTGCACGCGATATTCCAAGCCGTGGACCAATTGCTCCCCCGTCCACGGGGTCGACACCACCCAGGCCGCGCCCCAGACCAGGATCAGCGGCCAAGCCCGCCTGACCCGCCACGATCTCCAGGCGGCCACCGCAATGCACAACAACAGCCCCGCCGGCGGCAAAACCATGGCCAACAGGTCGCGCAAAATATAGATCATCGCGTCGTCCCTCCGTTCACCGCAGGGCTGCCCTCGAACCCATAGTCAGCCATGGTCAGGTCTTCCCACCGGGGGGGGTCCTAGCGCACATTTTCGCCCGCATGGTATAATATTGGCACAGATTGCTTGGTTCGTCGCCAGGTCTCGGACACCATGGCCGGAACTTGGCGGGGGATACAGGACCCGAATGCGAATAGATGACAGGTCGAAAGGATCCGACAATAGTGCCGACCTCCCCTCTGGCCTCCCCCAGCCGTAGCCTTCAGCGTGCTCCGGTTGCTGCCTTGCGTTGGCACGCTGTCTATGACGTGTGGATTGCGACCGCGATGGCCTTGGGGCTTGACGGGATGATTTTGTTCTTGCCCCATGCTTTGAGCCCGCTGCGCTTTGTGCTCGGTCTCGCGGTGGGGATCTTCATTCCCGGCTATCTTTCCACTCTCGGCTTGTTTCCGGAACTTGGCACCCTCGATGCCATTGAGCGGACCGGCCTCAGCTTGGTGCTCAGCGTCGTCTGGATCCCGTTGTTAGCCTTGTTACTGGCTTTGGCCAAGATCCGGTTGACTGCTCCCCACATGGCCCTGGCGGTGACGCTGGTTACGGTGCTGACGGGAGCGGCGGCCGTCTGGCGGCGCTACGCGGCCGAGGTGCCCTCGCCGCCCCCCGTCTACCCCAATGGATCGGCGCGTTGGTATCTGGGAAGCCTCGCGCTCGTCCTCGGGCTGGTGACGTGGGCCATCGTCGGCCCCAACCTGCGCGCCCAACATATGGCCTTTTCCGTGTTGGGCGCGCACAACCGCCTGCAGGGATACCCCTACCAGATTCGCTTCGGGCAAGTGTACCCGCTGCACCTGCAGATCTTCAATCCCGACCACGCCACCCGGCACTTCACGGTGAAGGTTTCGGCCAACGGAGTGCCTTCCCGCCTGATTTTCGCCACCGTTAGCCCCCACCACACGTGGCAGCGGGCCGTCGACTTGCCGGCCAATTCCCCCGCCCGGAGCGAAACCGTACGCTTTCTGCTCTATGCCCGCGGCGGCCAACATCCCTTGCGCACCCTGTGGGTTCGCTATACCATCGTGTCATGAGTTTACAACACCCTCCCCTGGCCACGGTGGACGAATCCCCCGCAACCGCGAGCGGTTTTTGGGCCCGAGGCGAACCGTGGTTTTATCTGGGGATTTTAGGCTTTAGTGAACTGTTGTCGGACCTCTTGGCGCCGCTGGCCGGGGTCTGGCTGCACGCCATGCTCGCCGTCTGGCTGGTGGTGCGGGGAGGCCAGCAATTGCGGACGGTTCGCGGCCGTTTTTATATCGCCATTAGTACGATGGCGATGATTCGCATCATCAGCTTTGCCATCTCTCCCACTCTGGCTCCCGGTATCTGGTATTACGTGTCGGCAGAGTTTCCGCTGATGTTATTTGCCCTGATCGGAGCACAGAGCCTCGACCTGCCGTGGAAATCCGCTCTTGGTATGGTGTGGCCCCAGGGCTGGCCCGGCTGGACGCTCTTGGTGCTGTTGACCAGTCCTCTCATCGGCTGGGGAGAAGCCCATATCCTGCACCCGCCGCCGCTATCGGCCAACGGTTCGTTGGCCGCGGTCTGGCTGCCTGCCCTGCTGCTGGTGGTATTCACCGGATTCAGCGAGGAATGGTTGTTTCGCGGCCTCATCCAAACCACCGCCTCGCAGTGGCTCGGCCCGCGCGCCGGCCTTTGGTTCACCGCCGTCGGCTGGAGTCTCTTGCACATTGGGTGGAATTCTGCGCTAGACGTCCTTTACGTGTTTCTGGTGGGTATCTTCTGGTGCTGGATCCGGGCCAAGACCCGCTCCACCTGGGCCACCGCGCTCTCCCACGGGGCGGCCAATATTGTGCTCTTCTGCCTGATGCCGTGGCATCCCGGTTGGTACCTAATCCCCACCTTCTGGCACACCCTATAATAGGGAGCAGGTTGGACGCGCCAACCTGCTCTTGATGTTCGCTACTATATCCACAAACACGGTTCTCGGGGTGGTCACCTGATGAGGCTACGTACTAAAGCACGGCAGCAAAATGCTGAACGAGTACGAACCCCACCGCAACGCCCAAAGGCATCGCAATCATGTTCAATACCCGGTGGAACCCGGCCCATCGCGCATCGCCGGCGTACTGGGTCACCTCTTTGGCGATCAGTGCCAAAATCAGCAGAATGAGCGCGAATCCACCAAGAAATGGGGCTAGTGGGCCAGTTACCGAAGCGCTAGTTGCTGTGACGGCCGTCACCAGCATGAATTTCGCCTCCATTTCAATTAGCTCCACCTTGCATCATATAGTATTTGGTGCATTTGCACAAGGGCTTCTGTCGGAAATTATCCCTGTGTTTCTCCCTTGGGGCGAGACCTCCGATATGAAAAGTTTAGCGGCCGATTCAGATAGCGTCGGCCAGCAGCCGGGGGAAAGCTCTGAGGGTGCCATAGACTCACGGCTAACGCCGCGAAGTCTATGGCACCTTGGAACCAAAGCCAGGCCGGGGCAGGATGGCTTGCCTAATCGAAACTGAGTACAAGCTCAGCACGCTCACGCCCCCTAGCCAGCGCAACCATCAGCTTACGGCCATAGCTTTCGAGATGTACTGCCAGAGCTCATGGTCGATGCCTAACTCTGCCCCACATTGCGGGTTTTCCGCATAATAGCGTTCGACGGACTTAGCAATGGTGGCATCGCCGCCGGTAAACATGCGGGTCAACTCTTTCCACCGCTTGGCCAACACCTGGACCTCACGGCTCTCCGGCGAGGTGTTGTTATTTAACTCCGCACGCACCTTGGCAATCAGAGACGGCCATTCGTTCTCGACCTCTTTGATTTTCTCTACGCCAAGCAATTCGCGCTGCCGCTTAAGCTTCGCCATTGACTCTGGAGTGAAATACTTTTCTGTCATCTGCATCACCTCGATAGTCTTAATCAGTTGTTCCGCCGTCACCTCCTGCCGAGTGCGAAGCAGATCGTGCAGTTCTTGCAGGCGACCGCGCAGGTCCCGCTGGATTCGAATTTCCTCGCCCAGACGTTCCAACTGTAATCGGATGGCCTCGTCTGCCCTATAATTGGGATTGTCCAGCAGCTCCTTGCACTCGTCCAAACGAAATCCCAACCGCTTCAGGCTGATGATTTGTTGTAGGCGGTCGATATCCTTTTTGGAA
>JAJZXC010000247.1 GCA_021846365.1 Bacillota bacterium | reverse complement strand
GACTCGCGATTTTCCCTACACACTGACGATGGCGATAGGCACCTTGGCATGCTGGGAACTTTGATCGTGGCCATCTTGCTGCTGACGCTGGTAACCGGCCGGACCTTGTTTGTGCAGGTGCGGATACAGTCGAGTCTCGACCGACTGGCTCCCCGCAGCGTATATGTCGCCCCAAGCTGGGGGGGGGGGCAACCCTGTCGATCGCAGGTCGCGGGCAGCTAATGCAGAAGCTGCCTGAGGTGCGGTATACGGTGCTGCTATGGATAACTAAGGGGTCTGCCGCTCTCGGCAACGGGGTGGCTCGCCGGGTGTTGGTGGTGACAACCGGTCGCTACTATCGTCGGTTAGTCCCGCTCCTCTGGGTGGGTGGGCGTTGGTGGCGGGGACCTTCTGTCGGGACGGTGGCGGTGGTCACCCGCTCGCTGGCGAGCGCCGCCCACCGGCCACTGAGGCTAGGCAGCCTGCTTCGGGTGGATGGGGTGCCCTGGACGGTGACCGGCATCGTGGCCCGGGCTGGGGCAGAAATGTCGGCGATGGCACCGACTCCGGTCGTCTTCGTGCCTTGGTGCTCGCTTTTGGGGTGCCTCGCCGCCTCCGCTCACCGCTTTGGGCATGGTTGTGCGCCGGGTCGGTCAGGCGGCCGAGATAGCGGCGAAGCTGCCGGGGGTGCTGCGTGCTGACGCCAGCATTCATCGGCCGATCGGTATCGTCACCGTCACCAATACCGCGGCGGTGAATGCCTCCAACGCGCTGAACCGCCTGTTTGCGTCCTTTAGTCATACCGTACGGTCGGCAACCCTGATCCTGTTAGCCATGGTGGGCACCGGACTGACGCTCGCCCGGTTGCAGAGTGGCCGCCCGGCCATCGGGGTAGCCCTCGGCTTTGGCACGCCCTGGTCCGCAGTCTATCGAGAGCAGCGCGTAGCAAATTCGACGGTGGTGCCGTGGCCTGGTTGACCGGCAGCGGGCTGGGGTGGTTTTTGACGCAGTCGATTAACCAATTAACCACGGCTCAGAGTTAGCCGTCTGCTGTCGGCAGGCGCTGATGCATGCAGTGTGCGCGGCCAGTTGATGGGTACCACGGCGGCCTCCAGGTCAGTCGACTCCTTCAACCATAAGGCGGCCGGCAAGATATTCTGCTCACGGATGAAAAACTGTTAACATAGAGATGCTGGGCACCAAACTACTCAAACGCCCGAAAACCAGCGCAGATCTCCATGTTGATCACGCCACCCATATGTATGTTAAGAAAATTTGACCAGCGAGCAGTATAGCAACCTAACCAAAGGGAGGGAGGCGGCTTTCCCCTCAGCCTCAGGCTAGGGCACGCGGCCGCCGAATTATCTTGGACAAGACTGAACGCCTGAAAACATTGACCCGGTTGCAGTTCACGGTCACGCAAGAAAACGGCACCGAGGCGCCGTTTGATAATGCGTATTGGGACAATCGCCGGGAAGGCATTTATGTCGACGTGGTCTCGGGGGAACCCTTGTTTTCCTCACGTGACCAATACGATGCCGGCTGCGGCTGGCCCAGCTTCACCCAGCCATTGGATGCGGCGCAAATTACCCAACGGCTGGATTTGAGCCACGGCAAGCGGCGAACCGAGGTTCGCAGCCGAGGGGCGGACTCGCACCTGGGGCACGTTTTTCCCGACGGCCCCGGTGAGACGGGGGGACTGCGATATTGCATCAACTCGGCGGCGTTGCGCTTTATTGGCCGAGAAGAGCTGGCGCGTGAAGGCTATGGTGAGTACGCGCGCCTGTTTGACTAAACCCGGGCCGGAGTCGGTGCTGTGCTCAATGGCTTAAGAAGCGGAATCATTCGTGCTCGGCGGCCCCAGGCGGCGAAGCCATCGTCCAAGTGGGCCGGGGTCTTCGTGCACGGGCACGTCGGTGAGACCGGCCTCGGCGGCCACCACATAACGGCGATAGCCGTCGACCAGCCACAGCGTTCCTTCTTCGTCGCGGCAGACGGTGATCGGCTTATCAATCGTGTGATGATCGGCCACGAAGTTGCGCACGGCTTGGGTCTTTACTGGATTGAGCCGAGAGCCCAAGAATTTTTCAGGAATCCGAAGCTCTGCCAAACGCATGGTGGGAGCCTGGGCAAGGTCGGAGTTGAAAGCGGGGACGGTTGCGGTTGACACGCTGGCGGCGGCCGACGTGGTGCCGGAAGCTTTGGCGGTCATTTCGCTGATCTGATAGGCGACCACCCCAATTTCCCCCGAGCATTGGTCGAGCGGCAAGTCGAGGCAGAGTTCACCTTGGATGACCCATCGTTTGTCCTTGGGAGCCGTCTCGAGACCCACTTTGCGACCTGCCTTGAGGGAGACGAACACCGTATAGGTTATGTTTTTGCTCGGCAAGGGCAGGCCAGCGGGGGCGGTAGAGGAACCCCCGGTTTCGAGATCCGCGACGAAATACTGGGCAACTTGGCGCCAAGAGCTGGTCACCGAACCGGTTAGGGTGATCTTTGCACCCACGGAATCACTCCCTTTGACCCTTTTTGATCTTGTCCACATTTTAGCATGAGGTTGGAGAACAGAGGTACCGCCTCGGCGGGCGTTCTCGGAAATAGGAAGTAAAAAGGTTGCCAAGAGGTGGTTAAGGCTACGCATTGAACGTCGAAAACCCATATAATTAATAGGACAATTACGATAGGCGGAACGGTCGCCGGTTTTAGGAGGAATCTCGGTAGCTTGGTGGTTGCCACCACCCACCGGGCCGTACCCCAGCTAGTCGCGGAACACGCCAGAGGACACTTTGCGTCTCGGGCGACGGTTGAGGTGTCCCGGTTGGCGAGAGCAGACCATATAATCTGGGCACCCCGATGTGGGTAAGCATTGTCGGGGTTGGGGAGACACTGGGAGCAAACAGAAAAAACTTATGGCAAAGGGGTTGGATGGGTGCCGTGGGCAATCGGACGAAAACGCCCCGGGCTTCCGTGGTGCGGCGTCATGAGGAGATTATGGCCCTTTTGAAGGCCGAAGGCTCGGTTTCGGTAATGGATTTGGCTGCACACCTCAACTGCTCGACGGCGACGATTCGCCGGGATTTGCACGAACTGGCGGAGATCTCGGGACTGCGACGTTTTCACGGCGCGGTGGCGATCGAGGCGCTGGCCATGGAAAGCGCCTTTCAGGAACGCCTCGCGGTGGCCGATGACGAAAAGCGGGCGATCGCGGAGGCGGTTGTCGCCGAACTGGAGCCTGGTCAAGTGGTGGGGCTCAATGGAGGTACGACCACTACCCAGGTCGCACACTATATCGCGGAAAAGGAACTTTCGGTAACCGTGGTTACCAATGCGGTAAATATCGCCTTTCAACTGACGGCAGCGGGTATTGCGGTCGTCGTGGTCGGCGGTGTTTTGCGGCCAGCCAACTATGAGACGACAGGCCCGATTGCCCTGGCTGCTCTCTCCAACCTGCATCTGGATTGGGCTGTGCTGGGGGCCAACGGCGTCGATCGCCGCTTTGGCGCGAGCACCCACACGGAGGCCGAGGCGTCAGTGGGGCAGGCACTGGCGGAACATGCGGACCGGGTAATGTTGGCGGTCGACCACTCCAAGTTGGAACGGACCGCGCTCTTTCGTATGGTAGGATGGGACCGGGTAGATGCGGTGGCTTGTGACCGGGTCGGTTCCGCGATCCTGTCGGGATGGGGATTGGATGCCCCGCGCGAGGCCAACGAAGCGACAACTGCCGGCTGCTGGCGGGTACATCGACGATCTCAGGGAGGATAACCGTGGCCTAGTTAGCGGATGGGGAGAGGACCAGTTGACAGCCGGTGCATGCAAACAGGTTAGGGGAGGGCGTTCATGTTTTTGACGGAAGAGAAACTCGCGCGGCGAATTGCCGAACTCGAACCGTATCGATATCGGGAAAGCCGTTCGCTTGGGCCCTGGGCGTTTTTGCAGCATGGCCAGCCGGACCGCACGGTGGAGATGGGCGACGGGTGGTCGGGACGTGACGCCTACGCGACCCTGAAGGCCACCGTGGCCGTTGATGCGGCCTGGCAGGG
>JAJZXC010000029.1 GCA_021846365.1 Bacillota bacterium | reverse complement strand
GCGCCGGGAACAGAGTTGCAATCGGGCCTGCCAAACCGTAATCTGTAATTTAGCAAGTCGCATTGCAGGCGGCCTGCACGCTGGGAAAAGCCGCCGGGAAGGACGTCGTGGTATGAATGCTCTGGTCATCGAAGACGACGACCGGGTCGCCCGCCTGCTTACCCTTGAGATCCGCCACGCCGGGTGGACGGTGAACTGGCGCGCCAGCGGCCGTGAGGGTTTGGCCGAGGCCGTGTCAGGCACCTATGACGTCGTGATCTTGGACTTATCGCTGCCAGACTGGGATGGAATTCAGGTCTGCCAGTCGCTGCGCCAGGTCTCCGACGTGCCCATCCTGGTACTTACTGCCCGCGACTCGGTCGATGACCGGGTGCGAGGGCTCGACGCCGGCGCCGACGATTACTTGGTCAAGCCGTTCGCCGCCAATGAACTGTTGGCGCGCATGCGCGCCCTCATTCGCCGTCCCCATACCATGGTCAGCCAAGACAGCGTGATTCGCCGCGGGCCCTACGAACTGTATCCCCTCCGGCGCGAAGTCAGGGTCGCCGGTCGCGCCGTAGAGCTGACCCGCCGGGAATTTGATTTGCTGCATTACTTCATGCAAAATCCGGGCATTACCCTCACCCGCGACATGATCTTGGAGCGGGTGTGGGGATGGGGATACGCCGGCGGCTCCAACATTGTCGACGTCTATGTCGGCTATCTACGCCAAAAACTCGACCAGCCCGGGGCGACCTCGCCCATCGTAACCGTCCGTGGCGTAGGCTATGCCCTGCGAACCGAACATGAAGGATAGCAAGACTTCTTTGGCCCGTCCCCGGCGCTGGCAAAGTCTGCGCACCAAGTTTACTATTCAAACCGTTATTTCCATCAGTGGCTTGGTGGTCATGGTCGCCCTGATCACCGTGACCCTGGTCGCTTTGCACCTGTATGACGCCGCCCGTTCGCAAACCAGTGCATTTTACGCCAACTTGGTTTCGGTCTACAAGACCAGTCCCCGGGTGGTGCTGCAGTACACACGGGCGGCGGATCCCCACATCTGGGTTTTCCGCCACCGACACCTGCTTATCCGTTCCCCCAACACCCTGCCCTATCCCCCCGGCCCTCTCGCGACCCGCCTGCTCACCCATCCGTATTTGACCTGGCGTCTGAGCAGATATGCCGACGGCCGCCACTGGGTCATCGATTGGCCACTAGGCCCCGATCTCGACGTAATCCGCGATCTGATGATCGTTTCAGCCACCGTAACTTTGGGCGCCAGCGCGGCCGGCGCCCTGCTCGGCCGGCGCACCACCCATCGGGTCCTGGAACCCGTCGCCGCCATGTCGCGAACCGTGGAAGCCATGCTCGACCGTCAACAGTATCGACCCATCCCGCCGCCTTCGCCCCGCCACGACGAATTCACCGAATTGGCCTCGGTGCTCTCGCACCTGATCACCACCCTCGAGGACCGCCGCCAACGCGAACGCCTCTTGCTGGCCGAGGCTGCCCACCAACTGCGCACTCCGCTGGAAGTCATCCGGGGCAACGTCGACATCCTCATCGATTGGGAGCACATCGACCCGGACACCGAGCACGACACCCTGCTCGCAATCAAACGCGCTAGCGAAGACATGACCACCTTGGTGCAGAACCTGCTGACCTTGGAAAACGCGCGCAATTACCCCCAACAGTTGGTACGCCTGGATTTGCGAGAATTAGTGGAGGAAGTCGCCGAAGACGCCAAGGCCATCGGCTCGGAGCATCAGATCACGGCCAGCCTGCCAAGTCCGCCGGCAATCGTCGATGGAGACCTGGCGGCCGCCCGACGGGCGCTTTGGGCGGTGATGGAAAACGCCCTCAAGTACGCGCCGCCGGGCACCGAAATCTCCCTCCGGCTAGAGAGCAAGCATCGGCGCTGGATGATTGCGGTGGTCAACACCGCCAGCCCAATTCCGGCCGACGAGCTGCCCCGCCTGTTTGATCGCTTCTATCGTGGCCGACAGACGCGAACCACCGCCGGCAGCGGATTGGGCCTGGCGATTGCCAAGGCGCTGATGGAAAACCAAAAGGGAGGCATTTTTGCCGACTCTTCGGAACGCGATACGACCTTCACTTTATGGTGGCCGGTCTGACCCATATTGCGCAAGACCCGAGCGCCTCCAGTCCCCCAGCGGTGTACGCCGGCGCCAATCAACCGAGCGATTTATTCGCTATGGCTACCTCGCCGCCAGAAAACCGTTTTCCCACAACTCGGCACTCTCCCCCAACCTCGCCCTTCGTGCTACCATGACCATAGACGCTCGGCCGGCAGTTAAGGACAGATCCAGGCCAGAAAGGAGAGGCTCATGAAGACCTGGCACCCTTCACCGCCTCCCCAGCGCGTCCGTGGTTGGGAAGTCGCTTGGCGTATGTTGAGGCCGCATACGCTAACCGCGTCGGTCACCCCGGTACTCATTGGCACCGCATTGGCGCTGATCAGCGGTCCCTGGTATCCCCTTCGTTTTCTCGCCATGCTAGCGGCTAGCCTGTTGATCCAAGCCGCCACCAACATGATCAACGAATACTATGACTTTCAGCGCGGTCTCGACAGCGCGGACTCTGTCGGCATCGGCGGCACCATCGTTCACTACGGCGTATCGGCCGCCATCGTGCTGCGTTTGGCGCTGGCGCTGTTAGCCGGGGCCGTCTTGCTGGGTATATACCTCGCCCTGGTCAGCAGTCCCTGGGTCTTCGGGCTCGGTCTCGCCGCCATTGCGGTGGGATACTTTTACAGCGCCGGACCCCGCCCCATTTCTCACGGCCCGTTCGGCGAGTTGGTGGCGGGGGTGGTGATGGGCGGACTCATCATCGTCCTCGCCTTTTATATCCAAACCCGTCAGGTGACTGTCCTCAGCGTCCTGCTGTCCGTTCCCAGCATTTTTTTGGTGGCTGCCATCCTCATGGCCAACAATATTCGCGACCGCGATAACGACCGCGTCCACGGCCGCCGTACTCTGGCCATCCGGCTCGGCAAACGGCGAGCCATCATCGTGCTGGGCGCGATGATGGCCGCCGCTTACGGGTGGATGCTGGGACTCGCGGTGCTCTCCGTGGCACCGTGGTCGACCGCGCTTACTCTAGCCAGTCTGGTTTCCGCCGCTCGCGCGATTCGACGCTTTCGCCGCGCTTACCTGCCGGCGGAGATGATGCCCGCGATGCAGGCCACCGCCGCCACCAACACTCAGTTTGGCCTGCTGCTCACCGTCGGCCTATTGCTGAGTCGGCTGCTCAGATAACCGGGGGCTGCGCCAAATCGGAAGCAGGTGTCGGCCCGGGTACGCTTTCCAGGCTGCGATAGGCGAGATAACTGAGGACCAAAAACAGTAGCGAAACATTGCCCACGTGGATGAGATAGGGACCGGTGGCCAGATGGCGGAAGACCAAATAGGCTCCCGACGCGATCTGGGTAGCCACCAAGACCGCTAGGATAACGGCCGCTACCCAAATTTCGCGCGAGGTCCGCCGATAGCGGTAGAGCACCACCAGCAGCCAGACCACCAAACCGGCCAAGCCCAGGGCCACCAGGCGATGAATCTCGTCGAGCAGCACCAAGGGGTTATTTTGTCCGAACCAGCGCCCGTTGCAAAGCGGCCAGCCCTGACAGGCTGGCCCAGCCTCACGAAAGGCCACATACGACCCCCAGTAAATGGCAGCAAATCCGTATACCCACAGGAACTGAGCCAAACGCCGCAGGTCAGCCGGAAACCTTGCTCGGGGCGCCGCCTGGCCGGCTTCGAGCCGAAACACCACGACGGTGAGCAGTCCTGTACCCACCAGCGCCAGCAATCCAAATCCCAGGTGCAAAGCCAACACTGGGGGCGGGTTGACCCAAATCACCGCCGCAGCGCCCAAGAGCGACTGAATCACGATGAAACCGATGGCCAGGGCCGAAAACCCCCGCACCGAGGTCGAGCCGGGATACCTCCGCCAAGCCCACAGGACAAAAATCAACGTAATCACCGCAAATCCGCCGACAATGGCGCGGTGCATAAATTCGATGGTCACGTGCAGGTTGCTTAATCGCGGAATCACTGCTCCGTTGCACAGCGGCCAGTCCCGTCCGCAGCCCAGGGCAGAGCGAGTTTCGGTGTCGAGAAATCCCACCATGTCGACCACAAACATGCCTACCGTGGCAGCCAGCCCCAACCCGCGGATGGCCCTGCCCGAACGCGAACCCGTCATGCCTGATCCTCTCCTCTTGCTTGGTTGTACGGTCTCGCTGAGCTTTAGTATAGTCGTCCGCGACAATCGAGGCCAAACCGCCGGATCGAGCCTGGCGGTCAAGCCTTGGGTGACTTGTCGACCTTGCCCAGGCTGCGCGTCGGCCGTTTGCTTGCCCGCCGTTTGCGCGGCAGGCCAAACATCACATATATAGTGGCCGCCGCAGTCAACCCCAACACAAAAATCAACGCCCAAGGGGTGCCGGCGGGCGTAGTAGGCGTGGTCAGCGCTCCCGTCGCCAGGCCCACAAAAACCAAACCCACGACCACCGGCAAGACCGGATAGCCAAAGGCCCGGTAGGGCCGGGGCCGGTTCGGCTCCCGGCGGCGAAGCTGGATGATTAGGATGGTGGTTAAGGCATACATCAGCGATTCCACGCCGGCCCCGGCATCAATGAGCAAAGTGTACTGCTTTGTCGCATACACCATCAGGGCTAGCACCAGGGCGAGCGCGGTGAGCCCCAAGAGCGCTCTGGCGGGAACCAACCTGGCGTTAAGCCGCGCCCAGGACCGAGGCAGGGAACGCTCCCGGGCCAGGGCGTAGACAAAGCGCGAGGCGCTGACCAACCCGCCATTGAAGGTCGTCATCGCCGTGGTCAAGGTCACCCCGGCCATCCACCAAAATCCCCACGGTCCCAACGCCCGCTGACCCACCACCAGTTGCGGAACCAGACTGGAAGCCAAGGATGTGGGATTAGGAAACACGTCAGCCACCGCCAGCGCAAACAATCCGAAAGCCATCGCGATCAGCCCCAGCGCCATGTACATTCCGCGGGGAATGGCGCGCGCGTCCTGAAATTCCTCAGCCAGCGGGCTTACCCATTCAAAGCCGACGAAGATGAAAACGCCCAGCGCAACGCCCTGAATCCATCGCGGTCCCAGGTGAAACAAACTGGCCACAGGCATGGCGGGACCGTTGGCAATGACCATGATTGAAATCACCGAAAGCGTGCCCAGCAACACAAAGGCGTTGGTATCCTGCACCAGACCGGCCACCCGCACCCCACGCAAATTAAACAAGGCGGTTACGCCCAAAATCACCACCACCCACAAAATCCCCGGTACGGCCGGAATCGCCGCCTGAAACACGTGGGCGAGCACGAACGCGTCGGCAGCAATGACGAACACCACCGTGGTCGCATAGACCAGGGAGGCTGCCAGCGAGAGCCGATCGTTAAGTCCTCGCCGCGTCCACACGCGGATTGCCGCCGCCGAGGGAAAGAGTCCGTTTAATTCGGAAAAGTTGGAGGCGGTAAGCACAATCAAGGCTCCCGCCACCAAGATTGCCAGCCAGGCCGACCGGCCGCCAACGTACATGGCGACGTCGACCGTAGCCAGAAAATTCACCGCCGCCGAGGCCAATCCGGCGCTGGTAGAAACCGCCGTCCGCAGCGGCAGCACCTTGGTCAGAGCACGTTGCGCCACCCTATTCTCCCCAAATCATCAGCGTGATGACATCCAGCCGCAAGAGATCGTCTTGACTGCCGTGAACCAGCAGATCGCCTTGATTGTAGGGCTCGGTGGGTGCCATCTGGCCGGAGAAAATCGCCGCCAACACGTCGCCGTCGGCGCGGATTTCCAGGTCGGCGCCGCTTTTGGCCCCCGCGCCGGCGCTCAGTTGGCCCTCGGCGCTCTGGATCCAAAAGATCTCGCCGGTATCGGTGGCAAGTATCGCGACGTCGCGCGTCCAATCCCGGTTCATCGCCGTCAGCCGCGGATTCGCGTTACACCGTTCGACAAACTCCTGCAGCACGTCCCCCAACATCATCCATTTCTTCTCCTTACTGATTTGTCTGCTGTCTCTCGAACCGGCCCTCCCGCCGCCACCGCCCTATGGGCGCAACCACACGGCGCCAAATCCGATGTCTATGTCCTCCACCGTCTTTGCCCATTCCGGGTGGTCCGGGGTCACCCCGGACACAGCCACCACCGCCGCCTCCATCACATTGGTACCAAAAGAGCGGCCATCGATTTCTGGAGTGGTGGTGATAAGCCACTTCGCCGAGCGCGCCCGCACCGCCTCGACGTCGGCAGCGGTCGTGGTATTGGTGATGATAACCTTGTCTGCCAGCTGGTCCGGCCAATACCGGCGGATCAAGTGAAAGTCTCCGGCGATGATCCGCGCCGCGTCAAAATAGCGGCGGTAGCGTTCGTCCGACAAGACGTCCTGTTCGGCGCCGATTGGATACAGTTCGGAGAAGGGACGTTTCACCATTTCCGGCAACAGGTGCTTGCCCAGACGGACCAGTTCGGCACGGCTCAAAATAGGATAGTCCAAGTGCGCGGTAAAGATGAGGTCGCCCGCCACCGTGGGAAAGCCGAGGCGATAAAAGGCGTCGGCGATGCCGAAGCGATCGAGCGCCGAAACCATTAACACCGGGTCGGCGGGGTCGATGATGCGGCGGCTGAGCAGGGCATCGATGACCCGCGGCTCCCATACCGCTTTGAGCCCCGTACCGTCCAAGACCGGGGTCTTGGTTACCGCCGCCACCAATTTCTCGGCGTCGGCAATCGCGAATCGCTCGCCGTCGACCACCAGCCAGCGGTCAATGCCGCCCAATCCAATGGCGTCCACCTTGCCGTCGAGGGAGCGCAACAACTCCATCGCCCGCTGGAGACTACCGTCCGTCCCCAGCCGTTCGACCTGGACAGGTGCCCCGTTTAACTGAATCATCCCCCGATGGTCGCGGCGTGAAGAACCTAAGCTCACCCCGACTACCGTCTTGGTTTGACTGCTTGCTTTCAACCGGTTGCGCGGGCAACCCGGGCGCTCTGACCAAGGTGCGTCGGCAGAGCTCGCCGTGACCGCTTAATGCCCGCTTCTCCTTTCTATGATGCCATGATCAGGTTCCTAAGTCGCTTTTCAGGGCGCATGGTCCCCCGGAACCTCCCTCACTTCCAACCAGCTTAGTCGAGCGGCCGCATGGTCGGGAACAGGACAACATCGCGAATCGACGAACTGTCAGTCAAGAGCATCACCAAGCGGTCAATGCCCACTCCAAGTCCACCGGTGGGCGGCATGCCGTGCTCAAGTGCGATCAGGAAATCTTCGTCAAAGGGATGCGCCTCGAGATTGCCGGCCAGCCGCTGGCGATGTTGTTCCTCAAACCGCTCCCGCTGGTCCAAGGGGTCATTCAGTTCTGAAAATGCGTTGGCTATTTCACGGCCGGCAACGAACAACTCAAAGCGCTCGGTCAAGTCGGGATGGTCGGGATCGCGCTTGGCCAGCGGTGAAATGTCTACCGGATGGTGCCAGAGAAAGGTCGGCTGGACCAGGTCGGGCTCTACCGTCACCGCTACCACCTTGTCCATCACTTGAGCCCGCGGACTGGATGCGTCGACGGCGATTCCCAGCCGTCGGGCAAGGGCCTTAGCGTCCCCCGCGGTCTTGATTTCCGCCCAGGACACCCCCGTCTTCTGGCGCAATCGCTCGACCAGGTCCACTCGCGCATAGGGCGGTGTAAAGTCGATGCGCTGTCCCTGGTAGGTCAGGGTCAGCTGGTGCTTTAAGGCCCCCACCACCCCCGACAGCATCGCCTCCACCAAGTGCATGATGCCCTCGAAGTCGGTATACGCCTGATAGAGCTCTAGCATAGTGAATTCGGGGTTATGCCGGGTGGACACGCCCTCGTTGCGAAAGACGCGGCCTATCTCGTAGACCTTGTCAAAGCCTCCCACGATAAGGCGCTTCAAATGCAGTTCCATGGCTATGCGCAAAGACAGCGAGAGGTCGAGTGCATTATGGTGGGTGACGAACGGGCGCGCCTCAGTCCCCCCGGCCAACGTCAGCAGAACCGGGGTTTCGACTTCAATAAAGTCGCGGGCATGAAAAAACCGGCGCAAGTATTCGATGGTGTCCGAACGCAGGCGGAAGGTCTCGCGCACCTCAGGGTTGACCAGCAGGTCCAGGTAGCGCTGGCGATAGCGAAGATCGACATCCCTTAACCCGTGTCGCTTGTCGGGCAGATCGCGCAGGCTCTTGGCCAGTACCTCCATGGCATCCACTTGAATGGTGACTTCCCCGCGGCGGGTCTTAAAGACCTCCCCCCTGACTCCCAGCACATCTCCCAGGTCCAAGTCGTCCAAAATTCGAAAGTCAACGCCCAGCCGGTCCTCGGTCAGGTGGCACTGAATGCGCCCTTGGCTGTCGTAGAGGTCGACAAACGCGGCCCGCCCATGCGTGCGGATGGCCATAATCCTTCCCGCCGCGCTGATCCGCTGGCCAGCCAACCGCTCATAGTCTTCGACAATCTCGCGGCTAAAGTGATCCACGGCGAATTTGGTGGGACGGTAGGGATCAACTCCCCGTGCTCTCAGGTGGTTCAATTTCGTCAGCCGCACTTGGCGCGGGTCGAACGCGACTCCTTCCGACAATCCTCATTCTCCTTCAATGCAAAATCTGTTCGGCGCAACGGAAGCCAGCGGTCTAATAACTCACGCCACCCCCGGCGGCAAGCCGCCTGGGCCCACGACGTTGACCGCCGCTTCCATTGTACGCCAGTAAGGGGGCTTACGCGATCTTGACCACCTTTAAGCGAATCTTGCCCACCGGCGCAATGACCTCTACCAAGTCGTCCACCCGGGCGCCGATCAAGGCTTTGCCAACCGGAGATTCGTTAGAAATTCGGTTTTTGATGGGGTCGGCTTCGGTCGACCCGACAATTTCATAGACCTCCTCTTCGCCTTCATCGAGGTCCCGAACGGTGACCCGCGATCCAATGTGAACGTGGTCGGGATCCATCGTCGCCTCGTCCACCACCTGGGCCTGGCGCAGCATCTTTTCTAGGGTTTGAATTCGTCCTTCAACGAAGGCTTGTTCGTTTTTGGCGTCTTCGTACTCAGAATTCTCGGAGATATCGCCAAACTCGCGCGCAATCTTTATGCGCTCCGCTACCTCCCGCCGTTTCACGGTCTTGAGCAGCTCCAATTCGGCTTCCAGTTTCCTGAGACCTTCTTTAGAAACAATTAATTCCCGGTCCGCCACAAAATTCCCTTCTTTCCCTGCATTATCGAAGCCTAGTCGGCAGCCCAATCCTCTGCTTCGCGTCTCACGCCTTGTCGTGTCCGAGGTCCGTCCGAAAAAACGCCTGTATCACTGTTCGCACTCGCCCCAAGTCGATCGCCACGTCATGATCTAAGGGTCCTTGCCCCAACGCCAGCCCAATCACCTCTCGATTAGCGCCAATCAGTGCTCGCAACAGGCGTATTCTTGGTTCGGAAGCAATCAGGATAATCACCTCGCACTGGCGAAATTCTTCGGCCAATCGGAAGATCTCGTTGACCAGCTCGACTCCGGTGCGATCGCGGACAAAAACCTGGCGTTCGGCTTCGGTCATCAACAGCGCGCGTTCTACTCCCAACTCCACTAGCAGTGAGGCCAACGCTACCTTGTTGGCCACTGGAAAACCGACGACCGCGATGGAGCGGCCCTTGCGGATTTCCCCCACACTTTCCAGACGGGATACGAACGCTCGGTCGACTCCCAGTTGGTGTGCCACTTCTCCCTGGGAGCGACCCTCCGAACGAGCTTGCAGGATGTCGCGAACCGTCCGGTCAACCTTGTCCAAGCTGATTAACTTGTCGCCAACTCGAATCAGTTCCACGACGGCGCCTCACGGCGCGCGTGCTCGAGCCAGGCGTCAATCAATTCATACGCGGCCCGGCGCGTGGCAATTTGGTGGCAGCGGGCGCGATATTGACTGGACTGCGCGGTGCCTTTGAGATACCAAGCCAGTTGGCGCCGCATTTCAGGGATGGCCATGCGCTCGCTCTTGATGGCAACCAGCCGGTCAAGGTGCAGGCGCGCCAACTCCGAGCGTTCTTCCGCCGTCGGCGGCGGCATCGCCCGCCCAGTGCGCAGAAAGTGGGCCACTCGCCGGAAAATCCACGGATCGCCGAACGACGCCCGCCCAATCATCACGCCGTCGCATCCAGTCTCAGCCAGCATACGCCGAGCATCTTCCGGGCTGGCGACGTCCCCGTTGCCAATCACCGGAATGGACACCCGCTGCTTAACCATCTTGATATATAACCAATCCGCCGGTCGCATATACTGGTCGGAACGGGTGCGAGCATGCACGGTGAGCGCCTTCACCCCCACCGCTTCCAATCTCTCGGCGAGGTCAGGGGCGGTGATGGAGTCGTGATCCCAACCCGCCCGCAGCTTGACCGTTACCGGCATCGGGACGGCGTCAACTACGGCGGCGGCCACGGCCACGGCTTGGTCGAGATTCCTTAGCAACGACGAGCCATCGCCGCTCTTGACCACTTTGGCGACAGGACAGCCCATGTTGATGTCGATCACCTGCGCGTTGTGGCGAGCGGCCTCTTTGGCCGCTTGAGCCATGATCTTGGGATCGGATCCCGCCAACTGAAGGCCCACCGGATATTCTCCCGGGTCCAGTTCCATAAGCCAGTAGCTCTTTGCACTTTGGTGCAACAACGCATTGGCATTGACCATCTCGGTCATGCAAAGGCCAGCGCCCTGTTGGCGTACAATTCCTCGGAAGGCGCGGTTGGAGACTCCCGCCATCGGTGCCAGCAGCACCGGCGGATCAATCAGCAAATCGCCAATGACCATGGGGAACGTCCCTCCCCGTTCCAAATTTCTCCCCATTGTATCACATTCGGTGGCAGCAACTAGTCCCCCTCGCCAACCGAGCGAGCCCTGCCCGCTCGCGCCTCTCAATGCCGGCTGACCAGGTCAAACGGCCCGAGTTCCCAGCCTGGCCAAGCCAAGGCATCTGCTGAGGCCATTTCCGCTTCCAGACGGCGTTTTACCAGGTCGCGTTGCACGAAATAGCCTGGGCAGAGTTGCATGTGTTTAACCCGCGTCGCCGCCGTAAACGGTGGCTCAATCCAGGGGCGGAGCCACTCGGTTACCGCCTTTTCCTCGGCATCCTCCAGCCATAGCCAGGCGTCGGCCAGCGCCAGCATCTCACTTTCGGCACTGAGTCGCTGCAGCAGCCGGTGCCGACCTGGCTCCAGTCTTCGTTCGGCAACCAAGCGGGACCATAGCGCCAGGATAGCCGCCTCGATGTAAATCGGGTCGGCAACCGCCCAGGTCAACAAATCCACTCCCTCGGCGCGATCAAACCACCACCGGTAGACGTCGGCGGCCAAGGTCCCCGTCGGCGCAGCGCGACCGACAACGATTTTCGACGGAGGCCCGGGAAGGACCATCATCCCATCCCCCACCCCTTCGACCTCTACCACCGTCGCCGGTGGATCCGTCATCAGCACGTCCTCCAACCGCAAGGAGACGGATGCACGCCGCTCCCCGGAAAAGCGCTGATCGGGCAGAAAGCCTTCCCGACGCTCGCGCCATGCGCTAACCGCGACCACCGCCGGGGAAGCCCACGGTGGTGGCTCCAGGACGTCTTGGCTCCAAGCCCCCCGCACCTGCTGCAGATGGTGATTGAGGCGTTGCTCGATGAGGTCGCCGAGACTTCTCAGCCGGCCGTCTGCTCGGGTTTTGGCGACTTGCCGGACGCGGCCTCTTAGCCGCCCTATTTCCAGTTTGGCCGACGCCTGCACCCTGAGCTCACCCGCGGCCAAGGGTCCCAATTTGGCCAACCACTCGTCCAATCCAGCCAACCACTCCGTCCATGGTACGGCAATGCCGGTAAGTTCCTCATAGCGTTCAAAGATTTCCAGGGTGTGACGGGCTTGAGCGAACGGCGCGTGGCCCAGCCTCCACACCTGGCGCCGAATGCCCGCCATGGCTGCCCGCGCGTGTGCCGCCCACACCCGCGGGTTGGGCTGATCGTCGGATCGTCGCGCCACGTCCTGCCAGCGTTCGGCGACCCGGCCGAATTCGCGGGCGTTCCATGCAGGCCAACGGGGGTCCGGCATCTCCCCCGTCCACCAAAGAAAGGTAGCCGGATAGCGGTCGCGGACCAAATTGCCCACCCGCTCGGCCAATTTCCTCTCCTGAGCTACTGACATATATCTCTGCATCTCCTCGCAACAAGGCTATGCAGCCAATGGCTCAAAGTTATTCATGGCTAAATTTTGGAATTTTTGCCCTCGCCGTCCTAATCGCCGCCTTGGCCTCCTCGGTGGCTGCCAATTCGGCAAACCCCTTTCCCCGGGCCAGGCCGTCATCAGTCACCGGGTCGCGGGGGCGAATTAAGGCCTTGGCCCACGCCAAGGCTGGGGGCGATTGGCGCGACAAACGGAGGATGCGGTCCTGAAGTTCGGCCTCCAAATCTTCCGCCGCCACCACCCCATTGACCAGTCCGGCGCGTTTCGCCTCGGCGGTCGAGATGGGTTCGCCCGACAGGATCATCCAAAGCGCGCGAGCCGGTCCAATCAATGGCGGCAACCGCTGAGTTCCGCCAAATCCGGGCACCAATCCGAGCTTGATTTCCGGCAGTCCCAGTCTGGCGGTGCTTGTCGCCAGCCGCAAATCTGCGGCCAGCGCCAGTTCGAGTCCTCCGCCCAAGGCATAGCCCTCAATCACGGCCAACCAGATGAGGCGGCTGGTGGCAAAAATGGCGCAGCACGGCCTGACCTTGGGCCGACAACCGCTCCCCCGCCGCCTCGTCCGCTAGCGCGGCGATGTCGGCTCCCGCCGACAGTGCCTTCGCCCCCCGGCCTTGCCCGACCACGACACACAGATCCGGCCTCGCTCCGCCGGCCTCCGATTCCAAGGCGGACAATGCGGCATCGAGGTCGTGCAACAATTCCCAACTTAACGCGTTCAACGCCCGGGGGGCGGCAGAGCCAGAGCCGGGCCGCGCTCGGTCCCAGGAATTCCGTCTCCACCAACCGCATGCTACTCCTCCTCTGGGCGGCCATCCGGCGCTGGTTCACCAGCCGCCGACTAGCTTTGCTGGCCAAGGTCGGCCGCAATGATGAGACCGTCCAGGGTGAGATTTGCCTGCAACCGGGATGGAAAATGCAAGTGGGGTTGAATGCGCCGCGCCCATCCCCCGGTCAGCACCACCGGCACTTTCTGCCCGATCGCCATCCAGGCCCTGTCGACCAGAGCCTCCACCATGCCGACAAATCCATAGCCAACCCCGACTTGAATCGCCGTCTTGGTATTGTAACCCACGGCGCAATCGGGAATCGAGGGCGGCACATGGGGCAATTTGGCCGTGCCCCGAACCAGCGCCGCCGCCAGGAAATGGGGCCCGGGAGCAATTGCCCCGCCCAGAAACTCCCCCTCGGCACTAATCGCATCCACGGTGGCCGTCGTGCCGGCGTCAACCACCACCACACTTTCATGCCAAAGGTGCCAGGCAGCCAACGCATTGACGAAGCGGTCGGCACCGAGCGACTCGGCGGGTTGGTAGCGCACGGTCAGCCCGAACCCGGGCGGGCTCACCTCCAGCGGCGAGTGGCCGACCAAGGCTTCTCCGGTTCGCATCAAGGTTGGCGTCAGCAGCGGCACCACCGATGAAACGACCACCTGGTCCAGCGTCTTGGGATCGGTGTCGCCCAGCAACGAAACAATGCTCAGCCGATACTCATCGGCCGTTCGGCGCACTTCGGTCGAAAGCGCCCATTTGCCCACCCAGCCCGTGTCGGTGTCGTGCATCCCCAATTTAATATGCGTATTCCCAATATCAATCGCCAAACGTCGAGCCACAAAATGCCTCCTGTTCGCGTTGCCACAGCCGCCGAATCCATCGTCCTGGTGATGCTTTCGCTTTGTAGTATAGCGAAGCGCCGGGAAAAGGGATGGTTTACGGCATAGAGTCGCAATACCGACTATATTGTGGCAAACGAAAAAACGCGGGCCACCCGGCCTGAGGCAAGGCGGGTGCTCCCCAAGAGGCAATAGCGCCGGTCGTCTTCATCCTACTGCACAATCATCGCGCAGTCGGCCGGGGCCAACGAAAGTCCCAGATCCCATCGTGCAGGAAAAAATGCTCTCCGCACCCCTGGCATATGGTTTCACCACCGTCTATGACCGGCAAGGCATGGCCACAAGCCGGGCAGGCAAAAAGCTCCCGCCAATCCGAAATCCGCGGCCAGACCCCTTCCCGGCTCAACGACAGCCACCAGCTGGGACCAAACCGAACCGTGGCCAAAGCTCGCTGCGAAACCTGTTCCAAGGCCACCAGGCGCCGGGTACCGGCCCATCGCTTGAGCCACGCCAAACGAAAATTGGACACGCTCAGTGCCGATCGAATTGACCACCCCAGCCGGTCGGTCTGGCGGAGAATGCTCTTCGGATGGTAGTTCAGAAAGACCGCTCCCTGACGCCGAGAAAGATTCACGGGCGCTTCCTCGCACAACATCCGCCAGGACCGACGGCGGAGCGCCCGAACCCACGCGGCGGCGTGGAGTTTTTGGGGTACGTCCAATATCCACTCTCCTTGGCTCACGCGAGAGACTTCGCGCAGAACCTGGTCAAAGGAGACAAGGTGATGCATCACCCGCACCAAGATCGAGGTGCTGACGCTTTCGCTTCGAAAGGGCAAGTGGCTTAACTCGGCCGCCACATATTGACGGTTGGGGCCGGGAGGACCGAGGCGGGCCTTAGCCCGGCCCAACAGTCCCGACGAGTAATCCACCAACACCACGGGACGTCCAGTGCCAAGATAGGCCGTGGCCAGGCGTCCAAATCCGGAACCAAAGTCCGCGATCCAGCCATCAGGTTCCGGTTGCATGAGGGCGTTCAAGGCAATCAGATCGGCCTGATGTTCATACTCCCGTCCGAGCCAATAGTTTTCATAGCAATACCCGCCCTCATCATAATCGATTACCCAAGACATCTCCCGCTGCCTCCCCTGTCGATTAGACCTGATTTCAACCCCGCCAACCAGGCTTCCAGCGCCAAGACGGCGAACAATTGACGACCGGCGGGGCTCTTGCCCTCAGGATTGACCCGTTGGCGTAATTGCACAATCCCCTCCATGTTCCAAAAACCCCGTTGCGACACCGGCCCCTGGATCATGTCGTCGACCCATTCGCGCCAAGCTCCGGTCAACCAGGCGCTAAGCGGCGTGGGAAATCCCGATTTCGGTCGATAAGCTACGCGATGGGGGATGTATCGGGCCGCCACCCGCCGCAGGAGAGGCTTATCTCCGTTGGTGCCCAGCCATCCCTCCGGCAATGCCCAAACCCACTGCACCAAGCGGTGGTCCAGGAATGGAACCCGAAATTCCATGCTCCAGCGCATTGACAGCCGATCGGCCTTGGTCAGCACGTCGTCCGGTAAACTATAGAGCAGGTCAATTGCCTGGAGGGTGCGGATCGCGCTTGAGGTGGCGGGCAAGTCGGGAAACCATGGCCTCGCCGTGGCCCGCATGTCGGGACCAAGCACGCTGGGCAGGTCTTCTGAGCGAAAGGTCCCGCCCACCCCAAAGTAGGTTTGGGTCAAGGGCTGGGCCAGCGCCGTCCGCCTAGCCAACAGCCTGGCTATCTGGTGCCATCGCGCCCGTCGATAGACGGAATACCCTAAAAAAACTTCATCGGCGCCTTCGCCGGAAAGCACCACGCGGAACCGATCCTGGGCATGTCGGAGAACTAGGGCCAGGCTCATCGCGGTGGGATCGGCCAACGGCTCATCCAAAGCCGCCAGCATCTCTTCGAGATGCATCGCGCTAGCGTCCTCCCCGGCCACATCGAGCAGAGTTATCCCCGACATGGCGGCAATCCGCCGGGCATTTTCCTCCTCCTCATGATTGCGAATATCGGTCAGGGTCAAGGCAGGCCCAAAAGCCGCACCCTCTCGAACGCTCAAGGCGGTAACCACCGAAGAGTCGACGCCTCCGCTCAGCAAAAAGGCCGAAGGGACCCCAACCGGAACCCGGTGGTCGCGGATGATCCGACGCAGCAAGTCGTCCAGTTGTTCCACCGCCGCTCCACGAGACTCGGGCCGCGGACCTCCCGCAGGTCCGAGCGTCCAGTAGCGCAGCGCGGAAGGCTGGCTACGTCCATAGCGAAAACAGACGGCCGTGCCTGGACTGACTTTCCACACCTGTCGCAAGAGAGTATGCGGATGGGGAACAAAGCGATAGCAAAGGTAGGGCGCAATCCACTCCTCGGCCAGCGGCGGAGGAAAGCGGGTCCAGGCTCGAAATGCCTGCAGTTCCGATGAAAATGCCACGATGTCGTCCTGCTGCCACCAAAACAGCGGTTTAATGCCCAAACGGTCCCGAACCAGGTACAACTTTTCGCTGCGCGAATCCCAGATAGCGATGGCATACATGCCTTCCATCCGTTCAAAGAGTTCGTTGCCCAAAACTTCAAACAAATACGGCAGCACGGCGCCATCATTCTCCGCTTGATGGCCGAAACGGTCGCCCAACACCTCGCTGGTGAGCTCTCGCCAGTTGTATATCTCGCCGTTAAATGCCACCAC
Organism: Bacillota bacterium; assembly: GCA_021846365.1. Classification (GTDB taxonomy): domain Bacteria; phylum Bacillota; class Sulfobacillia; order Sulfobacillales; family Sulfobacillaceae; genus JAJZXC01. The sequence goes on along the minus strand of JAJZXC010000029.1, from coordinate 4,677 downwards.
CACGCTCCCGGTGGCGTTGGTGAAAGGCAGCCCCGGAGCCTGCCCAACAATCGCCAGACGGTTCATGCCTACGGAAACGCCGCCTTGCTGATACACCCCTTTGCCATCGGGCCCGCGATGGCAAAGGCGGCCCAACATGGCCTCGGTTTGTTCAGGATGGGGACGACTTCGTCCGCTAATCGCGATCCATCCGGCGATGCCGCACATCCTTCATCCCTCCACGTGCTGTTGCAGTTGGTCGCGGGCAGCATCTCTCGGCCTGCCGGCGGCGTCAAAAATCAATCTTCGAACGACTTGGCCCCGGTTGTCGAATCGAGCCTGCAGCGAAACCTCAGTCGATCAAGCCGTCAAGACGGGCTTGGGTCTCCCTGTGAAGCCAGAACACCTGCGCGCAACCACCGCGTCCTCCTGGCGCGCCCAAGGCCCCCGACCCGCCGTCATCCTCGCGCAACTCGATGACCCCAGTCCGCATGCACAAGTCAGCGTAGGCAGACCGGCAAAAAGGGTGCGGGGACCCACCCTGCGGCCCCCGCGAAGATCACCCCGCCAGCAATCTCCTATCTGGCACCGGTGGCGGCCCGACTATCGGGACCACCACCTGTGGTTTGCGCCCCCGACTGAATGTTGGGTCCAGACTGCACATTGGCCCCAGACTCAACATTGAGGCCCTGGTCTTTCCCGCTGACGGTCGACCGGTTGGCGCTTTGAATGGTCCTCGCCGGCGACTTAGTCGGCAGCGAATAGGCACTGGCCACGCTTGTACCGGTCAGCACACCAACCGTCGCCAAGAGCCCAATGGCGGATTTCAGGAACATATGGGTCTTTCCTCCTTTTCGTGGCGAGCTCGTCGCGGCCCGCATACCCAGCCTAGCCAAGCAGACTAACCGTGGCTGATCGGCGTGTTGACAGCCTGGTAACAAAACCGTGACAATTTGGCGTTGAGTTACGAGATTAAGGAAAGGCTGATCAGGATGCGCGCTCCTCGCATAGCGGCACCGTCGGCCGCAATGCGGCCGCCTTGCCGCTCGACCAAGGCACGGGCCAGGGCGAGACCAAGGCCGGTGCCTGAACTCCTCGCATCTTTGACGAAAGGTTGAAACAGATGGGGCAACAGATCGGCCGCAAAGCCAGGTCCGTCGTCTTGAAAAATGATGAGCGCCCAGTCTTTCGAATCGACCCTCCACCCGATTGTAATGCTCGCGCGAGGACCGGCGTGGCTCAAGGCATTGTCGGTTAGAATGTTCAAAACCTCGGCCATCATTTCCGGATCCAACGCGACCATGACGCGGGGATCTCCGCCCAATCGGATCGAAGCCGGCGAGTGCAAGCGCCAGGTCTCCAAGAATTTAGATAGTGGCGTAGCCGACACCGTGCGCGGAGCCTGTTGATCCAACTCCGCCAAGCGGAGCACGACGTCAATCGTCCGCTGAAGCCGCTCCAACTGCTCATGGATGGCGTCCACCCCTTCAGCCACCAAGTCGGGATCGGACTGGCCCCAGTGGCGGAGCATCGCGGCGTATCCGATGGCCGTGGCTAGGGGCGTGCGCAACTGATGGGACGCTTGCGCGGTAATCAATTGTTGGCCTTCAAAACTCTTTTCTAGTCGAGTCAACATGTGGTTGAACACTTGCGCCAATTCCCTCACCTCGTCGCGGGGTCCGCGAACCGAGACGCGTTGCGCCAAGTCCTGGGCCGAGTCAATCTGACCTATCATACGATTCAGCCGGCGCACCCGGCCAAACGTCCGATACACAAACGCGGCACTTAAGAACGACGTGATAGCCAAAACAGCCGCCCCTACCCGCAATAGGCCCCGGCCTACGGTATTGACCGATGTGAGCGCGGGTGCCAGCGACACCCCCGCCTCCACAAAGCCGATGACTTGGCCGCGTTGGACAACCGGCACCCGGGCGTAGGCTACAGGAAGACGGTGAACAAACGCAGTCGGGATGAACGTCCCCCATAAGGGTAGGCCTCCCCACTTCAGCACGCGCGGCAACGGCGGCGCTAGAGGCAGGGCGGCGGTACCCAAATTGGGCGAACGCTGGATGATGCGTCCTCTTTGCGATGTCTGCAGAAAAAGCCCCGGTCGCCCCGTGGCCGCGCTCACCATTCCCGGGTCATTTAGGGAGAGTTTCTGACCTCTAACCCCGCGCGACGAACCCAACCGGGCGGTTTGCCGGGCAACCCCGCCAGCCTCAACAACTGCTTGGCTCACCAAGTGATGGCTGAGGTTAAGCATGAGGCTGCCTCCCAGCACCATCAGGGCAGCCAGCAGACTTGCCACCAGGGCACCAGTAAGGCGGCCGGCCACGCCCCTCACTGGGGTGGACTGCGCAAGACGTAGCCCACGCCGCGCACGGTCTCGATGGTGGCGTCAGAATGCGCATCGGCCAATCGGCGTCGCAGGCGCCCGACGGTCACCTCCACTAGATTCGTGTCGCCGGCAAAGTCGACGCCCCATACCGCATCCAGCAGGGCATTACGAGATTGTACGCGGTTGATTTCCCGCAAGAAATGCTCTAGCATGCGAAATTCCAGCGGCGTAAACGGCACTACCTGACCGTCAACCAGAACCTGATGCTGCTCAGGCAACAGAACCACGTTGCCGATGCGATAACGCCGAAGGTCGGGCTGGTTGACCAGATCGCGGCGGCGCGCGACGGCGCGAATGCGGGCGGCCAGTTCTTCGCTGTTCACCGGCTTGACCACATAGTCGTCGGCACCCAACTCTAGCCCGGCAACTTTATCGGGAACCTGTCCACGGGCCGACACTATGATGATCGGCATGTCTCCCATTTGTCGCGTGCGCCGACACACCTCAAATCCGCTCAAATCCGGAAGCATGACATCAAGGAGCATGCAGTCAAAATCTCCCTGAGTTGACCGGTCCAAAGCTTCCCGGCCCGTAGTCGCGGTCACGGTGTCAAATCCAGCATGTTCTAACTCCAACGCCAGCAACCGCGCCAACCGGGCTTCATCTTCCACGATCAGTACCCGCATGCTGCATCCCCATCCATGGTGTGACTTGTCTGCCGTTGTCATACTCGATGCGTGGATATTCGTCAAGACTTTGCTTTGTAAGCCAAACTAGCTGGTCATCCGCCAGGCGAGCAAACGCCTCGGCCAACCTGGTTATCAGGTGACGCTGACGCCACATCCGGAGCAGGATTCAGCTCTGAAGCACGACCAATAGAATTTCAACCGTGATAACGATCTCGGGATCCTATCAAGAATATTCTGCCCGGCGCGGGTCCCAACCTATTGTCGGCAGTATGGCGGTGTTCGAACGGGGATCTGCACGCGTTTGTGGTGGGTTCTTCGGACGAAAGACAGCAAAATGCGCTAAGTGACCATCTTATGTTGGAGGTGCCCGCTCGGGCGGTGGCTACGGCGCGGGCGGTCCATTCCTGACCAGCGCGGAGGAGGCGGCAACTGCCGGAGTGCCGGGTGGCGGCTGGAAACCGGCAGATTCGTGGAAGGACGACTGATCGAGGTCACCGTCGCTCGGAATCTATACAGATTGTGGCAGGCCTTCTGCCGGACGGGATCGGCTTGGGGACGGAGACTGCCAACGAAGGCGGCATGCCCGGGGAGGTTAACTATCGGCGTCATAACCCTGTGTACGGGAATTATGCCGATGAGCGCGCGGCAGCCCTCGTAGAGGCGGGCGTGGTTCCGTGTATTATGGGTGCCTGGGGATTTCACCTTGAGGAAATGGCCGTACAGACGATGAAGGGGCGCCAGCGCTATATCGTCACCGCTGGGGAACGCATCCGGTAGTCTGCTGCATGCGCGGAGTAGCGGTGGCATCGTTAGGATCACTCGAGCGGGGTCGCTTCCCGGCATCCGTCTCAAAAACGGCTGTTTGAAGCGTCCGGAAAGCTTTCGGGTGGTGGACTCTACCGACTCCACCGGATTTTCGGTGACGGCATTCACACAAGATGGCCGTAGCCCAACTCGGGTGGCAGTCCGGTCTGGTCAATGGGGTGGGTTGGATCTTGATGCGCAAGTTACCGTTTCTGCAGGAGCGGGCCAGACGAGCAGCACATGGAAAATTCGGATTGATAATCGGACGACCTATGGCATTACAAACGTCGATTTCCCATTCGTGATTGTTCCATACTAATCTGAGCAAGGTCGCATGTCGGTGGTGGTCCCCTTTAAAGCCGGCGGGTTGTACCAAGATGTTCGTCCCATTGACTTGGAACCGCGATGTGCTGCTGGACTTGGACATCCGCCGACAATCGAGCGAGACGCTGACTTGGTATCAGTGGACAGCGGTCCTGGCATATCAGTGCAGGATCGTAGATGCCATCAACCGGTGGGGTTGTGTGGCAACCGTCTGGATAGCGGCCACAAAACAATCGGCGCTTCTACGTTTCCTGATTTGCGGAACGTCGGATAATATGCCAATATTCATAGGTGACGGCATGATGGACGAACAGTTGGTCAGTATCGGCAACCCGCTAGGATGCTCAGGATATGCGGCCTTGCGATGTGCGTGCTCACACGCGAGCACCGAAAGGCTCCGGAAATAGGAACGTGAGGGAGTGTCCGTGCGGGTGAGCAGGGAGGGTTTTGACGAAAATGGTGACCAGGGATTGTTGGCCGAGACGACGATGAACCCGGTTGACGGCTTGAGCGTCGACGCGCACCCATATGTAACAATCTACC